>CAVWDL010000001.1:0-100050 GCA_963753785.1 uncultured Microcaldota archaeon
TCCAACACGTACAAATGGACGATACCTAGCAGTTACGTGAGCAACACCATAGAGATCAACTTCAGCGTGTCCGACTCCGCGGGATGGACCGCCAACTCGGTGCAGTCAGGAACCCTTACTGTATCTTCAGGCGGAACGTGCATACCCGTGCTGTCAAACACGGTGATACTCTTCTCGAACGCAGTCGCGACGGGCTACGTTCCGGCCGGCTCCTACGCGCCGACCACCAACGATGTCAATGTGATAGATTCGGGATCCAGCGGAGGAAACTTATTAGTGGATGCGTCTTCATCCGGGACAAACGGCAACTGGATATCGACCGCAGGCAGCTTCCTTGTCGGGAACACGCTCTGGAGCCAGTCGTCCGGAAGCAACACAGGGAACCAGCTCACGAACACGGTGACCGGGTACAACACTAAGATACCTGTGCTCGCGAGCGGAGGCAACGACATATACTTCGGCCTCAACGTGCCAAAAGGCCAGGCCGCGGGCACATACAACCAAGTAATAACAGTCCTCTTCTCTTGCTGACAGTCTGTTACGATTCTCATCCGCAGAAAGCAAAAACATTAAATATGTTTTATGCGATTATTCCAAAAATATACTGGCGACCTGATGACCGATTTTCCTGAAGCAAGACCTGCGATAGCGTTGATGCTCGTTGCCGCTTTGATGGCAACGGTAAGCTATGCGCTCCTCAGTCCGCTCATAGTTTTTGCAGGATCCTCCAACGTGGTCGGCGGCAACGTCGTGATACCGAACACATGCGTGCCGATAATCTCGAACACTATAATCAACTTCGGTTCGACTCCGCCAGGGACATATCAGCCAACGGCGAACGCGGAGAACCTGATAAACTTCGGAAACGCCGCAGCAAACATAATAGTGAACGGAGGCAACTGGATATCCACGACCCCTAACCGGGCTTTCCATGTCAGTAATACCCTCTGGAGCGCGACGAGCGGAGGCAACATAGGGACCCAGCTCACGAACACGATCAACGGAGGACCCGCGGGCGGAGACACTAAGATCCCTCTGAAGGCCAACGGAGGAGGAAACACCGTGTTCTTCGGAGTCAACGTGCCCGTCGGGCAGGCGAACAGCGGAA
The DNA here is from genome assembly GCA_963753785.1 of uncultured Microcaldota archaeon. GTDB lineage: Archaea > Micrarchaeota > Micrarchaeia > Micrarchaeales > CABMGC01 > JAJYVH01. The sequence goes on from CAVWDL010000001.1 coordinate 1,109, forward strand.
TCACCGGAGAGAGCGGATACGCGCAGACCATAAACGTGATGCTGTCTTGCTGAGTCCATGACCCTTACATACTTTTCATTTAACCGCCTCCCTCGGCGGCGAATTAACCTTTAAATACCTTTCTATATTATTATTCAAAACATTACAGGCGACCAAATGAAGATGAATAATAGGGCGGCAAAGCCGACAATAGCATTGGCGGTTGTCTTTTCGCTGATAGCATTGATGAGCTATGCTCTGCTGAGCCCGCTCATAGTGGCAGCAGCCTCCAACGTGGTCGGCGGCAACGTAGTCATACCGAACACATGCGTGCCGATAATCTCGAACACTATAATCAACTTCGGTTCGGTTCCTCCAGGAACATACGCCTCCACCGCGAACGCGGAGAATGTGATAAACTTCGGAAACGCGGGAGCGAACATAATAGTGAACGGAGGAAACTGGATATCGACGACGCCCGCGCACGCCTTCCTTGTCAGCAACACCCTCTGGAGCGCCACGAGCGGAGGCAACATAGGGACCCAGCTCACGAACACGATCAACGGCGGCCCGACCGGAGGCGATACGAAAATACCGATACTTGCCAACGGGGCGGGAAACACCGTGTTCTTCGGGGTCAACGTGCCAACGGGCACAGCGAACAGCGGAATCACCGGAGAGAGCGGATACGCGCAGACGATAAACGTGATGCTGTCTTGTTAAGGGTTAAACCATGGCAAATACAAAAATTAGCAGAAACTCGCTGGCGTCAATGGCAGCATTCGCGGCAGTCTCTGCTCTGGTTGTGCTTGTGCTTTTTGCGATCATCAGTCCCATGACCTCATATGCAACCGTAACGAATACGGTCAACGCGCTGACAGGATGCCTGATTGTTCCAGGTACGTGCACGCCGTCATTCACAAACACAGTGATCTATTTCTCAAACGCCCAGACTGTCGGATATGTACAGCCTGGCTCTTATGCCGCAACGCAAAACGACGTCAACGTAGTCAACCTTGGAAACTATAACGGGAACATAGCGGTCTCCGCGTTCTCAGGAAGCCCTGCCACAGGAAACTGGATATCCACCGCAGGAAGCTTCCTCGTGGGCAACACCCTCTGGAGCCTTACTTCCGGACAGAACATAGGTACCCAACTCACGAACACCGTATCTGGAGTAGACACCAAGATACCCGTAAAGGCAAACTCCGGAACTAACGATATCTTCTTCGGTCTGAACGTGCCGACAGGGCAGGCTGCGGGATCATACAACCAAGTAATAACCGTATTCCTGTCATGCTAGGCAAGAAATGAGAGTTGTGTTTTGGTGAATAAAATAAAATCCAATTTCCTTCTTACCTCTGTCTTAATCCTCTTCTTAATGTCAACCATCTCCCAGGCATGCATAGGGGAAGTCGCCGGGCACATACATTTCAACGTGAGCGCAGGAGGAAACGAGACGCTGCAGATGCAGGTATTCAACTCATGCAGGAACACCTCTATAGGATTCGCTTCGTTCGCCCAACTGCAGCCGGTCATCAACAAGACGACGCCGAGGATAACCATCTCTCCCAAGAACGGCACTCTCGCTCCTTCACAGAACGAATTCATCAACATCACTGTGTTCATGCCTGCGAACGCCATAGTAAACTCCACCTGGAGCGGAGGCGCGGCGGTCATAGAGGAATCAAACTCGACCGGAGCCAGCGGCGCAAGCCTGCAGAGCGGAGTGGCCAAGATACTCACCGCGACCGCACTGCCTCCTGTTGCGCAGCCGCTGCCCATCCTCATGATAGTGGTGGTCGCGCTCGTGATCCTCGTAGTGATAATCATAATCTACTACTTCGTGATGATGTCGAAGAGAAGAGGCGAGGCCAAGAGCGCGCCAGCCCCCGTAAGGAAGAAGGGAGCGCCGTCGGCCACAAGGAAGAGGACCTCAAAGCGCAAGTGACCTCGCGCACTATCCCTGGCCAATAGGATATTTAAAATTCAAGGTAAATAAACGTGAAAAAGATAAGTTTCAGGAACAGGGTGCTGATGCTCGGCTACGGATCCGTGGCGCGCTGCACCCTTCCGCTGCTCATGAAGCTGATCAGCGTCTCCCCTGACAGGATCACAGTCATGGATTTCGAGGACAAGAGGAAGGATCTCGCCCCTCTCATGAAGAAGGGCGTGAAGTTCGTAAGGCACAAGATCGACAGGCGCAACCTCGCATCCACCCTTTCAAAGCACCTATCCTCAGGAGACCTGCTCATAGACCTCGCATGGAACATAGACTGCTGCGAGCTCCTCCAGTGGTGCCACGACAACGGCGTGATGTACATAAACACATCCGTCGAGCAGTGGGAGCCCAAGAAGGAGATATTCAGCAGCTCGCCTTACGAGAAGTCCCTATACTGCCGCTACATGAGGATCAGGAAGCTCATAAAGGACTGGAAGGACTCTCCGACCGCCGTGCTCGAGCACGGAGCAAATCCTGGCCTAATATCGCATTTCACGAAGAAGGCGCTTGTCGACATCTCGCATAAGCTGATCAGGGAGAAGAAGGTATCTCCTGCGCAGGCGAAGAACTTGAGGAGCCTGATCTCACAGGGGAAGTTCGCCGACCTCAGCATGGAGCTGGGAGTCAAGGTGATACACTGCTCAGAGAGGGACACCCAGATAACCAACAGGCCCAAGGAGGTCGACGAGTTCGTGGGCACCTGGAGCATAGAGGGATTCAGGGAGGAGGGCACGGCCCCCGCCGAGATGGGCTGGGGAACGCACGAGCCGGAGCTTCCGCCTCTCTACAACATACCCCCCGTGGGCCCCAAGAACCAGATATTCCTCTCGCAGATGGGCATAAACACATGGGTGAGGTCCTGGATACCTAACGAGGAGATAATCGGGATGGTAGTCAGGCACGGCGAGGCCTTCAGCATCTCCGACCACCTCACCGTCTGGAGGGACGGCAAGCCCGTATACAGGCCGACCGTCCATTACGCTTACATGCCCTGCCACGAGACGCTCTCATCCCTCGTGGAGCTGAGGGCCAGGAACTACGAGATGGAGCCCAAGATAAGGATAATGTCGGACGAGATAACGAGCGGGTACGACATACTCGGAGCCCTGGTCATGGGCCACAAGTACACCTCGTGGTGGACAGGGACCATCCTCGGCATAGACGAGACGAGGAGGCTAACGCCTCACCAGAACGCGACCACGCTTCAGGTGGCGATAAGCGTCGTTGCTGCTGCCATGTGGATGATGGAGAACCCAATGGAAGGAGTGCGCTTCCCAGACGACCTGCCTCACGATTACATCCTCGGGATAGCGGAACCCTATCTGGGCAACCTCGCGTCGGTGCAGAGCGACTGGACCCCGCTCAAGAACAGGAAGACCTACTTCAAGGAGAATCCCGCGAGCAAGCCCGACACGAGGGACCTGTGGAGCTTCAAGAACTTCAAGTTCGTGCCGTGACCTCCCTCCTTTGCCCTCCCTGTCCGCGTAAGCTCAAAATAACAACATTGAGACGATAAACTGCTTTTTTTATCAATGTTTAAATAGGATGCAAAGGATAAGTTCATCCTATGTCACAGCACAGAAGGAGCTCACGCTCTTCAGAGCAGGTAAAAGAGGCATTCCTGCCTAGCTCCAGGAGGATGGAGCCCGAGGAGATCGAGACATCCAAGATAAATCTCGGAAAGTTGGCAGGATACGGCGAGCTTCGCGACAAGACTGCGGAATTCGACGAGAGAGTCACTCTCTTCACTTTCAGATTAGATGGAGGAAAGGAAAGGATTCTTGAGAGATTCTTCAACGTCAATTCCGACGGAAGCAGGACCGCAGGAGGCCTCGTCGAGTTTACTGCGGTGGTTTCTGAAGACACGCATCTCGATATGGGAGTGATAATACTCAGCGAGGAGCAGGGCGACACCGTAATCTCGGGAAAGTGCGGTCTTTACGGCCATGCGTTGGCGGTAAACTCAAAGATATCTGATGGCTGCGTTCTTCATCACTACGTCGACTTATACGACTCCGATATCTCCGACGGCGTAAAACTCTTCAACAGGGTCCAGGTGAGGGAATCCGTGCTCACGGGCCATATCGACGTGTCCGACGAGGTCCAGATAAGCAACTCGAAGCTCGTCTGCGAGAAGCCGTACTCCCTCGTCCTCGCCGAGGAGGCGAGCGTGCTCTGCAGATCCACGCTGATATCGACCGGATCGTCCGAAATCAGGGGGATGGGAAGAGTATGTAACTCTACCCTCATCGGTTCTTTCGAGGTCTGCAAGAGAGGCGATCCCGACCGCGAGAAGGTCATGATATCGGACTCAATACTGACCGGAGACTTCCACCTCACCGGAAGGTCGTGGGTCGAGAACTGCACCTTCATAGGGCGAGGAAACTTCAGCGACCGCGCGCATGCCCAATACACCAACGACACGTCCAGCGACGTGAACCTTTCGGACCACCAAACTCTAATAAAGGGGATATTCGCGTCTCCGAAGACGCTGACTTTCAACGGAGCCATGCCTAAGCTCCTTCTCAGGGACAACGAATAGAAATGATGAGCCCATGAAATCAAAGACCGCGAAGAGCAAGGAAATTGACACGTGCTGGATAGGCGTGTTGATCCCTGGCAAGGACGACATCGCCGAGGGAGCCACGGTAACCATGAACCACTGGATCGGGGAAAAGAGAGCGGAGCACACAATGTACTACCTGTATTACGGCCCTGAGGATGTGATGATAGAGATAGTCAAAGACAAGGGAGAAGACTGGAAGACGTTCGTGTCGATCCCAAAGGGCAGTCTTCCACCTGTCTTCAGGCAGGAGAACGTCCATGGCGCAGGCTCTGTTGATGACGACAAGCAGAAAATCGCTTTCGTCGAAGCCCTCAAGGGCGCGAGGAAGATCCCAAAAGAGGCTGCGCTGCAGAAGCGCACGTGATGATATGAAGATGCTAAAAACACCAGACAACCGGAACAAAAACACTCTTGCATTCGACGTAATGTCGGACGAGAAGGAGGTCGCGATCCTGAAGGTCGAGCGCACTTCGGACCATGGCAACAAAAAGACATACGAAGTCGTTTTGCACAACGCCGATCCATCGGGCCAGAACCCAGTTGCATTCGGAGCGGAGGTGGAAATACGCTCGGCTACGATCACGTCTCAGGATCAGGTCGACATCGAGCCAAAAATAAAGGTGTCCCTCCTCAGGCAGGGACGCGATAAGGACAGGGGATACATAATGCTCCCTTCAGAAGGCAGGGGCGACGGCAACTCGACCGCAGTTCTTAAGATGATTTCCGACGAAAACGCTCTAGCGGACCTCAAACAGTTCTCCGAACTCCTGCTGATGATATCCTACTATGACGTGAGCATAAGGAAGCAGGAAGAGAAGCTGGGAAAAGTGTCATTTGACAGAATAAATGACCTGCTTCCCCTGCAAAGGAAAGAGCCGAAGAAGACCCTCTCCTTGCCTCTGAGGGAAAAAAGAAGGTGATTATGTGGCAATAAAGAACAACCCTGCATCGAAGACTAAGATTCTGAGCACGTTCCTCAATAATAGCGAGACTTTCGAGTGCTTCGCCAAGGTGACCTGGAAGGAAGACGCCCCGGACAACCTGAAGACGGCGAAAAAGGCCAACCTCGACCTTGACGGAAAGAACGGAGAGGGCGGCATAGTCGCCGTAAGCTTCTCGCTGGACTACGACAATGTGAAAAGCGAGTTCTCGCTCGTGCAGAAAGGAGAGGGCGCAAACGCGCTCGTTCTCGGACCTTTCCCCACGGCGATGCTTCCGGAAGAGCTCCTGCCCGATGCGGTCGTACGCTACGACGACACTACGCACATCTCCCAGGAAGCGGCGTCGGATGCGGCGAGGATGCTGATGCAGATGGTCGACGAAATAGCACCCGTGAAGAAGACAACTCTTCCCGGGAAACGCGGATGATGATTAAGCAGGTGAGAAGATGATGAAAGAAATTGAATTAAGACTCAACGAGATTCACAGTCTGACGACAAATGCCACCTGGTCGATAGAAAAAAGGCAGGATTGCATCCTACTGGGACTACGGGATCCTGGAGACTGGACTGTTGTGATGAGCGCCGAATTCGACGTTAAGAGGGACAGGCACGACAAGGCGGCGCCCAGATACCTCGTAGGAGCGCTGTACGTGAACGACAAGCTTGACCTGTCTGACGGACTCGACGCGACGTGCCTTGCGCTCTGCATGAGGGACAGGAGAGAGAATGACCGCAGAAAGACATCATTGGTTTGCGTAGGCGTAGAAGACATCGCCTCTTTCCCAACACTCCCTCACAACATCAAGGAGTTCCGCACGAAGTCGGGATGGTATCAGGGGAAACGCCTTCAGCCGGAAGAGACCGAGATACTAATCGGATACATATCCGAAGCGGAGAATGCGGGGATTGCGGGAAACACCAAGGTGACCGGAGAGGTTCTCGGCTATTTCGCGAACGTGGACCAGTACCTCTCGAAGTTCGGTAAGGCGATCGAGGATTTCAGGAAGATATCCAGAAAGGGCTAATTGCCGCACATATTGCGAGGACAGTGTTGGAAAGACTCAGACAATCTTAGAAAAACAGGCAATCTTATGGCAAAAGCGACGAGAACCGAAGGGAAACGCACGCACTCAGCGGACCTTTCAGAGTTCTCAGGAACTAAATTCAAAGGAGAAGTGCGGGACTCCTCAGTCACCAGCTTTGAATATGAGAGCGTCGACGGAAAGAGTACCGTCTCTGTAGAGTTCGACAACAAGTGGAATGAGGACAGGACCTGCGGCGTGGTGGAGGTGCACGATGGGAAGAAGGAGGTGACTGTGATCTTCAATGCCACGGTGGAACTTTTACCCGGTTCTAGAAATAGGCGTTATCTTCTGGAGATGGACCGCGCGGAGATAAACGGAATGAACGTCTTCTTCACATTTGGAGGGGACTTCATCAAGACCAGTCCCGCAAATGTCGAGACCGCAAACGCGGATGTTCTGGGCCAACGCAAGATAAGGGAGACCGTGGAGATGATAAACACTCTCAGGGACGTGGAGAGAAATCCTTATGTCCCAGAAGGGAAGAAGGATCTCAAGAAGGCATACCTGCGTTATGCCACTTTTATGTCGGAGATGCAGGCCGCACTGTAAAAACACGAAGAGCGTCATACTCTCGAACAGAATGTTAGAGAAACTTGAATTATCTTAGCAAAAGGATACTTTCGGATAAAAATACAAGATGTGAATTGAATGGTGACATTGACACGAATAAACGCGGACTCGAAAGCGGTAGCTTTCGGCGTGCAGAGGGACGGGAACAAGTTAGCGGTAGTGACAGTCAGGCAGGTGGATGTCGAAGAGCACGAGAAAGGCTATGAGATAACCATGCGCAGGTTCACGAGCCCTTCGGAACTTAGCCCCGTGGAGTTCGGCGCGATAGTGGCCATAGACCCCATCCATAGAGATCAAGGGAGACCTGTTCGCCACGGCCTATCTCAAGCCCGATGTGGATGAGAGGACCCTTTCGGAGTTGAAGGTGCCGCTCGACCTGCTTCTCGGAGCTTCCCGGGCTGCGTGATCGTCAGGGGTGTCCGCGAACTTCCGGAGAAGGTGACCTTCAGGGAGGTGGACCTCGCGATCAGCGAGAAGCGCTTCGACTCCTACATGGATTCCCTTTCCGCCGAAAAGCACAAGTCGAACGGAAGACAGAAGGAATGATTGAACATTGTTAGCATCTCCAACATCATCCTAGTAAACGAACCGCTAACAACGCTTAAATAAGCGGAAACGAAACTCTCTGAGTGAAGACAATGACGACACAGACCCTTCAGATGCCTGAGCACAAGGCGGGAATCCCCCGGACAAGACTGCTTCATACCAAAAAGGGAGTCGAAGTGGAGCTGGAGGTAAGGCATTTGCCTTTAGGAGGCATGAGCTACGAGGTCTTCCTTCCTGATTATTCAAGGCCCGATGACTACGGACGTGTCGATGTGGCCTCATTCAAAGTGGGCGAATACTACCTCTCGAGCCTGAGCGAGGAGCGGGAGTGGCTGGCCGGAAAGGGAATCGGCGGCGGGGACACCCTGTCCATAATAACCGTCTTCTTTCCTCTGAATCCTCCTGAACACCTTGACAACAGTACTCCGTATTATCCGAAGCAGATGGGAGTCGGAGGGACCGTGATGAAGGAGGTATTGAGGGACTGCGAGATGTCGGGATTTGCAGCGACCTGTTGCTGCACCAACGAACCCGAGATGCTGAAACTCCTGAGAAATCCGAAATTCGGATTCGAGGAGGTTCCTGAGAAAGGAAGCAAGTTCTTCATCAACGTACTGCTTAAGGACTCGAGCAGGCACAGGACGTAAATAAACAGGATTTACTAAGATAATCCAAGGAAGTCTCGAATTGTATTGGCAGAAAGGGATTTTCTCTCAGGATAGTCTGTGATGCGCTCTTCCTTATGGCGAACGAAATCCCAAAGGGAAAGTTATCCCTCGCCATAGGCCCGATAAACGCAAAGTTTGTCGAGGAGAGTAGGTTGCCGTCGGAAGTTCCACTATTATTTTTTCCTCATCCATGTTTTTGGTACCCTGTAAAAATATTCCATGGAAGTAGTGCGAAAAAACGCCGCACGAGGAAATTCATTTTTTCAGACCCTGTTTGGCGCTCAATAGGGGTGGCCTGACCAGGAGCCCCTTTCTTCCATGACTTCGGAACGGACGCCTTTTGAAAAACGCATTTCCGTTGTAAGGATATGGAACGCGTCTTTTCTCTCCTTTAATTGTCCTCATTTCACTTCCATGAAACTCAAGGGTTAAAGGCGTCTCCTGCCATCACTCCTTCTTCCTAAGTTCCGAGATAAACTCCGGCTTCTCCTTCGCCCTGCGCACTATGTTGTCCCTGATCGGGTTCTTCATGTACTGGACATCGGACATTATCCTCTCCAGCGTCTGAGACGTTTCCGCGAGATTCCTGGCCCTTCGCTCAAGGAATGCGGCGGATCAGGAGATCTCATCGCAGGCGATTATGAAGAACTGCTCCTTTCCGTACTTCCTGTACTTGTTCGCAAGCTCGACGGACCTGTCTATCTTCTCGTTGACCACAGGGAAGCTGTGAGACGCCACGCTTACCGTGCCCGCCCAATCTCCGCCCCTGCGGACATCTCTCACATCAAACTTCACGACCTCGCCTCTGGCGAAGGTCACGCCTATCTCAAGTTCGATGGATCTCTGCTTGATGGTGCCAAGGGATTCGTACTCGCGGGCACTGTAGGATATTTTTGTAAGCTTACCTGACTCGTATGTCCTCTCCATTGCGAGATGGAGGTCTGCGAAATCATCCCTGTAGCAGTAGGAATCCGTCTTTACTCCGTCCTGTTCTTTGCTCTCTCTTTTCATGAAGGTCTCCGCCACACAACCACCGTTGATTATCAGTTTCAAGTTTTTTAAGCGTTGGCTTTAAATCCTCCATAAGAGGATGCCAACAGTATTTGAGAGATTCTAACAGATTCCAATCTTCATCTTTTTGTTGCTTTCAGGTCGCGGATTATTCCACTTCTGACCTGAACTTTCATGTGATGGACAGCGTCGATCAGCTCTCCAAGCCTGTTGTGCTCCTGGAGGGGCAGTTTATACTCCCATGACTTGCATCCGATGTTATCCGCCAGCGCCTCGGAGGCGTCAAGGAAGAACATGGCAGGGTCCGACTTTTCGTACGCGTTCCTTATATCGACTGAGTCTGCGTCTTTTATCACGTACGCGTCATGCATGTTTACCGCTCTCGGATTCCACTTGTCGCTGCTGCCCTTCACGTTCAGCATCACCTCCCCTCCTATATCGTGAGGAGTCAGGAACGCCAGGTCCAGCGTTAACTTCAGCCCATCCGTCTCCTTATTCGCATCAGATCCGCAACAGTCGATCTCGCGTGCGACATATCTGATCGAATACATCTTCTCTCGGGTACTCTGGAAGCGAAGGCATGCCCTCCTGTTTGTACGAGAGCTCGGTTTTCGGGTAGAAGTGGTCCTTCGTCCTGTAAACAACCCATCCCCCATCAGTTTTCGCTTCCTTTGTTTTAGAGTCCGCAGTCACGATATCACGCTACTCCTACTTAGCGGCTGTATTTAAGCATTGGCGTTAGATTTTCGCGAGAATCCAGGACAATTTGAGAGCTTCTGAAAGAATCCTATTTCACTTTCGTTCTGAGGCGCGTACGCTGTACTTTACCTTGAGATAGAGTGTTGGGTCTTGGTTTGCTGATTTCATTACAGAATTTATGAATGAGACCTGCTGCCTGGACCAGACCGCGTTAGGGGTGCGCCTCACATAGGCTGCCCAATACCTCACGAACCACAGCCTCTCCTCGATGTCCCTGTTAAATGATGCCATATTTGACCATCTGATTTCCTACCTTAAGCTTTCTGCCAACTGATCAGACGTATTGGTTATTTCTTTTTCCCTATTAGCTGCACGAACCTCCTTGATGCGTCAGCTTCAGAGTTGGAGCATCCAAGACTGTTTGAGAAAGTCTAAGATTCTCCTGCTTCCAAGCGATGCATTCAGTCCCGCTTGGCCTTGCCAATTCCCTTCTCGCGCTGGGATAGCCATCTCTCCGCCTCTCCGTTTAGGTAAGCTGCCTTCGCTAGTGCCAATAAGGTTCCCATGCTGTTCCTCGGGTCTGATCCGTCTACCGTGATCCTCTCATTCATCTCGCATCCGAGACGGTTTACTACGATCCTTGTCGCAGTCACGAAGAACTTCTCCGCACCTGAATTCAGGTACTCTTCCTTGAATTTCGCGGCTTTCGATCCACGGTATACGCTCTTCATGGAGTATGGTTTTGTCTCGCCATAGTCTTCGAGGATTCCCGATGTCTCCATCCTGGCCTCTTCATCCTGCGCGTTCGAACCCGAGAATGTGATGTTTATCTCCAGGGTCGGATTGGATGGCAGGCGTCCAAGAGTCAGGTCGTCGATGTGTCGCTCGTACACGGTATACTTGACTCCGTTCTCGCTCTTATCGAGGTACAACGTGGTTTCAGGTCCGTATTGCCTAAGTTCGTATGACACAGTGCCCTCTTCCTTCTTCTGCCCCGGCGCTTTCGATATATTGCCCATGATGCTCACGTCTGCTTCTGTTTCATTCCCTTTTGTTCAGAAAAGCCATCTGTTTCTCCATGGGTACAAGGACAGGACGCATCGTCCTGAGCCCTTTGCTTTCAGACAGAATGAGGCGCGGAGATGTGGACTTTGACGATGAATTGAAGAAAGACTTCTGCGCATCGGACTCCTCGGGCAGCAGTATCCCGTTGACTCCCGGGCCCACGGCGCGAATCACCAGTGCGGGCATTTTTATCCCGTAAAGCTGGCGCACCGTTTCCGCATCAAACTTGCAGTAATCCAATACCCTAAGGGGATCGGGCACCATCTGCCTTTCCCTGGATATTGGAGTTATGACTCCGACTTCGAACCTGCCGTCATCGTGACAATAGGCAGGCACCTCCTTCATAGGCGAATGATCAACGACAGTCACCATCGTTTCAGGAAAACCTCTGGCGTGTCTCAGTGTCTTGTAGAGGATTATTGATGCCTTTTCATCAAATCCTTCGGAAGGGTTGATCTTGCGGATATCTCCCCCGCCCATAACCACGCCGAATCCGCTTTTTTGAACGTCGCCGTATTCTTCCTGGCCTCCGTTCTCCCCCCTTAACCGTTGTGCCATCGAATCACACTACCCTCTTCCTTTCAGGCCTTCTTAAGCATTGGCGTTAAAGCAGTAGGAAGCGAGACTCTGGATTGTTTGAGAAAGTCTAAGATGTTTTCATCGGAACAGCACGTTGCGGGCTGATTCGCACCCTGACCTTGGTTCCGAGGCTGATCTCAGAGCTTATCTTCAACTCCTCCGCGTTATAGAACCAAGGCGTTCCCGGAATGAACCTCATGATCCTGTTGATGTGAAAATCCTTGCGGGACAATACGTCCACCTCCATAAATTTCCCGTCCTCGCTGGGGTGGATGTCGAGCAATGCCTTCTCTTCCTGGTTCGGACCTGAGGACCTCACCACCTTTGCGGCGAGCATTCCATTCTCCATATGAACGTCTACGGAGTTAAGCGGCCCCTTTATCCTGAGCCTTGTGTCTCTTAGGTCTCCCATTAGCTGGTTTATCTTCGCCAGATCTTCCTTTGACACTTCCGTCTTGTTTGCCATTTTCTGCGTCATGCTTCCACCTTTCCAACAATACTCCTGTATTTCCACTGTATTTAAGCGTTGGCGTTAAGTTCCCGCGCGATAGGAGTCGCCTCCAAGGGATGCCTGCTGATTTCGGAATGGCCTGAATGGGAGAATGCTCCCTGAAAAGCCTAAATAGGTTTACTGCGAATCATCAAATATGAATTCCAAGATACGAGCCGTGCTGTTCGACGCCTACGGCGTGCTGGTAAAAGGAGCCATACCGCAGTGGAGGGAACAGGTTGACTATGTCGCACACATAAACAAAGTTCCGAACAGGGTACCCTATTCTCTGACGCGCGCGCTTAAGGGCAGTCTCGACATGGGAACTATGAAGGAGGCCGAATACCAAAGGCGGCTTGCGAAGGAGCTGGGACTGGATCCGAAGAGGACGAAATGGGAGAAAAGGAACGAAGGGCTTATCGTCAACTCGGAGCTGATTGGAATAATAAAGGGCCTGAAGAAGAAAGACTACAAGGTCGGACTGCTCACCAATGTTTCAAGGGCATACTACCTCGACCTCCACAGGAGGATGGACCTCGGGATCTTCGACTACAGGTTCGCCTCGTGCTATCTCGGCGTGGCAAAGCCTGACGAGAGGATATTCACGCACGCTCTGAATAGGATGAAAGTGAAGCCAGAACAGGTCGTATTCGTGGATGACAGGGCGGAGAACGTGCATGGCGCGGTGAGGGTCGGGATTAACGCAATACACTTCAGCACAGAGAAGGAATTGAAGAGGTCGCTCGCGATGCTGAATGTTGATTTCTGAAAAAATTCCTCTACTTCTGCGCCATTATCTCTTCGATAACCTCTTTGAGGTCTATTTTCAGTGGGGCGTTCTGGAACCACAGGTTGGTCAGATGGTCATCGGCATACCTCGGGACAAGGTGCAGATGAAAATGTAAAACGCTCTGATCAGCCTCCTTTCCTGAAGCGTGCAAAAGGTTCACGGCATTGGCGTTAATCGCCTTAATGTATTTAAGCGCAAGCTCCTTAGCGACAGAAGTGACCCTTGCAAGTTCATCGTCAGGTATGTCATACAGATTGGTGTAGTGCTTCTTCGGGACTATGAGGGTGTGCCCCTTGGTCACGGGACTGATGTCGAGGAACGCCTTGACGTGCTCGTCATCGTATACCGTAAACGCCGGCAATTCACCCGAGACTATTCTGCAGAAGGTGCAGCCTTCGACCATAGCATCATCACATATTCAAAGACAGTGTGTCCCTAAATAGTTGATGTTTAGTTTCGCAAAAAATCGCAATCGCAACCAATTCCGGCAAGTCTTATATATTCTAATCGCCAAGTAGTTGGGGGATTTTTACGGCTACCATTAACCCGAATTATGGCAAGTTGAGCGCGGGATTCCTGTTTCCCGAGATAGCGCGAAGGACGAAGGAGTTCGTCGCGAAGAATCCTGGCATAGAGGTGCTCCGCCTCGGGATAGGTAACACCACCGAACCTCTTACAGCTTCCGTTATCGATGGGCTTCGCCTGGGAGTTGAAAAACTCGCCGACGTGAAGACATACACGGGTTACGGGGACGAGCAGGGGGACGCAAGGCTCAGGAAGGCGATCACCGAGTTCTACTCAAGGCGCGGAATCAAGCTGGAAACGGACGAAGTGTTCGTTAGCGACGGTGCAAAAACAGATTCCGCGAACGTGGAGTCTATCTTCGGAAAGGACAACGTAATAGCAGTGCAGGATCCTGCTTATCCCGTATATGTAGATAGCAACGTGATCGCAGGAAGGACCGGGAAGGCGAACGGCACTGTCTATGAGGGGCTCGTCTACATGCCCTGCAACGAGGCGAACGGATTCTTCCCGGAAGTCCCGGCAGGGAAGGTCGACCTGATCTACCTCTGCAGCCCGAATAATCCCACTGGAGCAGTCGCTACGAAGGAACAGCTTGAAAAGTTCGTCAAGTACGCTTGCGACAACAAGGTGGTGATTATATTCGACGCCGCATACCACTCTTTCATCTCCGATTCTACCCTTCCTAGAAGCATCTATGAGATCGATGGTGCGAAGAAATGCGCAATAGAGATAAACAGCTTCTCGAAGAGCTCCGGGTTCACCGGAGTGCGACTCGGATGGTCGGTCGTGCCCAAGGCGCTCGTGACGGAGGATTCGCAGGAGGGGAGGGTCAACTCAATATGGAACAGGAGACAGACCACGATGTTCAACGGCGCGTCCAACATAGCCCAGGAGGGAGGCCTCGCGGCCATATCCGAGCAGGGCCTGAATGAGAACCAGAATATAATAGACTACTATATGGAGAACGCCCGCATAATCAGGGACGGCCTGAAGGAAAAGGGGTTCGAAATCTTCGGGGGCACAAACGCACCCTATCTCTGGGTGAAGACGCCGAACGGCATGAAGTCTTGGGATCTTTTCGACAAGATGCTCTCGGAGGCGCACGTGGTTACGACCCCTGGATCCGGCTTCGGCCCTGCAGGCGAGGGATATTTCAGGGTCAGCTGCTTTGGGCACAGGGAGAACATAATCAAGGCGGTGGACAGCATAAAGGCGAATCTCAAGTTATGATGTCTGTTTTGCACTCTTAAGGGGTTTTAGTATGAATGACGACAAAGACCTGTTCTTCAACAAAGCTCAGATCGAAAAGATAATGAAGAAGTACCCGACGCCTTTCCATCTTTATGACGAGAAGGGGATCAGGGAGAACGCGAAGAGGCTCTACGCGGCCTTCGCCTGGACTCCTGGATTCAAGAACTACTTCGCTGTGAAGGCCTGCCCGAACCCCTACATACTCGAGATGCTGAAGGACGAGGGATGCGGTGCCGACTGCAGCTCGCTTCCTGAACTGCTACTTGCGGAGAGGGTCGGAATAAAGGGAGAGAACATAATGTTCACTTCCAACGACACCCCTGCGAACGAGTACAAGAAGGCGTTTGAACTCGGCGCGATAATCAACCTTGACGACATAACCCACATACTCTTCCTTGAGAAGCACGCAGGGATACCAGAAATCATATGCTTCAGGTACAATCCCGGACCTCTGAGGAAGACCGAAGCTGGGAACGTGATAGGCAACCCTGAACAGTCTAAGTACGGCCTCACAAGGGAGCAGCTGTTCGAGGCATACCGAATAATGAAGGGAAAGGGGGTGAAGCGCTTCGGACTCCACACGATGATAGCATCAAACTCGCTCGACCCGAATGCATTTGTCGAGACGGCGGACATGCTCTTCGACCTTGTCGCTGAAATATCGAAAGAGGTAGGAATAAGGTTCGAGTTTGTGAATCTTGGAGGCGGAATAGGAATTCCTTACAAGCCAGAGCAGAAATCCGTCGACATGAAGGCGGTCTCCGAAGGGGTAAGGGCCGCTTACAAGGAAAAGATAGAAAAGAATGGGCTTGCCCCTCTCAAGATACTCATGGAGAACGGAAGGATGATGACAGGCCCTTTCGGCTACCTGATAACCACCTCGATCCACGAGAAGCACATCTACAAGGAATACATCGGAGTGGATGCGTGCATGGCAAACCTGATGCGCCCTGGAATGTACGGCGCATACCATCACATAACTGTTCTGGGCAAGGAGGGCGTGATACGTGACCACCAGTACGATGTTGTCGGGTCGCTCTGCGAGAACAACGACAAGTTCGCAGTGGACAGGATGCTTCCCGCGATAGAGATAGGAGACATCCTCGCGATACACAACGCGGGCGCCCACGGACATGCAATGGGCTTCAATTACAATGGCAAGCTGCGAAGTGCAGAAATTTTGATGCGTGATGATGGGACGATGAAACTAATCAGGCGGGCCGAGACAGTAAAGGACTATTTCGCGACGCTTAATTTCCATGGAGCCGAAATCAATATGCAGTCTTAAGCCTGAGGGGTAGGTGACTACGGCAGCGTGCTAACTCCCATGCTTGATATGTTCGACTATGATCTCAAGCTTGAAAAGGTAAAATTCGCCAATGCGAATAATCAGTGCTTCCTGTAGAAGAACAGCCACGAAAGTAGCTCCTCCCGCGCGTTTGCATCTTCAATCTGCGCCTTCTTCAGCATCTTGGTTATGCGTGTCGCATCCGCCGTAAGCGTCATTATGGCCTCATCATCTTCGAGCTTTGCACGCGCCTTCTCTATGTTTGTGGCTAAACAAACGTAAACCCTCTTATCCATGCTCGACGCTGCCGCATATTTTGAATACAGCACTTTTATGCCAGAGGCTATGTAACCGGTCTCTTCCTCAAGCTCCCGTAATGCGGCGGCTTTTATGCTTTCGCCCTTCTCTACGCCACCTCCGGGAAGCCCGTATACCCAACCGTTGTAGCTGGAATTCGAACTGCGGTTCCTTATAGTGGCACGATATTGCCTAACAAGCACTATCCTGCCATTCCCCAGCGCGGCGATTATCGATACTCCGATTCCAGATCCGGGATCCTTCCTGAAGATCTTTCTGATGCGCTTGCCATTGACTTCGTCTATGGCTTCATTCACGATGTACTTACCGTCCTTCGACACGAAAAGGGTCTTCTCGGAGAGTCTCCTGCTCGCGGGCATGCTACCACAGAAGGGGTATGCCTGGAAACCTATTTATGACCTATGCCAGACATAACAGGCGGAACGCATTGGGGTTGCGCTTCGGACTCCACACCAGAAGAATCAGTCACGCGCCTCCATACCCCAGAAGTTTATCATAAGTCGGATGATCAACTATATATAGAACGAAGCTTACAATTTCGACTTCGTTTGTTTTTATAGTGTAGAGCATTCTCCAATAGCGATTAAGACTTACTCTGAAGAGGTTGTCTACATCAAGAAATTTAGGTATCAATGTCTTTGCTATGCTCTGTCCATATGCGGGATTCCATTTAAGGATCGATATCTTCGAGTTTATTGATTTGAGCAATTGCGCTTCTTCAGAGTTCGTTCCGCCTCTCTTTTTCTGTCCCTCTACAAGCATACAGAGCCTTTCATATTCTTCTTTAGCCTGATCCTTAAGGATAAGTCTTACTTGCTTCTGTGGTTTCATAGCTCAAGACCTCCTTTCTTAAACATCTCCATCTCGTCTCTTGGGGTGTATGTCCATACGACTCCTTTTGTGGTTATGAGTATCTTTCCACTTGTTTGTAAGTAATCAAGTATTCGCATCAGTGTTTGGTGCATTACCTTCCTAGGAAGCCTGCGCTTTAGTTCCGATATCTTAATCGCCTCTTTTGCGTCCTTCAATGTCTTTTCTACCATCAATACAGTGTCTAGTGTCGGCGAATGCATTATCTGCGTTTGTATTGTTTTCATGAATATACTTATATCTAAATGATATATAAACATATCCATACTCCATCAAATCACAAGATCATTCTCCGTTCCTCCTTCTGCCTTGAACGTTCTCATATCCTTCCTTTTTTCACCTAACACGGAAACATTGTACTCCTTGTCCTTGATCGTGTTCTCGACCCTGATGATTCCATGCTGATCAGTCCTTCCCTCGTGGACTTTTTCTCCCAAGAAAAACACCTGTATTTTCGTGTCGCCTCTAGCGTTGCCATCGTGATCCATCACCCTTATCTCCATTGCAGTCTTTCCGGGCACGGCATAGCCCCGGGAGGTCACCTCTTCGAGATGCGGTTCTGGTATCGTCACTTGAGGTATCGAAATGAACAGCGAGCTTGCGGGACGCCTCTTTCCCGCGGAGCCTTCTATGCAGTTCAGCGCGCAGACGCCTTGTTCCAGCGTCTTCAGGCGCTCCACAAGCAGGTCCTTGTCCTTCTCGTCAAATAACAGGTCCTCTGCCGCGTACTTCGCCACGTCCGCGCTCTGCCTGAAGTATAGTTTGGTCTGGCACAGCCTCCTTATCCTCGGCTCTATGTCGGTGACGCTGTGCGTGATCAGCATCAGCCCCACTCCTTTCTTCCTGAAGTTCTGTATCCTTTGCATCAGGTCGCTTGCAGTGGCGGATTTCTCCTCCCTTGCGAAGACCAGCTGCGCCTCCTCAAGGCACAGCAAGAGCCTGAGCTCCCGGTCCCCCTTCTCATCTAACGAATCAGCCATGCTGTACGCCTGGTTGAGCAGGAGGGCGTAGAAGAAAATCTTCAGCTTGTTGCTTACCAGGGATAGGTCGAATACCGCTCCTCTTTCGATGATCTTTTCGAAGTCCACGCCTTCCTCATAGGCGAACTCCGGCCTGTTGAGCATCTGCCTTAGGTTCTCGAGCGACGCCTTGATGTTCTCCCCGTGCTTGGTGTACTTTATCCCGACGTTGCTCCTCTTCGCGTGCTGCTCTATCACCGCCTCCTCTATCGCGTCATAAACATTCACCGGATCGGGAGCCCTCGTCCTGGAATATATCCTCCTGAAAGCTGCAAGCAGGCATTTCTCCAAAGGTCCGGTATATGGTCCCGCATCCGATGCGGCCGCGAGCAGCATCGCCAGGTTCTCGTAGAATCTCTCTATGTTTATCTCGCTGTCGCACTTGAACAGATTGAAAGTCACCTTCGAGTCGTAGAGCCTAAGTACGTGGAAACCCATGCTTTCTCCGAAGGCTTCCCATTCTCCGGTGGGGGAAATGATCACGGCAGGAATCCTGTTCGAATCCATCGCATTCCTTATGAGATGCATCGCGGCGAACGTCTTTCCGGTCCCTGGGACACCGCTGATGAGGGTCCCAAGGTTCAGCGTCTCCTTGCTTGTGCTCACCTCACGGCCTGTCCCCTTCACCGACCCTTCGAGGTATTCTCCGAAAACCAGGTCTCCGTTGGAGGGTTTACCTGGGGTGGCTATAATCCTGCTCCTTCTCACGGATCCTGCGAAACCAAGCATGCATGACGCGCTCAAGGAGTCGAAGGGCATCGCATCGAGACGGCGCGCAGACGCGTAGAGATCCTCGATTCCTGTAACTTTCAGCCTGCGTTCCTCTATTATTGGAAGCTTCGATTTGATGTGCTCGTATAGCTGCTCGGAACCGGCGTCCAGCAGGAGCATCACCTTGTAAGCGGTCCCGTTGGCGAGCATGGCCCTGTCCAATGAGTCCAGAAGACCCAGAAGCGCCTTCTTCTCGTCCGACTCGTGGAAAAGCTCCATGTGCTTAGTAGCCGTCTCGGAATAGTCTCCGGTCCTCGTGCCGCTGCTTCTTGTCATCCCAACTTCCTTGCTGCTTATCTCTTCGGCGGCCCTCATCCTCGCGATGGCGACATGGTCCTTGTCCATTTTCACGAAAGAGACAAAGAGACCGAAAGGGTTGCCTGCGAAGAGCGCGTACGCTTTATCTATGAAGTCTGCGCTCTCCATTCCTGCGAGGACTATTATGCATCTCATCTCATTCAGCGTCGCTGGATATGCCTTTGTTTGAATCAGCTCAGTTCCAGGAAAAACCCTCTCTGAATTCAGTATCCTGTCAGTGTCTTCAGAGATGAGGATTGTCTCCGATGTTCCAAAGTCATGGTAGGTCAGCATCTGTTTTCCGATCACGGACTCGAGGAATAGCTTTCTGTCGAGCATCTCCGGAATGCTGCCGACCCTTACGGCGCTAAGTCTTGAGACATGATTCATTCAGATCACCATTGCATCCACGCGGAAAACGCAAGAAGCGCCACATCTACCGTAGACCAGAAGACAACCTCTTTCATGTCGAAAATGACAGGCATCTGTCTGCCTCTAAGAAAGAGGGCAGAGATCAAGAACACTGACAAAACAATAGGGAAGAAGTATTCCCAATGGCCTGAAAGAGCGGATATCAGCACCAAAGTCGCCGAGATATTGACTCCTATGACGAATGCAGACACCCTCCAGTCCTCCATGAAACCTCTCCGATATATCTTTCGCAGTTTCAACATCACGTCACCAAGAGCATCAGGAAAGAAATCAAGAACAGGATCAGGAAACCCGAAGCCTGATTCAGCAGGAGTTCGTTCCTTACGCCTGTCTTGAAGGAACTCACCACGAAGAGGGTGGAGCAGGCGCTGCACGCGATTCCGCTCAGCTTAAGCACCGTTTCTGCGAACAATGACACCATACCCATGCTAAGCACCGAAAACATCGACTTTGTAGCGGTCGAGATATGACAGCAGGACTCCCGAGTCCGGGCTGAAGTGCAGCACGTGACGGAGGAGCTCTCTCCTGTCGCCTGCGAACACGCTGAGGATCCCCTGACTGTTCTTCGCGGAAAGTTCGTTAAGCTGATTCAGCCTTCCGCACTCTATTATTCCAAGTCTATCGAATGCAAGATCGCGTACCTTACCATCGAAGTCATCGCCTCCCATGCATCCTTTCTCTATCAGCCGGTCTCGCGCTTCGCGTTCGAATTCGGATGAATCGAGATCGGTTTCGGCGATATAGGGTTTTCCATTGACCGCTTCAGACGCCACATAGGGCGATGCCCTTATCCTTATCCTGCTCTGCCCGAGCTTCAGCGAGTTTATCGCGAGCATGAACGCGATGCCCAGCAGGATGGGCGCCATTTGGACCAGGAGGTCGTAAAGGACGCTCATGCTCTCACCAGGCTGAACCTATCCCTGCCTAGATACACTGGATTGTAGCCCGCCTGGCGCATCCCTGAGAGCGCCAGGGAGAGCTCATCCTTGCTCAGCGACAGATCCCTCTCCAGGTCCGCAGTGCTGGTGTTGCCGGTGCTTGAGAGGACTATCGCCCTCTGGACGAGCTTCCTGAACCTTGCGGCAAGCCTTTCGGATTCCTCCTTGAGTTCCGTGTTCTCCTTCATCAGGGAGATGATCCTCTTTGAGAGTATCAGGTCGGAAGAGTCCTCCTGGGCCGCTTCAGTTCTTGCCATCACGCTGCCTATCTGCTGGTTGGCTATGGTCATGATAAGGTAGGGGTAGAGGGAGGAGATGTCGACCCTATAGTGCTCGGACGTGATCTGCATGACCGCAAGGAGCCTCAGCATCGCCTCCTGCATGAAGAGGACGGGGGTCTGCCTCGAGCATATTGTCAGCGAGATCTGGTTTTTCCCCAATTCGATGGAATAGAACCTGTCGCCAACCCCCTCGTCCGCAAGCTCGTACCTGAGGGAGGTGCCATCCCCGACCAGCCTGAGGCCAGGATACGCCTCAAGGCATCCCTTAATCGTGCTGATCCTTCCCGAAAGCTCAGCCGCGACCTGTATCCTGCTCGTGAGGTAGCTTCCGCCTTTGACATTGCCCTTGAGATTCATCACTTATCACCGCAAAATACCGCAACCGCGAAGGCGTCGGCTATCTCCCTGTCCCCTATCCCAAGGGTCCTGAAGGCAGAGAGAACTCCCCTCCGCTTCGCGCCGGAATCGATGAGGAACCTAATCAGGTCCGAAAGCTCAACCGCCCTTTTGGAATCCGCCGTGTGCAGTATCCTTGACAGAGCATCCTTGCCGCATACCTTCGCCATAGCCTCCTCGAACTTCTGCCTTGAGATCTCGAACTCCATGCCATCGCCTAACAATATACTTAACATCCGGTTGCCCTGCACCCCCTGGACCTTCCTTATGTGGAAGAAACCGCGGCTGCCTGACGATTTCAGTTGTATGACAGCGCAGCTTCCCACCTCCAGGTTCTGTATGAGCGCGACCTGCTCCTCCTTCAGTCCGTAGTTCCCGCCTATCCTGTTGAGGCTCTGCTTGTTCTGGAGCCTGAAGATGAACAGCGTGGCGGCGTTCGATAGCATCGCGAGGTCCACGTCCTCTATGAGCTGCGACGAGAAGACGAGCCCGTGGCCGTACTTCCTCCCCTCCCTTAGTATCGTCTGCAGGGCCCTGCTCCCGCTCAGCAGCTTCCAGGCCTCGTCTATTATGATGAAGACCTTCCTCTCCTTCTGCGAGTTGAGCCTCATCCTCTCGATTATCAGCGAGAATGCCTCATCCGCAAGCTTCACCTTCATCTGCTCGTCGCCTGCCGACTTCAGGTTCAGATAGGCGACTCCGGGAATCTTCGATGATAGCGCCGCATCCAGGTCCCCGATGCGCATCTCCCTCTCTCCGACGAGTTCGATGAACTCCTTGTACTCCCCCGTGAAGTCCATCAGCACCACTAGGGAGTCGAGCATGCAGCGCATCCTAAGGGCGAGGCTGCGGATCATGTACGTCTTTCCGCTCCCCGTCACGCCGCAGACGAATACGTGCGGGTTGATAAGCGAGTCGAAATTAAGGAAATAGGGCATCCCATGCATGTTGCCTATGAACAGGCCTCCATGCGCGCTCAGTTCGAGCTCCTCCGCCTGCTGGGAGTGCAGGTCGGGGAGCCTGATGAGGTCGGAGGCGTAGGCGGCATCAGCCACATTCTCGATCCCGTTCATCCGACCGCCCTCTCCAAGGAGAGCTCCTCGATGAGCCTCTCGCCTTTCAGTGTCTCGTGCTCGAATCCGAGCGAGGATGCGAAGGCGCTCGCGATCTTTTCCAGGTTCTGCGAACTCTCGGAAGTCGCATCTCCCTCGTCCCGAGAGGAGGCGAATGTCTTCAGCCTTATCGCCATCGCGAGCGGCTTCTGGCCCCTTATGTTCCTTATGTCGCCTTCAATCACGCCAAGTTCCCTCCTCAGGCAGTTCGCCTTGTCATACTTCTTCGGATCCAGACGCGATATCTCTATCTCCTTGAGCCTCCTCTTCTCCTCAAGGCCGTCGAGCATCTTCTCCTTGTCTACGCTACGCATCCCGATGCTGAACTCGAAGGGGAAGTCTGCGTTTGACACGACGGAGCAGATCTGCTCGCCGTTGCGGTCCCCCGATGCCCTCTTCAGGATCGCGCAGGAGACGGAGAAGTAGGTGTTCCCGACCCTCTTCGATGCAGACGAAAGGCTCTCGCTAAGCTTGTACCAGTTATAGACCTCTATGACCTTCCCGCGACCGATCAGGAAGTTGTTTAGAAGGTGTCCCGAATGCATGTACACCGCAGATGCGAGAAGGAGCAGGATCGCCGCCATCAGGAGGTAGGCGTTGTGCGAAAAAGCGCTCGCAAGCAGCAAAACGGCCGCCAGCGCGTAGAACAGGTAGGAGTAGATCCTGTTCCCGAACTCGTTTTCAAGCATGTAATCACAACAGGTTGAACTTCCCCAAGACCGAATCGGACCCGAGCACCTTGGAGATCTCCCTTACGGATATCCCCGTCACCATCAGGCTGAAGATTGGAAGCACGAAGCAGTAGACGATGAAGTAGGCGACGGCGCTGAAAAGGTAGTTCAGGAGCCCGGTGAGCGCACCGACTATTGTGTTCCAGGCATCGGTCAAAAGGGAGAGCACCCCGTTCTGGCCGGTGTTCTGGGTGACATAGTTAGTCACGCTCGAGCCTATGCTGGTCGCATTTACTGAGACCGCGCTTATCGAGGACTGGCTAGTGGCGGAGCCGTAGTAGTTGGCGATGGTGGCGTTCATGACGTAGGTCAGGGGAAGCACGATGTAGAGCCCTATGGTGAGGGCGATGAAGAAGCTTCCGAGACCCCTGGTGGGATAGAAGGTCCTGAGTATCAGACCAAGGGGAAGGATTAGTACAACTGCGCTCGCCGCTATGAACATCAGAAGGGAAGCCTGCACCGTCGCGCTTACGGCCGCAGCGCCGAGTACCTGCACCACTCCCTGTATCTGCGAGAGAATGGGGCTCAGGAAGAGTTTGGCGTTCGCGAGCACAGCGTAAAGGGAGACGAGGGGCACTATGAGACCCATCACGCTCGTAAGCACGGAGAAATGGTAGGTGCCCATGAAGGTGTAGCCTCCCCCTACAAGGTAGTTGTATGCAAAACACATGGCGGAATTGGCCTGAAGGAATGTGCTGCAGCTCATTGAAGTTCCATTGGTGAGCACAACAGAGTTGATCAAGGAGTCCACGACTCCGCCGTTGATGAACAGGATCAGGAAGCCCCCGACAAGGGCACCGTTTATCAGGGACTGCATTATCTCGTTGCGGCCGAACTCCTTCAGCTTCCTCTCGTTGATCGCGTATCCTATTCCGTAGACGATTCCGCCTATGCCCAGCATTATCCCTACCAAGAGTAGGGAAATGTTGAAGCCGTAGGCTCCGAAGGGCAAGGCCTGCATTGGCTACACCAGAGAGTTTGCGGTCAGGTTAGACAGCAGCTGAGTAGAAGCCATTGCGAGGCCGTTCGATGCGACTGAAAGAACGGCGACTATTATGGCGCCCACGAGTATGTCCATCGAGGTCGCATGGAAGTTCGCCCTTCTACTGGCAGGGAATAGTTGTCCGACTGCGTAGAAGATTCCCGCTATTATGAAAAGCACAGCGCTGAGAAGAGGGCCCACGTGCGCAAGGATGCCCTGAAGGTTCGTAAGTGTCGACACTATGTCAAGCGAAAATGCGGACGCGGATACGCTTCTCGAAAGCAGAGGAAGCGCAATCAGAGTTATCTTCAGGTACCTTTTCGCGATAACAATGGCGTAGTTTATCCATAGCATCATCATTTACTTAGGTAAATGATATTTACTTGGATAAATATATAATTGTTTCTGTCTTTTGTAAATAATTAAACACAAGATTTATATTGTTAGAAAATAAAATAACAAATATGGAAACATTCATTATGAGTGCAGATAGTAAAGCCAGTGCCCTTGAAAATGAGCTAACTAAGATGCAGAAGCTTTTTACATACTAACAGTTTCTTGTGCAAGCTTCTAAGAATAGAAGATAGATCCGAAGGTTGAAGTCAAGCTCGAATTGCTTGACTCTCTTAAATAGAATCAACCAAGACAAGACAGGAGAGCTCGCTCTGAGTTTCATCATCCACGTCGATAAGGAGATAGTGGCTAAAGTGCATGGCATAGACCTCTCGCATGACTATTACTCGTTAGAGAAAGAAGCATTCCATTTGCATTTTTACACCCCATATGGCACCACATGGAGGTCACACGTATAGAGTTCTCGATTACTACAAAGATACTGAAATGAACAGGGAGAGAGCACGACAGATGATAAACAAATAAACTTCCCAGCCAGAAAAGAAAGTCATGACTCATCTATTGGTTCAGTTCATAATTTAATTAGGCCAATAGAAATACTTCGACTATTGTCGAGTTAAAACGAGGATGTATATGCGTTCTTGTAGAATGCTTAGTTTATAGGTGGCGAATGTGGAAAAACATCAGACTGATGGGGAAACCCAAAGAAGGGAATTGGCATTTAATCTTAATTCTTTTTGAGGTGAAAATTTTTAGAAAAAAAGAACAACAAAATGAGAAGGGTGGCGCTTCAGGATTGAGAAACCAGAAAGTAATCGAGCGAGAGGAGGAAAGAGAAGTAAAATCAAGTCAAGCAATAAAGGGCAGTAGATTTGTGCGAAACAGGAAGATACTATGAATTAGGGAGACTTAGAGATTAACAGAGCTATCTGAAAAGAGCATTAGAGATCCTCAATTAATTGTTGATTTTATGATACCGCCAAAGCTAAGTGATGGGAATGAAGTAAGAATTATAGCTCCATCTACAAGTGCAAGAATAGTTTCAAGAGAAATAATGGAAGCTTCCGAAATCCCGCTTAGAAATCTTGGCTTGAAGGTCTCGTTAGGAGATAACATAAACATACTCGATGAGTTTGATTCTTCTTCAATCGATCAGAGGTTAGAAGACCTATTCAATGCTTATGCGGATAATGAAGTAAATGCCATAATGTCAGCCATAGGAGGCTTCGACTGGAAGTTAGCTTGAATCGCATGGATTACAGATCTGATCAAATTAAGACCGAAGATATTGTGTGGATGTACGGACGTCAACAGCTCTTCAAAATGCGATTTATGCTAAGACAGGAGTAGTTACGTACAACGGACCCAATTTCTCAGGTTTAGGTATGGAAGAGGGTTCCTCGAATATACTGTGAAATATCTCAAAGACTGTCTCATATCAGATAAACCTTACGCAATAGAACCTTCGAGAGAATGGAGCGATGATCTTTGGTATAAAGATCAGAAAAATAGGAAGTTTAGATAATAAATGAATAATTTCTTTGTCATAAATATAGGTGAAACAGAAGGTACGATACTTGGTGGGAACCTCCGGCTTCTTTAACTTGTTGCAAGGTACGGAGTTCATGCCCTCTCTTAAAGGTGCAATTTTATTCATAGAGGAAGATCATGAATCAAAACCAGTACATTTTGATAGAGATTTAGTATCTCTGACGAAAATACCAGACTTTGATGAAGTTAAAGGCTTAGCAATAGGAAGATTTCAGAAAGATTCTAAAATGACTAACGAACTTTTATATAAGATAATAAAGACAAAGAAAGAATGCGAGAACATTCCTGTGGTCGCAAATCTAGACTTCGGTACTACCACGCCACAAATAACCTTTCCGATTGGAGGAAGAGCAAAGATTAGCATAACAAAGAATAATGTAAAAATAAACATAATAAAACACTAAGTATGCTGATGACTGAAAATCAAGAGATATCTGCTATTTCAATACGAGTAGATGAATCAGAAGGATTGTGGACTGGCAAATCAAGTCGAACACAGTGCAGGTTAATCTTACAAAAAGCATATATAGCTATTTTATGTCAACAACTTATAGAGTGGATAGTGTGGAGAAACGAATTGGAACAGAGAAGGAAAAGATAGGTAAGATCTTAGCTGTCTCAGGACAGGTAGAGGGGGCAGTAAGAATTGTGAATGGGCAAAGCAATGTATTGCTAGGAAAGTACATTGATGACTGTCACAGTTCCAGCTGCAACAGCAGTAGCGGTGGCGGTACTCCCTGTCATGGACGAAACATAGTGCGGGCTAAGAAGGCTGCAAGAACAGAATAAGAATAAAAAGACTGCTTTAAGAAGGCGCAACTGCTAGAATTCGATAGTGGAACAATGTTCAGGCCCATTACTCCTACTACAAAGTCTGAAATAAATATATTTGATAAATAAACTATCAAAGAACGGTCTCTCTCAAGATCCGAAAGAAGTTGTAAAATTCAATGACGAATCTAAGTTACCGACATATGTATGTCTGCCAAATAAACAAGCATCAAAGAGATATTTTTGGGATGACGCATATGGACAGGGGAGTTCGTTAAATACAACAGTAGCGAAGCTAAAATCAATCGCAGAATTCTTGGAACGTCTAGCGATAAGTAACCCTAAAGAGACAGATCTAATAAAGCAAGAGTATGTGGCTGATTTTTGTGCGAATCCGGAGTTATTTGTGCATTACTCAGATGCACAAATCAAACAAAATAAAAACTTAAAAAACAGTATTTACTTGTGGTCTTCTGCTTCAGACTGTCTGAATAAGATGAAGGTATTGGTTCCTTCTCAAACAGTATACTTATCTGACATATTCAGATACGAGACGCTGATCAGTTCTGAACAAATAACGACAGGAGCAGGCAGTAGGAAATAGTCATGAAAAAGCTCTGGAAAACGGGTTTTTGGAAGTTGTAGAACGTGACGCATTCATGATATCTTATTTGACTAAGAGAAAACTGGAGAAAATCACAGATTTTACGGAATCAATAAAGGACATTATAGATTACCTAAAACGTTATTATATAGAGATTTTCGTTTTTGATATCATATGACTTGGGCATCCCTGTCTTCATGACTATTGCAGTCGATAGAAGAGGGTTTGGTCCTGGAATATCAGTAGGCCTGAAAAGCAGGTTTTGATAGAAGAGAATGTTATATCAGGTATCGATTCTTGAAGCGATTCAACCTAGAAGACAGTCTAGATATAGCAAAGAAATGGAAGGTTCTAGGTTTAAATTTCCGAAAGAAGATGAAATAGATAGTATGCAAAAAAGGTATTATTATTGGTACCCTGTGACAATGATAAAGCACCTGGATTTTTGATAAAAAACAGTAAGGAAGGAAATTTAATCGACTGCCTGAGTACTTCATTTCAATTAAAGAAGTAATAGAACGCGTAAGGGACAGAGGATATCATGTATTTTATGTAGATATCACATTGAAAGAAATTAGCAAAATAGTTTTGTTGCAGGCAAGGTGCTAATACCAGAATTACATGCCTTGTATCTTTCTAAGGTTCGAAGTTCTTATATAGCATTCACGGAGGAAATATAAAATCCATAAAAGGACTAAAACCACACCCTTTTGCATAGAGGCGAATTCACATGATGAAAGAGATTGAAGAATTTTATAATAAGACAAAGTTCAGAGGAGTATCACAATTGAGGGGAAACGGAGCCAAGACACCAGCAGAATATATTCACATCTTTCATAAAGAATATGTACGCTTTCCATCGATAAGATTGTCTAAAGAGTAAGGTAATGGTGAATATGTTAGACTGTTAAAAGAGCGAAAATCAATCAGAAGTTACTCTAACAAACCAGTTTCTGTTAAGGTGTTAGCTAAGATTCTTGGTTCATGTGGAATCGTAACCAACGGCCCGTATCCTTTTGAAAGAAGAGCATACCCTTCGGCAGGAGCAAGGTTCCCTATAGAAGTATATCTGATAGCGTTTAAGATAAAAGGGCTTGAACAGGGAGCATATCACTTCAATATTAATGAGTTCTCGTTGGATGTTCTACTGAAAATGAATTTAACGAAATATGAACCTTCAATAACCTCCCCTTTCATTAAAAATGTTGCGGGTGCCATAATATTTACTGGTGTCATGTCTAGATCAGAGGTTAAGTATGGTATGAAGGCATATCCTTATTCACTGATAGAAGCAGGCCACATAGGACAGAACATACTTCTCTCATGTACTAAGCACAAAATAGGTGGTTGTGCAGTAGGAGGCTTTGTGAATGAAGACATAACGAGGATTTTAGATCTGACAGAAGACGAGCCTCCGTTATACGTAATATGTTTCGGAACTCCAAAATCAGGCAAAAAATAATGTGAGTTTATGCATAATCTTGTGATTAATGCTGAAAAGATGTTTGATGGGCACAGTTTAAACAAAAATATATCCATACTAATAAGAGATGGGATTATTGTAAAGGTTGGCAGAAAGGGAGAGTTCAGAGGAAAAACAATCAACACAAAATTTCTATTGCCTGGACTGATCGATATGCATGTTCATTTAGGAGCATATACCGATAGCTTGTATTTTAATGATATAAAACTCTTCAATTATTTCAATAAGATGCTGTTGTATAATGGAGTAACGACAGTAAGAGATGTTGGAAATTATGCAAATACCATATACAATTTCAAATATACTGAAAAGCCAAGACCGAAGATTTTTTCATCCATATTTCTCGATGGAGATAAACCTAAATGGAACATGTCATTTATAGTAAAAGATGAAAAACAAGTTAAAGAAATCATGAACGCATACAAAACCACTGGAATTGAATGGATTAAAGCGTATGAAAACATCACTCCTGAGATACTGGAATGCGTAATAAAAAGAGGCTCATTCTAACGGACTGAGAGTAGCAGGACACCTTTTAAAAACAAGTCCAAAAGAAGCAATTAGAGGAGGGATAGATACATTGGAACATATTTCGCTATTGACTAATGGATTAGAGGGGAAAACAAGTACTTCGTTGAAAGAGATTTATGAGAAGTGGGCTAAACTAGATGTAAACTCAAAGTATGTCTCTGACTTGATTGAGTGCTTAGTTAGAAGCAGAACAGCAGTATGTACGACCTTGATCGTAACCAAGATGGATCTATTTCCCTCATCAGAATACTCAAGATATATGAGGGTTTTGTTTCCACTTAGTAAAAAATATAAGAATAACAAACCAAAAACGCGTTTCGGTAAGATCAACATTGTCGATAGAAAAAAGGCATTCAATAATATGTTAAAACTAATCAATAAACTGAAGAATAAAGGCGTAAGATTAATAGCAGGTACGGATACGGCAAGTCCTTTCGTTGCACCGGGGTTCTCATTGCATCAGGAGTTAAAGCTCCTGGTCATTCTGGTTTTACTCCGATAGAAGCTCTCAGAACAGCAACAAGCGAAGCAGCAAAAATCTTAGGAGATTATGAGATCGGGCAGATAAAACCAGGATTAAAGGCCAATATGGTTCTTCTATCAAAGGATGCTGAATCGAACATAAACAATATAGACACGATGACTCACGTTGTATTAAATGATGAGGTAATAGGGGTAAATAGGGATACTTGCTATCTAGATCAACGCTAAAAAAATTCGCGTTAAGAAAGACAAAGAGGTAATTAGTAATAACAGATTTCTATAATGCACTCTGAAGTCAAGAGGGTTATTGGTGGCGTCTTAGAGAAGATTCCACTCCTTCAGCAACTTGTCGATCTCCCCCATTACCTGCTCCTTGGGATTGTTTCCGTCTATTATAACGTCTGCCCTCTCCCTCTGCAGCTGTTCATATTTTTTGGATTCGGGTATCACGAAATTCATGATGTAGTCAGGGATAGAATAGGCATCGCCACGGGCAATTCTACGGCTTAGCAGATTCGAGTCCGTCACGTCAACCCATATCTTTTTGTCGAACAGATCAGATACTCCTTTATCTGCAAACAGCAGATGCCCTTCGGCGATTATTAGCTTGCAGGGCCTGACTTCTAAATCAAAGACCTCTGTCTCTGCCTCGCTGGGTATTAATGCAGGCTCGCCTTTCTTCAGCTTGTTGATAGAGTCGCGGAATTGTTCTATCATAATGCTTTCTGGTCTTTCCTCATTGAATCCGACCTTCTTGAAGAATTTGTCCATACTTATGTGAAGTATCTTCCCCTCATGCTTTTCTTCCAAATAATCGACAACATCAGACTTCCCTGAACAGCTGCGACCAGCGATACCTATCGCGACAGGTCTAGAGATTGATTTCATTCAATGCACTCCCCTCCATTATTCCTGAACAGCGTTCTTATTCAGTAAACAATATTGTCCTTGTCGAAGATATTCCAACGGGGTCTATTGCAATTCTCTTATGACATTTACTAATTCTCTTACTTTCCTGGAACTTACTTTGTTATTTATCTTCAAGGAGGTTCCGACTATGACCCCATCCGCGTATCTGAGCAGGTCTTTGGCATTGGTTTTGTTTACCCCGCTTCCTACAATAACGGGAAACTTTAATGCCGCAGCCTTGACCTTACGTATTCTTTCGATTGAGGGGGGAATTCCAGTAAGCGGACCTGTCACAATTACTGCGTCTGCCCCGTTGGCTATCACCTGCATCGTGGATTTCTCGATGCTCTTCTTCTCCAACATCTCAGCGTGTTTGACCTGGACGTCTGCAAGCAAGAGTATGTCCTGGGCAGCTATTTTCCTCCTGTATGAGGCCACTTCTTTAGGATTTACGTTCACGACAGTGCCATTCATTGACACCTTGTCCACCAAAGCGTCCAGTCTTATGAACTCGGCACCCGATTCTTTTGCAATCACAAACGCAGATTTCCAATCATTCCTTAGCGCAGATATGCCGATAGGTACGCTCGCCTTGTCAACAACTTTCTTCGCAACCACCTTAAAGCAGGTCGCGTCCTCTTCGTTCAGAAATATCGAAGCAGGATTGTCGTTGTAGTTTTCGACTATTATTGCGTGGATCCCGCCCTTTTCAAGAGACTTGAGATCTCGCAATGCGGATTCGAGTATTGTTTCTATTCCTGAAGATAACGCGGGAAGGTGTATCATCCCTATGATCACTTTTCCATTCCTGGAAAACAGCTTACTCTCCATAGAGTCCTCGTTATTCATATCTCAGTGCTTCTTTAAAATATGTGCTTCTTCCTTTTTCTTGAACCTGCTGTTAGCGAAAGAGGTCCAGACTTCGTGAGAAAAGCATGGGAAAGCGAGTCGCCTTCCATCGATCAATGTCTTTTAACAGAGCTGATAACGGGAAAATGGCCTTTTAATAATAATGACTACATCAGATGGCGGATAGTGCAAAACAGGGAACGTAAAAATCCTTTGAAATTTGAGATATATTGAACTCCAGATAGAAACCAGTTCCCATTATCTCTTGAGTTTCAGGTACATATACTCCCTATCAAGGTACTTGTTCCTTCTCTTCAGTTCCATCGGCGCTATGCCCCATGTCTTGAAACCGAACTTGTGGTATAAACCCTTTGCAGGTTCATTGAGCGCAATCACCGCCAACTCTATGATATCAAATATCCTACCACTCTTTCCAAGTGCTATCCCCATCATCTTCATTCCCACCCCAATTCCACGGAAACCTTTTTTCACTCTTATGCTCAGCACTCCGACATGGGACAGCTCAGAGGGAACACCCCCCAGGGGCCTTACATAGCAGTAGCCAACTATGTCTCCTTTAATTTCTGCAACAACGAATACCGCTCTATTTTCTTTTAGCTCTCCAAATATTTCGGAAAACCATTCCTTCTGCTGTTTTCGCGTCATTCTATCAAGAGGAGCATAATCCCCGAAGCGACAATCAGACTTTGCTTCCTCGTAGCCCGCAACGGCTATCTCATAAGTACCCTTGATATCTTCACGTAGCGCATTACGTACGACCAGATCTTTTTTTCTTTCCGTTTCTTTTCTTTGCATTTTGTACACTTGTATTTCTGTGTATCTACCTATTTCTTACTCCACGATAATCTTAAAAATCTACACTTCCAATGTATAAAGGGTGATAAGACGGTGGAAATTCATAGAGGTAAAGTAGAGAGTATACTTGTATTAAGGGAAGGGGGAAGCAATTGCCCTCGGGTAGTGTTCAGAAAGAGCGTTATCTTAAGAGATGATTTCTCTGGTAAAATAAAATCTTCAAATCCTATTCTAAAAAGAATATTCTCAAAAGGAATCTGATGGCTCCTGCTTCTACTCGTAGCGTTTCTTAATGCTAGTGGGTATCTTTTTGAGTTGGTATGCAAGGGTATCGTGTTGCACAGAGTATTCGCTATCGAATCGCCTATAACCCAATTGGCCTTTCAGCACATTTATGACGATTAAAGCACTAAGAGTTACTCCTTTCACCTTTGATTCGATCGATTCAACAGTATTTGAGAGTTCAGCGTTTTCTGTAATTGGAAGGAACATTATTACGCCGCTAGGCGATCCGATGTCTCCTACAAGTGCATATTTGTTTAGTAATTTATTATCTTTTATTATCTCGAGGAGCAGATTTCCTCTTGTCGCGTTGAACTTCTCTCCGTTAACATACTTCAATATCAGTATCCCGACATATTTGACTGAAAGACTTTCGGTTACGATTGTCGCTCTTTTTATTATCTCTCTCTGTCTCAATTTGTAATAAGCGTATCTTGCTCCTCCTTTTGACAAGTGATAGTTCGTATCTATTTCGCTGAAATTTTCAGATCCATCTGTATTCATCTCCTTTAAAACCGCGAATTCTCCCTGCATAATATCATCATCAGAGGGTCGTTGATTTTCTTTTGTCCTAGACCAGATTCTCTCCTTCAGCAATGTGTCAAAGAAATCAGCACCTGCTGGAACAAATCCATAGTTTATCGATAGAGGAGATACATCCCATATCGAGTCATAATTTCTGAGAGCGCTTTCTGTTCTGAGTTTCCATACAGTTATTGCGGCAAGGATGCTATTTTCCTCTAAGATGTGTATGACGAGATCATAGTCTCCTCTCGTCGCGGCCGCAAATTGCACTCTTGGCTCACTTTCCATCGAAGCTTTCAATTCCACTGTGCTCGGCTGCTTTCCAGAGAACTTTACGAGTATGATGAAATGCATGTACCCAAGTCTCAGCATGTCGATCTCTGCGGTGTATCGTATTCCAAGTTTCTTCTCCAGATTCCTTATTCTAGCATAGGATGCTGACGAACTGATACCGACGAGCCGGCCCACTTCTGCAAAACTGGCCCTTGAGTTCATACTCAGAACAGTGAGTAGCTTTGAGTCTGTTTCATTGGTTTCTGCATAAGTCAGATTTGCCTGAGCCAGTTTCTCGCTTTCGCCTTTCTGTTCTGACCAGATTATTTTTCCCCCTCGTTCTGCAATTAATGCCTTTGCTCTCTCAAGATCGTCTGTGTACGAAGCGATTTTTTTAACGTAAGTACCATCATCGAGTATTCTTCCAAGATATTCTGATTTTGTTTTTGTTTTTTTCTTTTCTTTGTCCCAGGTGCCTGATTCTCGATAGACATAGTATCTTCCTTTTACCGGAATCAAATATATCTTGCCCGAGCTCTCCTTTCGAAGTTTCTCGAAAGCAGTCTTGATCTGAGTTGGCATCTCCATATAGTATGTAATAAACCTATTAACTTTTAAATCTTTTATTATGTTTGTTGAGTAATAATAAAAGGTATTCGAATATTTATTATAATTAACATTAAAATGGAATAAGCATTAACACTTATTCAATTACTGATCAGGCTGTTTTTAAATAGAAAGAAGTTCATAATTACCTACCATGGGAGTAAGGAGGGTACTCGGGAGCCAGGGGATCAATCTTGTTCTGAAAAGAGCATGCCCACCCACACACATATCGGTTCCTGGCGTTTCCAGTGCCCTTCCTTCCCTGCAAGCTGGCAGCACGCACCCCAGTGCGTCGCTGTTCGGCATTGCCTAAAATTACGATTAATCAAGGGGATAGGATGAGGAGTCTGTTAGGAGCAAATAAGGACAAGAACACAGATACTGACGAAGCAGACAGGGAGGTCAAGTGGATACAGGAGAGACCCAACGTCTGGAGGGTCGTCTACGTCGACCAGCACTCTGACACTGTTTCTTAGGTGCTTTAATGAAGGCCACCCGCAGCGGCGGAGGTGGGAAGGCGCCCTCAAACTCTTGCTTTCTTCTTCTAGAGCCCAAGAGCATGTGCGATTCGGGCGAGGTAGCCAAGAGGATCGCCAGGTGCAGGGGAGTCGAGGAAGTGCACCTCACGAGCGGAAAGTACGGCTTCGTGGTGTTCGCCAAGGCTGACCCTGACAACAATTTCGAATCCATAAGCGCATCCGTAAGGAAGCTCGCCAAGACGAAGACGGTGAAGATGGCAGTGAGCCAACTGGTCTACAGGTAGTGATCGCTCTTCTTCAGGTTCAGTAGACTATCAGAGGCACTTCCATCTCCCCTTTGGAGAGACCGGAATGGGTTCCAGGCAGGCCCAACCAAGTCCTTGGCACCACATTAGGATACTCGTAAGCTATTGTGTTGCTGCCCTTTGCCAGCA
The DNA here is from genome assembly GCA_963753785.1 of uncultured Microcaldota archaeon. Lineage (GTDB taxonomy): Archaea > Micrarchaeota > Micrarchaeia > Micrarchaeales > CABMGC01 > JAJYVH01. The sequence continues at coordinate 36,261 of CAVWDL010000001.1, forward strand.
TTATGTGAGTCCCGAATCGGTACCTTATCTCTTCGGCTGCGCTCTCCTTCCCGAAGATCCCGGAGCTGATCACCGATTCGCTGTCGAAAAGCATGAAGTGCTTGCCGTACTCTTTCTCGAAATGGTGCTCCAGAGCATCCTCTTTTCCGGGAATCACGTTCAGGTAGCGTATTCTGGCGTCGCCCCACGGAAGGGCCGACGAGGTACTCCATGATCTTGCTTTTACTGTTGATCCTCACGAAATTTGTAGTATTGACTTGGCCGTGGTCGGCAGTCATCACCAGATTGTAGTCGCTCTTGATAGCGCAGGAGACAACACCTTGTCCATCTCATGGAAAAGGGAAGAAAGGCCATTCCTCACCTCATCAGAGGAAACCCCATAAGTGTGCTCGAGATGGTCTATCATCGAGTAGTACACGTATATGAAGTCGTGTTTGTCTTCCTTTATTGCTGCTCTGAGCTTCAGCATCATGTCTTGCGGAACGGAGTAAGGAGCATAATCGCAGTTATGGATCGGCTTTTTGGAGATTGTGCCTATGCTCTCTTCATGAAAGATCATGATTCTGCCCTTCTCCGCGGCCTGAATGAACAGTTTCGGATCGGGACGAATGGATTCGATTCCGACCTTGCTCAAGTTTAACTCTTTTGACGCTGCCGGCGAATTGCGGTATGGCGTTACGACCATTCCGAGCTCCTTTGAGTATACGTCCCAGCCCACCATCCCGTGCTCCGCGGTAGTAATGTCCCGTTTCGAAGGAACTTAACACGGACACAGTGGTTGACGGAAAGACAGTGCTTATTTTCTCTATCGTCGAATTGTTCAGTAGAGAATTCGACTTACTGTCCCTCAGCAGGTTCTTCATCAGGTTATGACCCATGGCGTCGATTACAATGAACACCTTCTTCTCCTTCTCACCCGCCCTTCCGCCTTTATCGTTAACGATGTCCTTGAGCACGGAGAGGTTGCTGTTCTTGTAGTCAGGAAAGATGAAACCATTCTCTTTAACTGCAGATAAGAACTCTGACATGATTCATGATATTCATGCAAGGCTTTAATCTCTACCTCCATGATTACGCAAAGATTAAATCAATCACCGACAATCTCAGAAATGCGTATATTAGATAGAGGAGTAATTCTCGACTCCTTAATCGCTTCTATGGCTCCGAGTATGTACTGATGTCGCAGAAGTTTCACTTCAGAAAGCGCTTTTATTTCAGAGTATGAAAGAAATTTAGCATCGGTGGTCTCGTTCTGAAATTTTATTTCGCCTCCCACTAATTCTGAAAAGAATATTAGGTACACCGCACTCATGAGGTTCTTTCTTGAATTCTTGTTCTCTATGAATGCAATTCCAATGGGATTTATCTTCAATCCAGATTCCTCGTCTGCTTCTCTTATGGCGCAATCAGTTATGTTTTCTCCTGGCTCAAGCCGACCTCCTGGAAAATCCCACTCCTTCTTAGTACTCTCTTTTATCAGAAGATATTTTCCATCCTTCTCTATAACGCTTTTGCAGATTACATTTATTCCTTCCATATGACATACACCACTGAGTCATAGTTCAAATCTCTCTTTTATCACTACGCGTGTCTGACCATTCTGCTGTTGTCGATCCAACACAGACTTTTTGCGCTGGCCACCCGTAGAATTATAAGCAGCCACTGCCTGAGTATTCCGGAAGGTGGGTTTCGCGTATATATCAGTGTGGATAGCTCCAAAAAGCAGGCTCAAGTCCGAGATATCTGCGATGATAAGGGCTTTTTCTCATAAATACAAAACTTACAAAAGCATAAAGGAGTGGAAAGGTCCGCACATAACTCTGATGATATTGGAGCTCAGAGGATACGAAGAGGACAAGTTCTGGGAAGTGGTGGATGACCTTAAGAAAAACATCGGAAATACACGACCCTTCAGGATAGATATAGACGGCATTGGATATTTCAGGAAACCAAACGCAGAGGGCAGGATAAATTACGTGATTTATCTCAAGCCTCTCAGAAATGATGCCCTTCGCAAGTTGTGGTTCGCTATGAGCAGGAAATTCATAAAGTACGACATCACACGGCACAAGAAATTCTCTCCTCACCTGACGCTCGCATACGACGACTTGAAGAAAAAAGAATTCTACAAGGCATTGAAAGATTACACGGATTTCAAGTTTTCAAGAAGCTTTCTTGTTGGTGAGGTAATCGTGTCATCTGAAGTAGGAAAAGAGAGAAGAAGAATAAAAACAATAATTAAGCTACGAAGCTGAAGTTTTTCCGAATTCTGCCTTTCCAAGACCCGACTTCGCCCTATCCTTCCACCTCAGGAGCTCGTTCTTCTTATCGAGCGTCTTCTCCGGAAGGTTTTCGAGATTGAACCATTCGTACTTCTCCGATTCCTCGTTGATCACGATCTTCGTGCCTTCAGGGATTGATGTCGCGAAGAAGTACATCACGCCCCTCTTGACGTAGACGGAAACGACGTTCTCGGGCTTAAGGACCAACCCAGTCTCCTCATTGGCCTCCCTTATGCATGCCTGGAGGGGAGTCTCTCCCGGCTCCACGGAGCCTCCGACGTTGCCCCACTTGCCGCTGTTCTTCTTACCCCTGTCCGACGCCCGCTTGAGTAGAAGTATCTTGGAGAAGTCCTCGTTGAAGACGCACACGTACGCCCCGTGCCAGATTGCGCTCGCCGCCTCCATGTCAATCACTAAATGTCAGAGTTCCCTGCTCAGGTTGTCGATCAGCCGATTGAAGGTCGACAGATGCCTCCCTCTTCTCCGCTATCGCGGTCTTGTTACCAAGCGCAATCTCCGCGTTCGCGTATATTATCACGTCCGCGCAGTCCGCGAGCTTAACTATCTTGCTCTCTATCGCCTTCCTCGCCTCATACTCGTGGTACATTCCCACGTATGCCTTCCTCATGCCCTTCGAGGGGAGCTTGCCGTATAGGTACTCTATGGTGTCCTCGCTGAGCGCGTTGACCGCCTTCCTGAGCTTGTCCGACTTGTCGCCGTAGAGGTACTTCGCGGTGTACGGGAGGTCTCCGCTGACGACCTCGTCGTTGTCGTGCGTTATCGCCATCCTCATGACCTTCTCGGTGTCGTTCGCGATGCCTATGGAGTTGAAGTAGTCGCTGAATATCATGGCTATGAGTGTCGCGTTCCCGGAGTGCTCGGCCACGTTCTGCTTGACTATCATCTTCCTCGTGTTGTATCTGACTATGCTGGTCGTCCTTGTGAGTAGGTATGACAGGAAGTTGGACACAAGCGAGTTCATGTCCTTCTTTATGTTCCTCTTCTTCATCATCAGCACCTCCATACTATCTGAGCTGTGAAACGCTTAAATAAGCTATCTGCGAGAGCATCATGTGATGCCGTGGACGATCTAGACAACGCTATGGAGGTCCTTGACGCGATGGAGGCCAGGAAGGCGGCGGCTTCGGCGCCTGCAGCCCCTGCGGAGGACGACGGCGAGATAGGCGCGATATCCCAGGGCGTTAGTAGCGGGAGTAGCCTGCAGAATGGAAGGAACCTGGTAGGAAGCGTGGACGGCTTCTTCGCGAAGATAAACGTCGCGGCGGTGATGCTTACTGGGGACCTCAAGGTCGGGGACACGATCGAGATCGAGAACGAGGAGTACGTCCTCAGGCAGAGGGTGAACAGCATGCAGATAGACAGAAGGGACGTCACGGAAGCCTATGAAGGGGACGACGTCGGGATAAAGCTCAGCGTTCCCGTCACCAAGGGGAGCAGCGTCTACAGGCTCGGCTGACCCCTGAGCCAGATATATTAAAAGCTTTGATTCTCTTAGCTAAGCGTGTACCTTCCAACAGAGCTCGCGCTTGACCTAGCCGCTTCCTGGTCCAGGCTATTCATCGCGCTGTTCCTCTCGATAGTCATTCAGCATAATAGTCGGCATAACAGCGGCGACCAACAGGAAGGCGGAGGGGGTGATCCTTCCGGTCCTTGACATACTCCAGACCCTTCCGATCCTCGCCTTCTTCCCCGTCGCGATATACGTCATAGTCTCCATAATCCCGAACTACATCGGCATAAACATGGCGGTGATCCTGCTCATCTTCACCAGCATGTCATGGAACATAACCTTCGGGGTCTACGAGGCGGTGAAAGCCATACCCTCGGACTTCATCGAGCTCGCAAGGCTTAATCACATGTCCGGGTTCAGACTCGTCAGCGAACTGTACATACCCGCCGCGATGCCGAGGATCGCATACCAATCGATAATCTCATGGTCAATAGGCCTCTTCTACCTGGTAACGAGCGAGATCTTCTCAATAGGAAGCAGCAACTTCTCAGTGACATACGGGATAGGGGCGGAGATAGCCAAGCTCGTCCTTGAGAACAACCCGATCGCATACGCAGCCGCTGTCCTAGCACTCATACTCGCCATAATAGCAACGAACATACTCTTCCTAAGGCCTCTCTCACTGTACTCTGAGCGATTCTCATTCTCCCAGGAGCAGAAACAGGAGAAGAAATCGATCGTGCTTGACTTCTACCGCTCGGTAGCGGGAGTAATCGGAAGGATAATGCCGAAGTTCAAGATAAAGTCCCAGAAGAACAGCGCCTCCTCGTTCGACGAGCATGAGACAAGGCTCGAGAAGACAGATAGGAAGGGCAGGGCGACGGAAATCTTCATACTCGTGGTCTGCGCACTTTTCACAATCGCGACGGTCGCATACGGCGCCTACGGCTACCTGCCGGCGGTCGCTTCTGCACTCGCGGCCTCATTCGCGAGGGTCTGGGCGATGTATTTCGTCTGTGCGGTTATCGCGATCCCCGTCGGGATAAAGGTCGCGAAGTCGGAGCGCGTGTACGCGCCCGTTATGGCCGTCCTCCAGGTGATATCCGCGATACCAGCAACCATACTTCTCCCCGCGATAGTCGCGGTCCTCTTCCTCCTGCCGTTCGGCAACGAGCTCACCGCCCTCAGCGTGATCTTCCTCTCGATGATCTGGTACCTCCTCTTCAGCGTGGTCTCGGGAATGAGGACGGTTCCCGGCGAGTTCAAGGACCTGGTTGGCATACTCAGGATGAAGTGGACGGACGCTTGGAGGAACGTCTATGTGCCCGCGATACTTCCCTCTTTCGTCACAGGATCCATAACCGCAGTAGGAGGAGCGTGGAACGCGCTCATAGTCGCGGAGTACTTCAGCATAGAGACGTCAGGGAAGACCGCCGCATCCTGCATCACCCAACAGTTCCAGGGCAACCTGTGCGTGCTTACGCAGGTGAACAACGGGATTGGAAAGCTCCTTGATATCGCGGTATTCAAGGGAAACCTTGTGGAGATGGGCCTTGCGCTCGCCGCGATGGTAGTCATGATAGTCGTGATAAACAGACTCGTGTGGCAACGAGTCTATAAAAAAGTTACATTGAGATATAGGATGGATGTTTAGTTTGGTGTTTGGCTGAGGACCATAGTCAAGGTTGAGGGCGTTGGCATAAGCTACTTCAACGGAGAAAGGGAGCTAAAGGTCATTGGCAACGTCTCATTCAACGTCAACGACGACGAGTTCGTCTCGGTCATAGGCCCTTCGGGATGCGGGAAGTCGTCCCTCATAAGGACGATAATAGGCCTGCAGAAGCCCACCCACGGGAAGGTCCTCTTCAACGAGAGGGAGGTCAGGGAACCCCCGTACGGGATGTCGATGATCTTCCAGAACATAGCGCTGATTCCGTGGAAGACAGCCCTTGAGAACGTGAAGCTCGCGATAGAGGACTCCAAGATGAGCGAGGCGGTCAAGGAGAGGAAGTGCATGGACGCGCTCGACCAGGTGAAACTCCAGGGGTTCGAGACCGCATACCCAAGCGAGCTCAGCGGAGGGATGAGGCAGCGAGTAGGAGTCGCGAGGGCGCTGGTCTCTGGCCCGGAGCTCCTCATAATGGACGAGCCCTTCAGCTCCCTTGACGAGCTGACGGCGGAACAGCTGAGGGGGGAGGTGCACAGCATACTCAAGAACGAGAAGCTTAGAGTCAGGTCGGTGATAATGGTGAGCCACAACGTCGACGAGGTGGTGGAGCTCTCGGACAGGATAATAGTGCTCTCCAAGATACCGTCGAGGATAGTCGACGAGATAAAGGTCGACCTGCCATACCCCAGGAACAGGCAGAACGCGGACTTCGCGAAGGTCACCGACAGGATATTCAAGGATCTCTACGCATCGGAGGCCTGAAACCGTCAGTAAGAAGGGCTATTTCTTTATCTTCCTCCATCGCTTGAGCGTCGGTATGATCTGCTTGAACTGCGATTCGGGAATGTTGAGCTGCCTAGTCATTCCTACGCACTTCGCAATCATCTGGTCCACGGTGATGTCGGGATCCGTGAACCTGCCCTTCTGATAGCAGTAGGTGCAGTAATCTTCGTTCCTGCTCCCGTCATTGTTGGTCCCGAAGGAGGCAGTAGTCTCCATAGGCATGCCACAACTCTGGCAGAACTGGTTCCTTTGTCTGCTTTTGTCCATGATACCGACCTTTGGTGAAAAATCAAACTGCGCTGCCCCCAGACCCGCTCCTTCCCGTCGTAGGAGATTACGCCGAACATTATCCCCCACTGAAGGAGCACTGTGTCGATGAGCGCCTTGCTCTTCTTCGGATCCGTCTGGAGGTAGATACCCTTCTTCGCTATCCTTTCGAGTATGTCGTCACCGACTATGTAGCCCTTCCCCTTCGTTAGATTGTACGCGGACTTGAAAGGCTCTATCTCCTTGAGCCTGTCCCTTACCTCCTTCTTCGCCCCCGGCACGTTCTCGTGCAGCTCGTTCCCGAGGACCGTGAGCGAGATCTCGTCGTTTCCGACCTTGACGAGCTCCGAGCATCTTGGCCGCGTTTACCTCAGATAGCATGTTGTCGATGTTGCTCTTGTAGAGCCTTGAGAGGCTGGATAGCTTCAGCCTGCCCTTGTTCTGGACGAGTATGCTGAGCACTCCGAGAACCTTGTTGACCTTCGCGTCCAGGGGGAAGAGCTTCTCCTGCATCCAATCGAAACTAATTGAAAGCCAAAGTTTTAATAGTGTGGGATTTCGGATCTACCTTGTCGTAACTTTTTGCGGTTTGGATTCCCTGTAACGGTCCACATATTCATTTGTGTCCAAAAGGAGTTTCCTGACGTCTATCTTGGCACAGCGAGCCAGGATTATGCTCTGATCCAAGAGGTTCCTGTCTATCGAGCTGTATTTGTCCACTCTCTCAAGCGTTTCTTCGATCTTGGCTATCCTTTTCTCCTTTAATTCAGGAGTTTTATCTTTGTCTCTTCCTCTAGAAAGTTCGAACAGGCGCAGAAGGTCGGATCTGACATCAGAGTTCAGTTCCTTAGACAGCTCATCAGTGATAGGAAGGTCCAGCTTGTTCAGAATATCTACCTTTCGGAGCGAGCTATCCCCTTCAAGAAACTTATTGACCTTGTCCTGAATGACCTGCTCCGGTCCTACGAATATCGTCATCGAGATAAGCCCCGATTTCTGGAGTTCATAATATGACGCGGAATAAAAGTCACTTATCTCCCTCTCTTCTTTGAACTCCACGACGTTGACCTTTGAAAGCTCATTGGACAGTACAGAAAACCCTTTTCTACTATCCCGCCATCCATGCCATTCATTTCCTCCTCCGTTAAGTGCGATGAACTTATCATTCTCGAAGAGAGTAATGTTCTGTGAGCCTTCTTTTGGAACGTCATGGCTCAACACTCCAATAACCCTCCCTATAGCCTCGCGGTAATCCGGCTTTGCTCCAAAGCCATGGCAATCAACTATATCCTTCGAGTAGTTCACTTCTATGTATGCGAGTCGATGCGCCCCCAATTTCTCAAAGAGTTCTAAAGTCGTTTCCTTGGCTTTGTAGTCAAGATCCGCGCGCTTAAGATGCAATAGGTCTTCCACCTTCGATGAGAAATAGTCTCCAAAGTTTTGATTTGCAATATCATTAGAGTTTCCTTCCATCCCACCACTGCCATCAATAAAGAAATATCTTTAATAAGGGTTAGCGGATTTTGTTTTTAGCAGGGAGGCGCATCATTTCCTTTGCTTCTTCTGCTTCCTCTTCGCGGAGACGGGAGTTACGACCCTCATCACAGCATACGCGAAGACCGCGGTAAGGGCGAGCATCACGACTATCGACTCCTGCCTGTACGTGCTTATCTGCATGTACTGGTTGTCGGCTTCGAGAGAAGCCTTGTTGGCCAGCACGACCGCGGCAGAAGGCGAGTTGTTGTAGAGCGCCATGGACTGGTTGATGTCCGCGTACGCCTGGGTGAGGTTGGGGTAGAATATGAGGTATCCGCTCTCGTTCACCGCGTTTATCACGTTCAGCGCGTTGTGTATCGTGGTGTTCGCGTAAGCCTTCGTGTCGTTGGACCCGAAGGTCTGCGCGCCCGCCTGGAGAGCCAGGCAGGCGAAGCAGGCGAGGAAGAGGAGCGGAGCGAGCCTCATCTGACCAACCTAGAGGTTGACGTCGATGTTGAGCTCCTTCTTCAGCTCCCTGTACCTGTTCCTTATCGTCACTTCAGTCACTCCAGCGACCTCGGCGACCTCCTTCTGGGTCCTGCGCTCGCCAACTAGGGCGCTCGCGATGTAGACCGCAGCGGCGGAGACCCCTGTAGGGCTCCTTCCGCTAACAAGGCCGCGCTTCATGGCCTGCTTGAGCAGCAGCACCGACTTCTCCTGCGCCTCTCCGCTCAGCTTGAGCGCAGCGACGTACCTTGGCACGTACATGACCGGATCAGTAAGAGGTATCCTGAGGCCCAGCTCGTGGGCTATGACCCTGTAGGTCCTCCCTATCTCCTTCTTGGGCACCCCTGAGATCTGCGAGATCTCGTCAAGCGTCCTTGGCATTCCGGATTGCCTGCAGGTTGCGTACAGGGCGGCGTTGACGACCGTCTCTATGGGCCTTCCCCTTATCAGGTTGTTCTTGACGCAGTTCCTGTATAGAAGCGCCGCGCTCTCCCTTATGTTGTCCGGGAGACCGAGGTAGCTTGCGACCCTGTTGAGCTCAGGCAGCGCGACAAGGTAGTTCCTCTCGCTCGAGCTTGCGATGGACGCCCTCTTGTGCCACTTCCTGATCCTGTAGAGCTGCGCCTGCCTCTTTGAAGGCAGCTTCGCTCCCCTTATGTCCTTGTTATACATGTCAATTTCTGTCACGAGGCCCTTGTTTGGCTTCATGTACTTGATCGGAGCACCGGTCCTAGCCCTTGCGTTCCTCTGGTCGGCGTCGAAGGCCCTCCATTCGGGTCCGACGTCGGTCACGTTCTCCTCTATGACGAGTCCGCAGCTGTTGCATACGTACTCTCCCCTCTCCGTATCGAATATGATGTCCCCGCTGTTGCAGCTCGGGCACTTCTTGACTCCCTCTATCAGCTTCGGGCCTCCCTCGCCGTGGACCACTCCAAGGCGCTGGTGTGCCTCTCCAAGGCGCTGGTGCTGCTGCTCCATCATCGGCTCCGATTCCTGCATCGTGCCGGTTGCGGCAGACCTGGAAACGGCACGGTTCTGACTGTGGATTACGTCTTCTGTCTTCCCCTGACCCTGAGTTTTCTTCGCTTTTGACAATCTCTCACCATTGAACTTTTTCAATATCAGATACCTTTATAAATTTTCACCAGGACGAGCACTAAAAATGTGTAGGATTAGATATTTAAATCTTTCTATGGATTTGGGCGGATTAAACCCAAAACAGACGTCGTAGAAATCGTCGGCAGTGCCGGAAAGGAGGTGCGGAACGGGAGGCGGAAAAGGGTCAGTTCAGCCCTTCCCGAGTATGGCGTTCTCGAAGACGATTTCGGCCCACCTTTCGGTCTCTATCTCCTTCCGGTCCTTCATTCCGATGTACTCCTGGGGGGTCAGGTACCAGAACCTGGTGTTCTCCCCGTGCTTGACGTTCACCGAGCAGCCCTCCGGCAGCCGGATCCTCGCCGCGAGGCAGAGGTGCACCCTGTCGACTGGCGTCGTCTCGTCGTCTATTATGCCGACGTACTCGGCGTCGACGTGCCTCTTAAGCCCCGCTATCCCGTCTTTGTAATCCTCAAACTTCACCACCGAGCCGTTCGAGACCAGCTCGGCCTCCTCGTCGAACTCCCTTAGAAGGGCCGTGTCCGGGGTCTCGCCATCGTCCACATGACCTCCTATTCCAAGGGAGATCTTCCCCCTCAGCCTAGACTCGTGATAGTCGGCGCCGGAGGTTGCGCGCTGGAAGGCGAGGAACTTCCCCTGGTGGTCCAGGACGAATATATAGGGAATGATCTGCTTGTACCTCTCGTCGCTCTCGGCTCCGCCCTCACCGAACCGCTCCCTGTAGGAGCCGTGCTCTTCCATTATGCGCATAAGGATCGGAAGATCGAGTCATTCAAAGGGGTGTACTTGTAGCCGCCGATCCCTGCAAGGAACCCTGCCTTCTCCAAGAGATCGCGCTCAACCACGAAACATTTCTTGCTCATGGGAGGGCATTGCTTTCTTTTTATTTATTAACGTTGCTGGGCCGAATAAGGATGTGGAAAAGGTCGAGACGCTGCAGGACCGTTCTCTAAACCATCATTGACAGGAAAGCCAATTTATAAATGTTTTCGATTAATAGTATATGTTAAACTACGAGACAGACAGCGACGTTTCTTGGTTTTATGTGATATTAATGGCGAGGTTACACACCAGAAGGCACGGCAAGTCGAAGTCGAGGAAGCCCCTCGAGAGCGAGCTGAAGGTTGACGCTGACAAGGGCCAGGTGGAGGAGGCGATAGTCGCCTACGCAAAGCAGGGCATGAAGGGCGCCATGATCGGGCAGACCCTCAAGAAGGAGCTCGGCGTCGGATACGTCAGGCCGCTTCTCGGCAAGAGGCTCAGCGTGTTCCTCAGGGAGAAGGGATTCGAGGGAGCGATACCTTCGGACATGATGGACCTAATGAAGAGGGCCGTCAACATGCGAAAGCACCTCAAGACAAATCACAGGGATATTCACAACAACACAAGGCTCAAGAGGGTCGAGTCAAAGATCTGGAGGCTCAGCAAGTACTACAAGAGGGAAGGCAAGCTTCCGGACACGTGGAAGTACGACCCAGAGCAGGCTGCGTTGATGATAAAGGAGACCTGAGGAAATTGAATGGCGGTAACAAAGAAAGCGGACAAGTGGAAGATGAAGCAGTGGTTCGACGTCTACGCACCCAAGGTCATCTCAACTGAGGTAATAGGCAGCATCCCTGCCGCAGACGAGAAGAGCGTCATCGGGAGGGTCATGAAGGTCAGCCTATCCTGGATAACGAAGAATCCAAACCACGCCGCATCAGTAATAGGGCTCAGGGTCAGGGAGGCGAACGGGAACGTCGCCAACACGGACGTCGAGTATCTCGCTCAGCAGTTCAGCTACCTGCACTCGCTGGTAAAGAGGAGGGCGGACGTAGTCTACACTTACGACATAGCCAAGAGCAAGGAGGGCAGCCCGATAAAGATGAAGCTCATCATAACCACGAGGGTCAAGATAGCGATGAGGGCGAAGTCCGACATAAGGAAGGCGATCCACGAGTTCGTCCTGGCATACTCTGTCAGGATGAACAAGGAGGACATAGTCAAGGCTCTGATAAACGGCGACATGCAGGCCGAGGGCATGAAGACCCTCCTTCCGATAGCCCCCATAGCGAAGGTCGAGATAAAGAGAGTAGAATTCTAGTGCCAACTAGATCATCGCATCATTCACACACCCTGCCGCAGTACATTCTCCTTCTTCATGAGGTCTTGAAGCACTCGAATGAGACACATCGAAGTACTTGTCCTCAACGTTGATGCTTTTTTCTGGTTGAGATATACTTACATCAGGTCTATCCTTAATGCTGATGCCAAGCTTTTTCCTTGATCTCTCTTTTTCCTTCGTCAGTCATGGGTTTGTATCTGCTGGATTTTGATTCTTGCTCGACTTCTTGTTTTATTTTATTGACATTAATTTTCTGCATTTTTGGGTTAACTTTTCGAATTTTAACATTTGTCTCAGAATCTTGCTTGTTTTTTACTTCGATTTTATGACTTATTGTTGCATTATTTTTAGATATTTCAGTAATATTCGCCTTAGGCATGGCATGACGTCTATCGTACTCTCGCATGGCTTTTACATAATCACTATCTTCGTTAACCTGTGCCAGCCTTTCTGGATCTTCTCTGATTTTTTTACTTGATTCGTTAACCGTATCCCCGTTAATGAGAGAAGTATGAAGTACTTGATCGGACTCGGGTTGGTATAACTCTAGTTGGCAGTCAAACTATAGAGAGTAGAGTTCTAGTTCCAACTAAGAACTATTCGAAATTCTATGATAGCATCCGCTATGGGCCATAATGCTTCTAGTTTTCAGTCAGGATATGGAGAGACTAGTTCTTCCTGACCTTCTGTGCAAGTGAGGTGTCTTTGTTCTTTGTGTCTCGCCTCTTAAGGCAGTCGTTGATTGTGATGGACCTTCCGTTCGGGCCATAGATCACGTGCAACAGCTCCTTTTCCTCGGGAGTGGAGTTGTCCATCTTCAGCACCACGCCCTGATTCTTACTAAGGGGAGGCATATCGACGCCCTTGCCTATCTCTTTCCTGAGGATATTAGTCAGTCCGCTGTCAAACTTGACTGCGAAATCTATCACTACTGTTCCGTCCTCCTTCATATTTATCCCTTCTATCGTCGCGTCACGATAAAGAATTTTTCCAGAAATCAAGAGAATATAAAAAGCACAAGAGCTACTGCTATCGGCTGCAATAATCCAGAGTAGGCTTCAGAAGAGGTCTATTTCCTTCTAGCGAAGACAGATTTTGAAGAAACGGAGCCTTCTCCTTTCCTCCCGATACACGGGTTCCTGAGAGGTGAGTCGATAGGGCAGAGCATAGGTTGTCCGTTTGAATCTACAATAGGATGCAGTTCGAATTTCCCGTTGTCGCTGGTTACTCTGGCATACTGCAATTCTTTCACATTAGAGAAAGCATCGCTTCTTGCTACCCTGACCAAACTTTTGACTTCTTTGTTTTCACCCTCGACATTCACCACCACGGTGCGTGGGAAGTTCTTTCCTTCGGTAATAGATATCACTACACCCAGTGCGTCTCGATAAGAAACTGTCATAAAATCGCCATATGACAGTGGATGCTAATGGTTTATAAAAGTTGGCGTTATTTACGGTTTATCCATCTTCTCCTTCAGGAACTCGGCCAGCGCGACGGCGTTGTTGTGTTCCGTATCCTTAGCGGAGTATACGAGCGTTATGTCCGAGTTCTTGGCCATCTCTATCAAGGCGTGGAACTTCTTCGTGTCGTCGAGCTCAATCCTGTACTTCTCCTTGAACTCCTCCCATTTCGTCGGGTCGTGCTGGAACCACTTCCTCAGCTCGTTGCTTGGCGCGACGTCCTTCTCCCAGGAGTCTATGTTCTGGGTGCCCTTCTTGACCCCCCTGGGCCACAGCCTGTCGACCAGTACGCGCTTTCCGTCGGTGAGTTCGCGCCTGTCGTAGACCCTCTTCACTCCAACGATCATGCAATACCAGATTGAAAAGAGATTTGGAATATAAAAAGCTTTAGCATGGTGAATTGGATTGAAATCTGAGGAGGGAGATCTCGATCCCGCGGAGTCAGGAAGGAGATTTGGCGAGCAGGCCCTTTGCGAGGAAGCTCATCCCGCTTATCAGCTCGAGGAAGCTCCTCGGGTTGATTACGCGACCGCCGCGGGTGTGAACCCCGATGAACTCGAGGAGCAGTTCGTCCCTCTTGTCCATCCTGCGGATGTAGACCTTGCCTGCATATGCATGTCCCGAAGAGTCGAAGAGCCCCGCCGCGTAGGAGACAGCCTTGTCTATTCCCCTCTTGCTAAGAGACTCCCTCATCTCTAGGACCTCGCGGATCTGCCTTGAGAGCTTGGAGTGGTAGAAGTATACGTGGGTGTAGTTCTCCTGCTGCTCGATCATCATCTTCGTTGGCTGGACGCCGAGGGCGATGGCGCGCTGCACGAAGAGCTCTGCCAGCTGGTCGTACGTGGTCTTGAAGCCTATCCTGCTGTCGATCTCGCGGTTGCCCTTGGCAAGGCCCGCGAAGTAGCACAGCTCCGTGGTAAGCTTGAAACGCATGGTAGGGATTGGCAGCAATAAGGATTTAAGCTTTGAAAAAAGGTAAACACTGAGAATCAGGCTCCGCCCTTCTCGAACAGCCTCCTTTTCTTGATGATCTCAAGCGCCTTCCTTATCTTTCCGGCCGTCTTCCTGAAGTTCGGCTCCTTGGGAAAATCTGCCATGTCCGGATTCTTGAGGTGCGCAAACTCTCCGAGCAGAAATATCTTGCCTTTGAACTTCGGGAACCTCCTGGAGAGCATCTTCACCTGCGGTCTCTCCATGACGAAGACCCAGTCCGCCTTCTCGACGTCCTTTCTCTTAACGTGCTTGCTCCTTTTCCTTGTGATGTCGATTCCGACTGCCTTGAGGCCTGATCCCAGAACTTCGATGTGCTTCTCTCTCAACACATTGCCGACGATCTTGCCCGCGTGCCTGTTGTCGAGCGCCGCGGAATAGGCGCGATACCCCCTGAACATCCTGTTGAACAGTATCTCCGCTATCTGGCTCCTGTAGATGTTGCCTAGACAGACGAAGAGGACTCTCCTTCCCATGCTCCTGTACTTGGGTTCGGAATATATAAAAAGCGCGAGCACAGCAGGGGCTCAGGTTCGCTGAAAATAAAAAAGAAAAAGAGATTCAGCCTTGAGGTTTATGCCAAGTTGCGTAGAACAAAGTGCACATAACAACGGAAAATGAAACTCTTGCAAAGTTTCGAGGTGATCTATCCGCAGGTTCCCCTACGGATACCTTGTTATGCCTTAGCCCCCCTCACAAAAAATTAGTTCGAAAGCGCCAATTAAGCGCTGCCTCACTAATTCCCCGCTTGGATGACTTGGCAGGCGGTGTGTGCAAGGAGCGGGGACACATTCACCGCTCGATAGTGACAAGCGATTACTAGGGATTCCAGTTTCATGAGGGCGAGTATCAGCCCTCAATCCAGACTTTGACTGCTTTTGGGGGATTGGCTTCCCCTTTCGGGGTCGCAACCCATTGTAGCAGCCTCTGTATGCCGCGTGTAGCCCTGGAGATTCGGGGCATACTGACGTACCGTCGCCCTCTCCTTCCTCCTCCTTAAACGGAGGCGGTCCAGACAGAGTGCTTGACAAATCTCTTTATCAGTGGCAACTGTCCATGAGGGTCTCGCTCGTTACCGGACTTAACCGGACAGTTCACACCACGAGCTGACGATCGCCATGCACCACCTCTCGGCTCGTCAGGCAAGATCTTTAGTCTGACCTTCATTCTGCCGTCGCTCCAGGTGATATTTCGGACGTGTTTTTCAATTAAACCGCAGCATCCACCCCTTGTGGTGCTCCCCCGCCAATTGCTTTAAGTTTCAACCTTGCGGCCGTACTTCCCAGGCGGTAGACTTATCAGTTTCCCTACGGTACTGCGCAAGAACGTGTCTGGCGCAACACCTGAGTCTACATAATTTACTGCTAGGGCTACTCGGGTATCTAATCCGATTCGTTCTCCTAGCCTTAGCCACTCACCGTCGGATGTGTCCTGGTCAGGCGCCTTCGCCACCGGTGGTCCTTATAGGATTACAGGATTTTACCCCTACCCCACAAGTACCCCTGACCTCTTCCACTCCCTAGCCGGAAGGTATCCCACGCCCGCGTTAGCGTTAGGCGCTAACATTTCACGTGGGACGGTTCCAGCAGGCTACTGACCCTTTAAGCCCAATAATCGCGGACACCACTAGTGCCGCCGGTATTACCGTGGCGGCTGCCACCGGTCTTGCCCAGCACTTATTCGCCAAGCGATTTAGACTTAGCAAAAGGCATACCGAAGTACGCCAATCAGACTCCCCCCATCACGCTTACGCGCATTGTGGAGGTTTCGCGCCTGCTGCACGCCGTAGCGCTAGGACCCTTGTCTCAGTGTCCTTCTCGGGGCTCCTGCTTCCACAGCCCCTACGGGTCAAAGGTATGGTGGGCCGTTACCCCGCCATCTGCCTGATCCGACGCAGTCCCATCCTAGAGCGGCCATGCTACAATTCACATGGCCCTTTGAGTTATGGTTCCTTCCAGACTCCTTAACCTATAGTGTATTAGCCACAGTTTCCCGTGGGTATTCTCTTCACTAGGTTAGATTGACTACGCGTTACTGAGCCGTACGCCGCCCACCGAAGCCGGTGAGCTAACTTGCATGGCTGTCGAAATCTGATAGCAGTGTCCTCCAGCAGCATCGACTGGTGTTTGATGCTCTGGTGTGATTTTTTATACATTCTGTTCTGTCTGTCAGTTTTCCGCATTATTGATTGCAATTTGCGAGTTCGCAACTTGTTTGCATTCCTCAAGACTAAATCTAATTGCACAAGGCAATTTTCACAAATGCCTCTAAGGGATACAAAATACCCCAGGAAGCAACAACTAATATGTACGAAATGGTTTATATACCTGATGCCGATGCAGGAGTAGTAAGAACCAGACAACGGGCACGGCGATTAGCGCGGCCATCCGGGTAGCCGAGAAACAGATAATGGACTCGGGCCCGAATCTGGCTATTTCCTGGAGGGAGGCAGGTCTGATTTCTCCATGCCGGCCGCGACGATTCTGTCTATGTCCTTTTCAACAACGCCCTTCTGATCTTTCCAGGCCGCCCTCTCTTTAGTCCCGGGTATCTTTGATCTCAGTGAATGAGGGAATGAGTGTGCGTCAATCATAACACCATAATATTCATTGAGAAGATGCGGCTCTTCATCGTACATCTTGTATTCGAGCTCGCTATACCTTTCTCCTCGTACGAATGTGACAGTCTTGCCTCTGAACATTTCACAAAAATACGGGCTACCGTTCGTTGTGAGTTCAAATACCGCCAACTTACCGGAATCAGATTCCAGGCACCTTGCGCTTACACTGACAGACAGAGATTCATGGAGATCCCGCCTCATCTCAGATACGAAAGGGACAGGGGAAACTTCGCGAACGCCTTCTATTTTAGAAAAAGTCTTCATACTATGGTTTGATTTTCAGAGGTATATAAACATTGGGTTATCGAACGTAAATGGTCGCTTAAGTCCGTCAGATCCTTCCCTTGGATTCTCCCTTGGATATTCCGGATGAGATCATGTGCGCGAGCCGTATCATCTCGAACGCCTTCGGAACCATGGATTTCGCTTCGGAATCGCTCATTCCTATGTACTGCGCATAGAACCCCTCGATGCGTTTGCTCTTGATCTTGTTGATCCTTTTCAGCACAGGCAACTTCTCCTCAGCTCCTGCGATTCTTATCGCCCTCTCGAGCTTGGCCGCGTGGGGCCTGCTCCTGACTATGCAGATCACAGGAAGGCAGAGTTTCATGTTCAGCTCCTCTATGTCGACGAGATTCAGGCCCGCAAGGGAAATCCCGTGTACTGCTATCACTTTTATCTGGTCGAGGAACCTCGACTTGCTGATCTTGTCGATTATTTTAACAGTGGAATCGTCTCCGTCCACCACGACCCTGAAGGACATCACTCCCTCCACCGTGTTCTCCCTTCCGATGACGCCCACCACGAGCGAACTGTCATCCTCGCTTCCGAACGCGGAATCGTCGAACGCGAGAATCCTAACGCCGCTTTTCATGATTAGGCTCGGCATCGGAACTATTTATTTGTTTGCGGCGGTGGCAGCGTCTCCCATCCCTTCTTTAATTTTATCCGACAACCCAATATCGAGCATCATGGAGTTTTCGTTCAGAAATTTCCAGAGGAAGGACCTTCGCGCATGCGTCAGGATCATCTCAGATACGATGGGAAATGGCAGGGCAAGGAGGGCGAGAGTCGATATTCTAGCGGAGATAGGTCCGGGAGAGAAGGGATACTCCTTCATAGAAAGGAAAGTGGTCACAGTCAAGGGAAAGGTCATGGCTCTGGTCTGCGTCTATCGGCTCAACGCGCATCCGAGGAACGTGATGGGAATAGACTGGTTCGCGATAGACCGAAAGTACTGGAGGCAGGGCCTGGGAACAAGGCTCGTTGGATGGGCGATGTTGGAGGCCAAGGCTCACGGGAGAAATACGATCTTCGTGTGGTCAACCAAGAGGTCCATCCCCTTCTACGAGAAACTGGGTTTCAGGAAGAGCGACGCGGACATAATCAGGGAGTCCAGGACGAGCGTGCTGCTCGTCAAGAGACTCGCTTAAGAAAAAGACGGTTTCTACTTCTTTGGTATTGCCTTCTCGAGCTCCTCGAGCTCGTCCTTCAGGGACTCTATGGCCTTCAGGACATGCGCCTTGGCGCTCTTCGAAGACTTCACGACGAGCCTCGGCACTCCGATCTCGGGGTGGTCCTTCTCAACGCTCGCAAACTCGACGTCGTCGCTCTCGGAGACCTTCTCCTTTATGAGCTCGGCGATGCTCCTGTCGAACCCGTGCAGCTCTATGACCAGGCTCTTTGACTCGTCCTCTATGATTTTAACGTTCATGATTGCACCAAAAACATCAGCGAATAAGGCTTATAAGTTAGCTTTTATTAATAGGTTTACATATTTATAGCTTAACGTACTCATTATACCGCTATATACTAAAGGCAAGATTCAATGGCTAACGTGTTCGAGGTAGATTCAGGGAAGCTGATAGGCGCATCCGCGGAGAAGCTCAAGGAGAAGGGACTCGTGAAACCCGCTTACATTGACTTCGTAAAGACAGGGCCCAGCAAGGAGAGGATACCGAGCCAGAAGGACTTCTGGTACCTAAGATGCTCGTCCATACTCAGGCAGGTCTACATAAACGGGCCCCTCGGCGTGTCAAGGCTGAGGACCAGGTACGGCAGCAGGGTCGTGCACAGGGTCACCAGGCACCACCACGCGGACGCGGGCGGAAGCATAATAACCGACGCCCTGAACGCGCTTGAGAAGGCGGGCCTGGTCAAGAAGGGAGCCAAGGGAAGGGAGATAACGCCCGCAGGCAAGTCCTTCCTCGACAAGATTGCGAACGACATAACGCGCGGTGCTTGATATTGCCTTCTGCTAACGAGAACGAGTCCGAGATGCAGGAGAAGAGGAAGAAGGAGCTATACAGAAGGATGCGCGAGATGCAGGTCGAGCAGGAGAAGAAGTCCCTCGCCAAGCAGCTAATGGACGCCCCCGCCTATGAAAGACTTATGAACGTTCGCGTGGCAAATTATGATCTGTACGCGCAACTCCTCGATATGCTCATAAGCATGGCGAGGAGCAACAGGGTCAGCGGAAAGATAACGGAGGCGCAGCTGCGTGAGATCCTCGCCAAGATGACGGCGAGGCCGGAGTCGAAGATTGAATTCAAACACAAGTGATGTGATCAAATGACAAAGAAGAGCTTTACGAAGAAGATGATGCTGGGAAAGAAGCTGAAGCAGAACAGGAGGCTCCCGGTCCTCGCGATGGTCAGGACCCACAGGAGGCTCAGCGACAACAAGTTCAGGAGGAACTGGAGGAGCAAGAAGCTGAAGCTCGGAATTAAATAGGTGCTCAAGTGGACGCGAAGACAATAACGGTAAACCTGAAGAGGAAGCTGATGAAGCTTCACAAGAACAGGAGGAGGATCAGGGCAGTGAACATGCTAAGAGAAGAGGTTGCGAGGCTCACCAAGACGGACATAACGACCGTCAAGATAGGCGAGGACGTCAACAGGTTCTTCACAAGAAGCGCGAGGAGCGCATCACCGAAGCTCAAGGCGCTAACGGTAGCCCTCGACAGGGTCGACGGGAAGCTCAGAGTCAGCCTGCCTACGGCAGGGGCAGTGACCGTCCTGACCAAGCCCAAGGAGGAGAAGAAGGAGGCCGCGAAGGCCGAGGCCAAGCCGGAGGCTCCCAAGGCGAAGGAGGAGAAGCCAAAGCCCGAGAAGAAGCCGATAGTGCAGAGGAAGGAGAAGAAGGAGGAGGCCGCAAAGCCTCAGACGCAGACCTGATACAAATGGGAATCGAGAAGCTTAGGATACTGGGAAACGATTACATCGGTGCGTGGGGAGTAGCCACCGACAAATTCTTCATAGTCGGGAACGGGGCGAGCGAAGGAGAGAAGGGAATAATCGAGAAGACCCTCAAGGTCGAGGGCATAAGGGCAAGCGTGGGGGGCTCGGGATTCATCGGGCTTTACGTTGCCGCCAACTCTAAGGGGATACTCCTGCCCTACGGCACTGAGCACCATGAGCTCGAGGCACTCAAGAAGTTGATCCCCGGCGTGCAGGTCAGGATAATGGAGACCGACTACAACGCGCTCAGGAACAACATACTCGCGAACGACAAGCTTGCGATAATAAACCCGAACTACAGCCAGGAGGAGGAGAAGGTCATAGCGGACGTCCTCGACGTCGAGACCCACAGGCTGAAGATAGCGAACTACCACACGGTGGGCGCGCACAACATACTCACCAACAAGGGCGTGGTCGTCAACAACCGCGCGGAGGAGAAGGACGTCGAGGAGATCGAGGAGATAACTGGGATGAAGGCGGAGCAGTCCACCGCGAACCTCGGATCTCTCAGCATAGGCATATGCGTCATGGCGAACTCGAAGGGGCTCGTGGTCGGAAGGGCCACGACAGGATTCGAGCTCTCAAGGATAGCGGAATCTCTCGAGATAACCGATTAGTCCCAAAAACGGCCTACTTTTTCAGGAACTTGCCAGGATTCGAAGGGGTTATCAGGTAGTGCTTTCCCTTCTTGTCTGTTATGAGCAGCCCGTCGGTAAGGTTCGTGATTATGACCTTCGTCCAGCCGATGGTGGGTATGTAGAATATGCCCGAGTAGAGGCTCGCCCCGAATCCCTTGAAGTAAAAGGGAATCCTTGTCTGCTCTACTTTCGCTATGTCCTTCACCTTCAGGTATATGATGGCGAACGGGGACCAGGAGCTCAGCGCTCCGTCCTTGATCACGTAAGTCGTCGTATAGAATCCGTAGACTGTGATCGCCATAAGTGCAATGACGAACAGCAGGACCACGTTGAGTATGATTTCCGCACGGAGGGAGCCGATGTTGGTCCAAATCGCGATCGACGCGAACAGAAGCGCGACGAACACTGTAAGAAGGAGGTATCCGCCTCCTATCCACTTGCTTATCCTCGGCTTGTTTTTAACGTCACTCATCCATTTCCCCTGAGCCAGTATTGGCTGAGTTAGTTTATATCCTTAACACTCTTACGCCGCCGGCCCGTTTCCGCCCAAATCCCAAGAGATATAAAAACAAATGACGATATTCTATAGTTGATTCGATGGCCGAAGAGAGAAGTGGCAGGGAGGAAGCGCTCGACAGGCTGACATTCATGCAGAACGTGTACACCCAGCAGTACGAGGCGGTGATGAACGAGCTGACGACATTCAGCATGGCGCAGGCCGCCCTTAGGAGGAACCTGTTCGTGCTCGACAGCAAGGACCAGGTCAGCGGATCCAACGTCCTCGTAAACGCGGAGGGAGGGACATACATCCAGGCCACGGTCAAGGACATGAAGAACGTCATGACGTACATCGGGGCGGGATACATCATAGACAAGAGCGTGGACGAGGCGAAGGAGTACCTCAACAAGAGCATCGAGACCAGCGACATCCAGCTGAAGAGGTTAGCGGATGACAAGATGAAGCTCGAGAACGAGCTCGTCAGGATACAGTACGAGATAGAGAGGCTGCAGCACGTCTGAAGTAAGTTTCCTATCGGTTGAAGGCGGGGCTTGATCCAGTGTTTGATGGCCTAAAGAAAAAACTCTCCCAGTTCGTAGATGGACTCAGCAAGAAGGAGGAAAAAGTAGAGGAGGCAGCCGAGGCAAGGGAGGAGAAAAAAGAGGAGCAGAGTGAGGAGAGGCAGGAGCAGCCCAAGGAAGAGGAGCATGAAGCGATCCCTAAGGAAGAAGGGCCCGTAATCATCGAGACTGAAGAGGAGGCGGATGCCGCTGAGATACTGGAGGAGAAGAAAGAAGAACAGAAGACAGAACGCGTTGAAGAGGCGGGAGCGGAACGCAGGAAAGAGGAAACAAAGGTCTCCGAACCAATGAAGGAGACGAAGGAAGCGCCGAGACAGGAGCAGCGCAGAGAGGAGGTCAAACAGATTCAGAAGAAAGAAGAAAGACACGAACCTCCTGTTGCGAAGGAAGAGAGGAAGGAGGCCCATGCGGCACTTGAGAGGCATGAGAAGAAGCCGGACGTGACATTCATAACGAAGATAAAGGGAACGATCCTCGGAAAGGTGAGGGTGAACGAGAGGGACGCGGACCCCTTCCTTGACCAGCTGAGGATTGCGCTTCTTGAGACCGACGTGAACTACGACGTCGCGGAGCGATTCGTAGACACGCTCCACAACAACCTCGTCGGGAAGGAGCTTGAGTCGAGGGACATTGCGAAGGGGGTAAGGCAGGAGATAAGGAACACGCTCCTTCAGATCCTTAGCAAGAACGCTGGTATCGATGTGTTGAAGCTTGCTGCGGAGAGGAAGAGCAGTGGCGAGACCCCGTTCAAGATACTCTTCCTCGGGCCCAACGGCGCGGGAAAGACCACCACGATCGCGAAGATGGCGAGCATGCTAAGCTCTAACGGGATACGCTGCGTAATATCAGCTAGCGACACGTTCAGGGCGGCCGCGATAGAGCAGTCGGAGATACACGCAAAGAGGCTCGGGGTCGACGTGATAAAGGGGAGGTACGGCGCTGATCCCGCGAGCATAGCCTTTGACGCGGTGGCGTACGCCAAGGCTCACGGCCTAGATGCTGTGCTGATAGACACAGCCGGAAGGCAGGAGACGAACAGGAGCCTGATAGAGGAGCTGAAGAAGATGGTTCGCGTGAACAAGCCGGACCTGTGCATATTCATAGGGGAGAGCATCGCGGGGAACGCGCTTCTCGACCAGGTGAAGCAGTTCAACGAGGCGGCGAAGCTCGACGGGGTAATACTCACGAAGCTCGACGTTGACGCGAAGGGAGGGAACACCCTCTCGATACTCAGCGACACATCAGTCCCTGTCCTTTACTTCGGGATGGGCGAGGGATACAAGGACCTGATGCCATACGACTCGCAGTTCATTGTCGACAACATAATGCCGAACTGATAGCATGAGCAAACATCAGGAGGAGGGAATGGTCGCGCTTGCGGGCGCGGGATGGATGGCTGCGGGACTGATCTCCCTTGCGGTGGGAATCGTCCTCAACGCACCGGCGGCCTGCGACTGCATCAACACTGTTCACGAGTTCCTTTACCTGGGATCGGTCGCTTTCATACTCGGATCTGGAATGGTGCTCCTTAGAAAGAAGATCGCTGACAAGGTGAGGAAGGCGAAGGGAAGCGCCAGAACCAAGCAATAAATAGTTTATCTAACCCTAATAGTAGTGCAGTAATCCTTATGGTCAACATCGAAGACATAGCTTGGACCGAGAAGTACAGGCCGTCGAAGATAGAGGAAGTCATAGGCCAGGACGCCATCTCGGAGAGGCTGAGCGCATTCGTCAAGGCCAAGAGCTTCCCGAACATGATCTTCGCTGGTCCCGCGGGAGTGGGCAAGACCACCTCTGCGATAGCGATGGCGAAGGAGCTCTACGGCGAGAACATACGACGAGGCTTTCCTCGAGCTCAACGCAAGCGACTCAAGGGGAATAGACGTCATAAGGGGAAAGGTAAAGGAGTTCGCAAGGACTGTGCCGCTGACCAGCGGGCTCGTGAAGATAATATTCCTGGACGAGGCCGACGCGCTTACACCGGAGGCGCAGCACGCCCTAAGGAGGACGATGGAGAGGTACTCCGCAACGACAAGGTTCGTATTCAGCGCCAACTACGCGAGCAAGATAATAGAGCCGATACAGAGCAGGTGCGTGGTGCTCAGATTCAAGCCCCTCAACGAGGAGGAGGTGAAGAGGCTAGATAAAGAGGGTCGAGAAGGCGGAGGGACTTGAGATAGACGAGAAGGCTACTGAGGCGCTCGTATACGTGAGCGAAGGGGACCTGAGGAAGCTGATAAACATACTCCAGAGCGCGGCGGTGCTCAATCCCAAGATAAGCGAGAGGGCGATATACGACATCGCGTCACGCGCGAGGCCCAAGGAGGTCAGCTCGATGCTCAGGTACGCGATAGAGGGCGACTTCCAGAAGGCGCGAAACGAGCTCAACACACTGATGCTTTCATACGGCATGAGCGGCGAGGACATACTCCTGCAGTGCTACAGGGAGTCGCTGACGCTCCAGGCAACCGACAACATGAAGCTCAACATAATCAAGGCGATAGGCGAGTTCAACTTCCGCATAGTGGAGGGCGCGAACGAGAGGATACAGCTCGAGGCGATGATCGCGAGCCTCGCGCTGCTTGAGAAGAAGTAGGACCGCTCATCCTTCGAGTTCGGACGCGAAGTGGTCGAAGAGTTTTTGATTCAATTTTAGCATGTGCTTGAAATATCTCCTCCCTTCCTTCGACCCCCAATACTCGCCGAATCCCATATCTGCTACGATTATTCCGATCATCCTCTCCAGTATAAGGAACCTTATCTTCTTGCCAAATTCCTTGTCATTCCTCGTCACGGGAATGGTGTCGTACACCCTAAGCCACGCCTGGACGTATTCGAGCAGCTTTTCGAAGGAGCACTTGTTGTCTGAGATATCGAGTATCGACCTCCATATAACGTATGAAAGGTCAGCCCATTCGAGCCTGTATCCCCAAAGCAGGTTAGAGAATATCCTATACGAGCCGTCGCGAAGCTTGAAGACATGCTGCGCGGTAAGTTCCCTGTGCATGAACTCCACATCCATTCCTGGGACATACTTTGCAGCCAGAGGATAAGAATCTGAGTAAGTAAGGTGCGTAGTCCTCTGAAGACAGCCTCCCTTTCTTCTCCGCGGTCCTTCTCCATTCATCAACCTTGCTTATCACGGAGGAAAGCACATCCTCCCTTTTAGCCCGGTCGGATACGTAGATAGTCGAAGAGGGTTCGATCCAAGGCTTAGTTATTGCCTTTGTCCTGTATTCTTGATAGAAACGGGCGAAGTCCCTCATCTGTTCTCGCGTCGCGAACGGCCTTTCGCATATGGTCGGAGCATCGACATACTCGCTGATGGAGAATCCATATTCTGGCCCCTCTTCCCATTCTTTGACGAGGTACTGCTTAGGCGCATGTATCTTCTTGCTCTTGTTCTGGCTTTCAAAGACGCGGATTATCTTGCTTTCGGATTCTGCGAGCCTGAGCCCCTGCACTTTCAGCACGGAAGGCATTCCTTTGTAGACTCCCTTATAGAGTATGCTTCCCGTAAGCGTTCTGCCATTGTGGTAGTATCTTCCGCGGAATATCTCCTTTTCTATCTTGAAATTGGTCGCTTTAAGTATTTTTGCGACAACCTTGTCTTCATTGCGCACTAGCGCGTTTCTGTCATGCCTTATTATGACCTGGTGCATCTCCATCATTCTCTCCCCTGCGAGCAAAAACCAGATATGCAGTGTGCCAAAGGCCGGTGTTCGTCGGCCTCGTCCCCTCTTTCCTGACAAGCAAGTCCCTGACAATTACCTCGACAGTGTGGATGTCGACAAACTTGAGTGACTCGAGCTTCATCACGTACTTCTTCACCTGCTCCATGTGGGGCAGGTAGCCCACGACCGTCCCGTCGGGCTTCAGTGCCTTCTTCGCGTTCCTCAGCGCCTTCTCCGAGCCGGGAAGGTCCAGAGTGACGATGTCGACGTCCTTCTCGTTTATCTTCTTGGTGACGTCGCCGTTCTCTGAGCGTCCACGTTGTCGAGGCCGAGGTAGTTCACGTTGTACTCCGCTATCTTCAGGAAGTCGTACGCGCAAATCGTAGCTGTAGACGTGCTTGCACAGTCTCGCGAGACTAACCGCGAGCCAGCCGCTCCCGGTGCCCGCGTCGACGCAGACGCTGTTCTTGTCGATTCCGGAGTATGCGATGATCATGCCTATGTCCTTGGGGAGTATGACCTGCGGGCCCCTCTTCAGCTTCCTGATACGTTTTTGGGATATATGAACAACTCAATCACTTCTTGGCTTTCGGCTTTCTGCTTCGCAGCCTTTTGGCCGTGGCCTTTCTTCGCAGCGATTGGCTTCGTTTTTCAGTTGGTATATCTGCTTTATCAGTCTTCGCCTGCGCTTGCAGGTGCTGCGGCGTGTTAGCAGGGGCAACGGTGGCGGCAGCGGGAGCTGCAATGGGTATCGCGACAGGCTTTGATCTGTGCAGGTTTCGGCACAGGTGCCTTCGCGATGCCCGGACGGCTTCACGGGGGGCTTGATCGTTACTCGCGGCCTTCGCTTCGCCCAGTTCTTCTTGCTCACGCAGTTGGGATCGAGGTCCATCTCGAAGACCTTGCCCTGCCTGAAGACCTTGACTTTCGGCGTCTTGCAGAACTCGCAGACCTTCCCGGTGGGGACTATCTTCGCGTTCTGCGGCAGCGGATAGGTGTTGTTGCAGTTCGGCCAGTTCGCGCACGCCGCGAACTGCTTGCCCAGCCTCGAGTACTTGACGACGAGGTTGCCGCCGTCCTTCAGGCACTTGCCCAGTATGTTCGACTCCTTGGTCTGCTCCAGCCCCTTGCTGAGCTCTGGCTTATCTGCTTCTCGTTCTTGATGAACGTCGTGATTATGTTGGTTATCATGCCCTTGCCCTCCTGCTATCACCTGCTGCCTTGGTGGTCTTCCCGTGGATTATCTCCTCCATGTCGTCGCTCGAGCTTCTTCGTGATCTCCTCGTCGAGTATCGGATCGCAGTTGTCCTTGAGCGCCTCGTAGACGCTCATCCCGTAGTCGGTGACCTCGATGCGCTTGTTGTTTATGTAGCCCCTGTTGAATAGCGTGTCGACTATCGCGGCCCTCGTAGCCTTGGTGCCGAGGTCCTTCTTCTCCAGGAGCGCGATTAGGCTCGCCTTGGAGAACCTGTCCGGGGGCTTCGTCGCGAGCTTCTTGGACTGCGCCTTGTCCACGCCGATCGTCGCGCCCTGCGCGAACGGCGGGGATCGTCTTCTGGTCCGGCTTGTAGTAAGTGTAGGAGGCGAGCCAGCCCTCCTTCGTGACCCTGCTGCCCTGCGCCTCGTACTTCTCGCTCGTCTATTGAGAGCAGCACGGTCGTGTGCTCGATCTCGCGTAGTCGCCGAAGACCGAGAGGAACCTCCTCACTATCAGGTCGTAGAGCTTGGCCTCCTCCGGCGCGAGCCTCTCGGGCAGCTCGCCCGTCGGGATATATCGCGGGGTGCGCCTCGTCCTCCTTGCCGCCCTCCGCCGGCCTGAACCTCGAGGCCCTTATCAGCGCTTCGCGATCTCGGCGTATGCGGGGTTCGTCGCGAGCTCGGTTATTATCCTTGGCAGGTTGAGCGAGAGCGGCAGCTTCTGCGAGGACGTCCTCGGGTATGAGATGAAGGAGCGCTCGTAGAGCGACTGCGCCAGGGCGAGGGTCTTTGACGGGTCGAGCCCAGCGCCCTGCTTGCCTCGAGCTGCAGCGAAGTCAGGTCGAAGGGCGGGAACGGGCTCATCGCTCGCCTCGCCTGACGTCGACGTTCTCGACCTTCGCCTTCGCGCCCTCGCTGCCTTGACATCGAGCTCCTGCGCGACGTCGTCCTCGAAGATCGCGCCGCGCTTGTTCTCGAAGTCCGTGCCCTTCACGACTACGAACACCTTCCAGTAGTCCTTCGGCTTGAAGTGCCTTGATCTCCTTCTCCCTGCACGGCGAGTATCGCGAGAGTGGGCCCCTGGACCCTGCCTATGCTCATCATCTTCCTGTTGCCGCCGGAGTAGATGGCGTGCATCAGCGCCCTGCTCAGGTTTATGCCCCACATCCAGTCCATCATGTGCCTGGTCTCGCCGGCGTCGAAGTTAGGTCCAGTCGAAGCCCTGCCTCTTCTCGTAGGAGGCGAGCAGGTCCTGGAGTCGTGGTCGTGGAGAAGTGCATCCTCCTGACGTTGTCCCGGTAATCTCGCGTTGACGTCTCCGGCCTGGACGTACTTTGATTATGTTTGTGCCTATGACCGTGCCCTCGATGTCGTAGTCGCAGGCGTTCATGAAGAGTCGCAGGTCTTGCCGACCTCCTGTATCGTGTCGAGGTACTTCTTGGTGAAGTACGCCGACTTGTTCACCTTGAACGACGGGACCCACTCGACGTCGAAGACGGGCAGCGTGGTTCGCGCCCCTTCTGGGAGCGAGAAAAGGTGGCCCGCGGCGGCGACGACGAAAGCGTGTCGCCCTTGTTCACGAGCTCGAAGTAGCCCGACGCCGTTGAAGCTCTTCCTGAGCGGCCTGCCGTCGCCCAGAGACATGGCTATCCTAGCGCTACGCTTGGCTTTTCCGCCATTATCAGGTTTCGCATTTGACCAGCTAACGTTTCCTTCCTGACTTCTTCGCGAGGGCCTTAGGCGGCTTCTCCTCGACGGGAGCGTTGGATATGTGGTACACCATGTAGAACCCGAGGATCAGCTCAAGCACCATGAAGAAGTAGAATATGATGCTTCCTCCCGTCAGTACGAAGGCCGCCACCGCCAGGATGGTCAGCACTATCACTCCGAGGGAGAATATGAATGCCCGCTTCTCGTGATCGTTCTCAAGAAAGTCGATTTGCATGCTTCTCACGATGTCTTATTGACGCTTAAAGTTAAAAGGCTTAGCTGTGATTCTTTCCCGTGGACCCATGGTCGACACAGCGTCTGATAATAGCGATAACTCTCGTCGCGGCGCGATAGCCGCGTCGGCGCAGTACCTCTTCAAGAGGAGCGTCGCCAAGTTCAAGATCAACCTGAGCGGCATATGGAAGGTAATGACGAAGAGGCACATGCTCCTAGGCCTGGCGATGTACCTTGCAAGCCTTGTCTTCTACCTGTACGCGCTCCACGCCGCGCCTGTGGTCTCGTTCGTGTATCCCATATTCTCTAGCAGCCTCATCTTCGTACTGCTCATATCCAAGTACGTGCTGAAGGAGAGGATGAGCGTGCGCAGGATCGCAGGAATGACTCATGATAATCGCGGGCATAGTCGTGATATCGTTCACGCTGTGAGATGGTTAGGATGAAACAAGGCAAGGAAGCTCTACGTCCTCATGCTCTTCTGCAGCACGATGCTGGGGGCGGCGGGGCAGATCCTGTTCAAGCTGGGCGTCTCGAGCGGCACTTCGTCGGCTATTCGTCTTCCTTGTCATGGGGCTGATCAGCTACCTCGTCTCGACAGTGATATACTTCTACGTGCTCAGCAGGACGCATCTGAGCTGGGCGTACGGATTCACGGGGCTCAGTTACATATTCGCAAGCGCGATAGCGTTCCTTTTCCTTGGGGAGCAGGTGCCTGCCCTGAGATGGACGGGAATACTCATCATTGCGGTAGGGACGGCCCTTGTCGGAAGCAGCTGAGATCACTTCTTGTTCTTGATCTCCTCGTCCTCCTTCCTGTCCCTCTCCACCGAATCCCTGTTCGCTTCGAGCCCGAGGCGAGCGAACTTGTACCCGACGCTCGCCAGCAGGAAGAAGATCACTATCTTGAGTATTATGTACGACTCCTGCGACACGGTGGAGCTGACGTCGTTGACCAGGGCGGCAGCGGCGCTGGAGGATGTCATGTTGGTCTGCGATACGGGGGCTGGCCCCTGGTTTGATAGGCTCGTGTACAGTGAGTATGCAAGGTACAGCGAGACGATCATCATGCCTATGCCAGCAGCGACCAGGACGTTTCCGAGAGTTGACATCGAATCTAACCGAAAACATTATGACTGCCATGTTTTTAACTGCTTCACACAGGGACGGATGCGCTCGGCTTAGCAAAGCCTGAGCACTTTCCTCACCTTCCTTACCGTGTTGGCGGCCTTCTCGACCTCCTGCCTGGTCGTGTAGAGGTAGAAGCTCATCCTCGGCACCGCCTGCACCCCCAGCACCTTAGTGACAAGAGGCATCGCGCAGTGGTGGCCCGACCTTATCGCGATGCCCTCCGAATCGAAGATTGTCGCGACGTCGTGCGCGTGCGCTCCCTTCACCTGGAAGGCGACCACGCCCCCGCGCCTGTCCCTCTCGTCAATGTCCGGGACCATAGACGCTAACTCCCTTTCTCGGCCTCGAGGCATTCGATCGCATGCTTCGTTATCTCGACCTCGTGCCTCCTGACGTTCGCCATCCCTGCCTCGTTAAGGTATTCCATCGCGGCGCCGAACCCTATCGCACCCTCTATGTTCGGGGTGCCCGCCTCGAATTTCCATGGCAGCTCGTTCCAGGTCGATTCCTTGAAGCCGACGCTCCTTATCATGTCCCCTCCACCGTTGAACGGAGGCATCTCCTCGAGCATCCTCTCCTTCCCGTACAGGACGCCTATGCCGCTGGGGCCGAGCATCTTGTGCGCGGAGAATGCCATGAAGTCGCAGCCTATGTCATTCGACGTCCACCTTCATGTGCGGCACGGACTGCGCCGCGTCGAGCATGACCTTGGCTCCCGCCCTGTGCGATAGCCTCGTTATCTCCTTCGCGTCGTTTATCGTCCCGAGCACGTTGGAGACGTGGGTGAATGAGACGATCTTCGGGCGTAGCTCGAGCTTCTCCTTCAGGTCCTCATGGTCGAGGAACTTCCCGTCCCTGAGCCTTATGAAATCGAGAACCGCGCCCTTCCTCTTTGCGAGCAGCTGCCAGGGAACGATGTTGCTGTGGTGCTCCATCTCGGTGAGCAGTATGTGGTCCCCCTTGGAGACGTTGGCGTCGCCCCACGCCCAGGCGACCGCGTTTATTGCCTCCGTGGTGCTCCTGAGGTATATGATGTTCCTGTACGATTCGGCGCCTATGAACTTCGCCGCTAGCTCCTTCGTGTCCTGGTACGCCTCGGTGGCCTCCCATGCGATCTTGTACATCCCCCGGTGTATGTTAGCGTTGTGCCTCCTGTAGAACTCGTCGACCGCCTCTATGACCTGCCTCGGCTTCTGCGAGGTCGCAGCGTTGTCAAGGTAAACTAGGGGCTTCCCGTCTCATCTTGGTCCCGAGTATCGGAAAGTCTTTCCTTATCCTCTCAACGTCAAGCTTCGCCATAGCATCAGACCCCGTATCCCTCCTTCTCTATCTTGTCGACCAGCTCCTTGCCCCCCTCCTCCACTATCTTGCCGTCGACCATGACGTGCACGAAGTCGGGCTTCATGTAATTCAGTATCCTGCTGTAGTGCGTTATGAGCAGTATGCCCGCCTTCGTCTCCTTCCTGAACTCGTTAACGTTCTCGGCGACCACCTTCACCGCGTCCACGTCAAGTCCGGAATCTGGCTCGTCGAGTATCGCGATCTTGGGCTTGAGAAGGCGCATCTGCATTATCTCGGTCTTCTTCTTCTCGCCCCCCGAGAAACCGTAGTTTAGCGAGCGGCCTATGACCTCCTCCTTCATGTGGAGCGACTTCGCGGTCTTCTTGACCTCCTCCATGAACTCCCTGAGCGAGACTTTCTCCTGCTGCGAAGCCTTCGCGGTGTTCAGGAAGTTCATCAGGCCGAGGCCCTCTATCTCCGCCGGCTGCTGGAACTGCAGGAACAGGCCGAGCCTTGCGCGCTCGTCCGCGGAGAGGGCGAGTATGCTCTTCCCGTCAGCAAGTATGTCCCCCTTGGTGACCGTTATCTTGGGACTCCCATTATCGCCTTGGAGAGCGTCGTCTTTCCGGAGCCGTTTGGGCCCATGAGCACGTGGAACTCGCCCTTGTTTATCGTCAGGCTTATGCCCTTTATTATCTCCTTCCCCTCGACTTCGAGGTGCAGGTTCCTTATCTCGAGCTTCATTCATTCACCCTCTTCGGGACTATCCACATGCTCTTTGCGCTTATCGCAGGCACCTGCGAGTTGACGCCACGGTCGAGCTTGTCAAGAAGTATTGAAACTGCAATCTCTTTTACTATATCGTTTCCGAAATCAGCCAGGTATCTCGACATGAAGCTGGCTATCAGCATCCTCTTCGCCCTCTCGCTGTTAACGCCCCTGCTGTTCAGGTAGAAGAGCATCTCGGGATCTATAGGGGAGGTCGACGCGCTGTGGGACGCGAGCGCCACGTCATTGCAGGCTATCGCCATGTCGGGGAGCGAATGCATCCTTGCCTCCGGGTCCGCCACTATCGCCCTCTCCTCCACGTTGGAGCTCGATCCTGCGGCGCCCTTCGCCACGCTCGCGTAGCCCTTGAAAATGCACTCTGACCTGCCCTTGAGGACTGCGCCTGATTTCAGCGATGCGTTCGTGGACCTGTTCGAGTTCAGCATGAACGTGTTTATGTCGAACTTCTGGGCCGCATTGCCCGAGGACGATCTCGTTTGCGAGGACGCTGCTTCCGGCTCCCGCCGCCTCGGCGATGGTAGTTGACTTCGTGATCCCCCCTCCGCAATATACGGAGTTGATCCTAAGCGATGATCCTTCAAGTGCTTTTGCGACGTTCATCGCGCCGATAGTCGCGAAGAGGCTCTCGTTGTGGAGCATGCTCGCCTCGACCCTTGAGTTCTTCCCGACGTTGATCACCTGGAAAGGGGCGACCATCGGGATTCCCACCGACACGGACCCGAACCATTCGAACAGGTCGAGGGAAGAGCCGTCTCCGACATCTACAAGCAGCTGAACAGGGAGCGGACTCGTTCCTCCGATGAAAAGGAGGTTTAGCTTCGCCTTCGTCTTGTCAGGCACCTTCACGACGATCGTGTTCCTCGATGACTTCCTTACGAATCCGGCGAGTCTCTCCTCGAAAGGCGAGAACTCGTTCTCGGAGTACTGCGCCTTCCCGTTCTTTGAGAGTGTTATGAGGCTGCTTTTCGTGGAGAAAGAATCGGCCTCGTTGAAAAGGTCGAATCTCATCTTTGACTCTGCGACTATCATGTCCCTCAGAACGCCGGTAGCCTTTTCCTGGACTGCCGCCTTGGGCACCGCGGGCATCTTGAGGTTTAGTGAGTACTTTGAGTACAGCTCGCCCGTCCCCTGCAGAAGCTCGCCATGGCCTCCGACGGCATCCTCGAAAAGTTTTCCGTATTCCAAGCGAACCTACCCATTAACCTACGGACCCTGCCATGTTCAGTTTTATCAGCCTCTTGAGCTCGAGCGAGTATTCGAGCGGCACCGCCTCGCTGAAGTCCTTGAGGAACCCGAGTATTATCATCGCGATCGCGTCGCTCTCGGCTATTCCCCTCGACATCAGGTAGAAGACCTCCTCCTCGCTTATCTTGCCCACCTTCGCCTCGTGGCTCACCATCGCGTCGTCCCTCTGGACGTCCACATAGGGGAAGGTGTTGGTCCTCGCGTTCCCGTCGATGAGAAGCGCGTTGCAGACAGTGTTCGACGTGGAGTTCCCGGCGTTGCTGCCCACGTGCAGGAGCCCCCTGAATGTTGCGAGACCGGTTCCCTTCGAGATGCTCTTTGAGACTATTCTCGATACTGTGTCGGGGGCGAGATGGTACGCCTTTCCACCCGAATCCTGGTTCTGCCCCTCGCTCGCGAGCGCTATCGAGAGTATCTCTCCCTTAGCGCGCCTTCCCCTCAGGTACACGCTTGGGTACTTCATGTTCACCTTGCTTCCGAGGTTCGTGTCTATCCACTCCATGTGGGCGTTCTCCTCCACGAAGGCCCTCTGCGTCGTCAGGTTGTAGATGTTCTTCGCCCAGTTCTGTATCGTTATGTACCTCACGTGCGCGTTCTTCTGCACGACAACTTCCACGACGGCCGCGTGCAGCGAATTTGTCGTGTACACGGGGGCAGTACAGCCCTCGATGTATGTTAGCTCGCTGCCCTCATCCGCGATTATCAGAGTCCTCTCGAATTGTCCCATCTTCTCCGCGTTTATCCTGAAATAGGCGTTAAGGGGCATAGGCACCTTCACTCCCTTCGGAACGTAGATGAAGCTCCCTCCGCTCCACACCGCGGTGTTTAGCGATGCGAACTTGTTGTCGGTCAGGGGTATCACCGTCCCGAAATACTTCTTCATGAGGTCGGGGTACTTCTTCATTGCGGTGTCCGTGTCGGTGAATATAACTCCCATGTCGTCCAGCGTTTTCTTGACGCTCGAGTATACGACTCCTGAATCGAACTGCGCCTCCTCCCCGGAGAAGAACTTTCGCTCCGCCTCCGGAACTCCGAGCTTCTCGAAAGTGTCCTTTATGTCTGCTGGGACGTCGTCCCAGCTCTTCGCGCCCTTCGACTTCGGCATCTTGTAGTAGTATATGTCTTCGAAATCTATGTCGCCAAGGTCGGCGCCCCAGAAGGGCAATGGCTTCTCAGTGAAAACATTGTAGCTGAGGAGCCTCTTCTGAAGCATCCATTCGGGCTCGCCCTTCAGCTCGGATATCCTCCTGACAACGTCCTCTGAGAGCCCCTTCGGGAAATCGACGTAATCCGCCTTTGTGGAGAACCCGTACTGCTTCTTGTAGCCTCCGTCGGCGAGCATGTCCCTGACGTCGTCTACCATCTACTTCTTCCCCCTTCTCTTTCCGGCGCATTCCTCCTCCGGATCCGCATGCGAGAATGCGCAGCTGAATCCGTTCGATGCCCTGCATATGCTGCAGATGCACGCGTTGACGTACTCCTTCTTCCCCGCGGCGATCTTGTCTATGTAGCCGTCTATCAGCTTGCGGTCGCCCTTTATCTTCGACTCTATGCATCTCACTTTCGCGTCGAGCGCCTTGGAGCTGTTCTCCGTCACGTACTTGCTTATCGCGGCCTGAGCGACGCCGAGATGCTCGGCGACCTCGGTCTCCTTCATCTTGTATTTCTGGATCAGAGCCCTGGCTATCATCGACCTCGCGAAAGGCACCGTCTCCTCCGCGGCTATCTCGTATTTGCTAGGCATTCTCCTTCCTATAACTGGGTTATAGGTAATGACAGGTCAACGTATATAAAAGCGATTATGAGGGCGGAATTACGCGCGATCTACCGCAAACGCTTTTATATGATAATGTTATAACATTATGGGACATTAAGAGGCGCGGAGCGCACAGGACGCTCAGGCCTTCCTTATGTCGACGAACATGCCAGTCTCGGGCACCTCGGTCGTTCCCTTTCCGACGGTTATCTTCTTCACGTTCATCGCGCCCATCACGTCCGCCGCCGCCTTCCCGAGATCGGAGCTCAGTATCAGCTCCGCGATGTCCGAATTGAGGGCCTGCCCGTTGTCGTGCTTCCACTTCCTTATGAAGAGTATGAGCTTGACCACCTTGTCAGCCTCCGCGAACGCCTTCTCGTCGAACTTCCCGCTGACCGGCCATGGGCTTACGTGTATCGACTTCTCCTTTCCGTGGAAGTTCGGGTTCGTGAGGAACACCGTCTGGTAGAGCTCCTCGTTGACGAAAGGCATGAACGGGGAGAACAGCTTCATCACAGTAAGCAGCAGCTCGTCGAGCATCCTGCTCGCCTCGGGATCCTTCGCGTAGACCCTGTTCTTGACGAACTCCATGTAATTGTTAGCGAAATCCCAGAAGAACTCCTCCGCTATGTTCCTCGCCTTGAAGTAGTCGTAGCTCTCGAAGCATTCGGTCGCCTTCCTCACGGTCTCGGACATCCTGCAGAAGACCCAGTAGTCTATGGCGTTCGTTGGGGCTGTGCCCTTCGCGAGCGGCTCGTAGTCGGTCCTGTTCATGCTTATGAACCTGGCGACGTTCCAGAGCTTGTTTATCAGCCTGCTGCCGGTGACCACGTCCTTCTCCTGGAACGAGTTGTCCTCCCCGAGCACGGATGAGCTCGCCCAGTACCTCACCGAGTCGGAGCCGTACTTATCTATGAATGGCATCGGGCTGAGGGTGTTGCCCGCGGACTTGTGCATCGGCTTGCCCTGAGAGTCGAGCGCGTGCCCTGAGACCATGACCGCCTTCCAGGGTATCGACTTCGTGTGGAGATAGGACTTGACTATGGTCGTGAACGTCCAGAAGGAGATTATCTCGTACGCCTGCGTCCTCAGGCTCATCGGGTATATCTTCGAGAGCCAGTTGTCCTCGTTCCACCACTTCGCGTTTATGAGCGGCGTTAGCGAAGATGTCGCCCAAGTGTCCATTATGTCCGTCTCCGGGACGAAGTCGCCGGATCCGCACTTGTCGCAGTTCCCCTTCGGCTTTCCGACTGTAGGATCCACGGGCAGCTCCTCGAGAGCCGCGAACTTAACCTCCCCGCACTTCTTGCAGTACCACACGGGGAAGGGAATTCCAAAGTACCTCTGCCTCGAGATCCCCCAGTCCCACTTGACTCCGTTGACCCAGTTCTCGTACCTGACCTGCATGTGGCTGGGGAACCAGTCTATCTTCTTTCCCTGCTCAATGAACTTCTCCTTGAGGTCGAGGTACTTGACGTACCACTGCATCCTGACCAGCAGCTCTATCTCGGTCTTGCACCTCTCGTGGACGTTGACGTTGTGCTCTATCTCCTCCTCCTTGATCAGGAGGCCGTCCTCCTTGAGCTTGGCTATGACCTTCTCCCTCGCCTCCTTGATCTTCGCGCCCTTGAGGAAGCCGGTGGTCATCCTGCCGTTCTCGTCTATTATCATCCTGAGGGGCAGGTTGTACTGCCTGTACCATTCCATGTCGGTCTGGTCCCCGAAGGTGCAGCACATCACGACTCCCGTCCCGAAAGCGGGGTCGACCTTGTCGTCAGCTATGACCTTGACCTCCTGGCCGAAGAGCGGCACCTTGACCGTCTTGCCGATCAGCCCCTTGTGCTTCTCGTCGGTCGGGTTCACGAATATCGCGACGCATGCGGGAAGGAACTCCGGCCTGGTGGTGGCTATTATGACGTCCTCCGCGAACTTTATGTAGACTATCTTCGACTTTATCATCTTGTCTTCGAGCTCCATCTGCGAGACGGTCGTCTTGCACTTGGGGCAGTAGAGAACGGGCGCCTCCTTCCTGTAGACCCTGCTCATCTTGTTGAGCTCAAGGAATGACTTTCTGTGACGCCTTCTGCACGTTGTCGGATATGGTCTCGTAGAACAGGTCCCAGTCGACGGAGAGGCCGAGCTTCCTGAATATGCTCCTGTAGGTCTCGTTGTAGATCACAAGCTCCTGCTCTGACCAAGCGCGACGAACTTCTCCCTTCCCATGAACTCCGCCGTCGTGTTGTGCTTCTTCTCGACAAGCAGCTCGGTTGGAAGGCCGTTGTTGTCGAGCCCGAACGGGTAGAAGACGTTGAAACCGCACATCCTCCTGTACCTAGCTATGAACTCAGCCTGGGCGTAGGAGAAGATGTGCCCCATGTGTATCTCTCCGGAGACGGTCGGAGGAGGCGCGTCTATCGAGTAGACCGGCTTCTTGCTCTCCGGGTCGAACACGAAGACGCGCTCCTTCTCCCAGAACTCGGTTATCTTCGGCTCCACTGCCTTATGGTCGTATTTCGTTTCCACGCGTCTACCTTGTGACCTTTTTCATAAGCAGTACGTCATTATTTAGACTATGTCTTCGGTGACTATCTCTCCGGGATTCGTGGCCTTTCGCGGCCAGATCTTGCTCCCTGGATAGATGGATGTGTTCACTCCGGTGCTTGCGCCGTCGCCTATCACTGCTCCCAGCTTCCGAAGCCCGCTGTCCACGCTCTTCCCGTTTATCAGGGAGCTGATGGTGGCGCCGTCGTGCCTCGTGTTCGCCGTGACCGTCCCCACCCCGATCTTGACGTTCTCCCCGATCACCGAGTCGCTGCAGTTGCTGAGGTGGCTTAGCGAGACGTTGTCGAGTATTATCGAGTTCTTGACCTCCACAGCGTTGCCTATCCTGCAGTTGTCCCCTATTGTGGTGAAGGGCCTGATCGAGCAGTTCGGGCCCACGGAGCAGTTCTCGCCTATGATGCACGGCCCCTGTATGTATGCGCCGCTGCGGATTATGGTGCCCTTGCCCACGGAGACGTAGCCCTTGAGCACCGCCCCCTTCTCGATGATCGCGCCGGGGGATATCTTCTGCTTCTTCCCGTCCATGCGGCTGAGCAGCAACTCGTTCGCGGCCAGGAGGGACCACGGGTACGATACTGGCTGCCAGAAGGACGCCTGCTCCACGTCGACCTTCTCCTTCGCAGAGAGCAGGACCAGCGCGGAGGTGAGCTCATACTCGCCCCTCTCGCTCTTCCCTGTCTTTCGGATGCTTTCGAATATCGACCTCGAGAAGACGTAGCAGCCGGTGTTGACTAGCCCCTTTCCGTGCTCCTTCGGCTTCTCGATTATCCCCATGAGAAGCTTCCCGTCGGTCACTATCTTGCCGTATGCGGAGACGTTGTCCACGCTCTTGACAAGGATGCTGTTGCGGTGGCGCATTAGCTTGAGCATGTCGGATGCCTTGAATAGGTCGTCGCCGCCCATGACGATGAAGGATCCGGAGCCCTTAAGGTATTTTTCCGCTGTGATGAGGGCGTTTCCGGTCCCCGACTGCTCCTTCTGAAGGGCGTAACGGATGTTCATTCCCGCGAACCTGCTCCCGAACCTCTCCTCTATCTGGTCGGCGCAGAACCCGACCACTATGACGACGTCCTTCACCGATTTGGTGAGGCTCAGCTGCTCGAGGTTGTTGCCCAGGGACGTCGTGTAGGCGATGGGGAGGAGGAGCTTAGATTTGCTGAGGGTAAGGGGATATAGCCTTGTCGATCTGCCAGCCGCTAGGATAACCGCTTCCATAGTAATCACTTTAGCATAAGCGCGTAGCATATCTTTATCGTTCGTAAAACATATTAACTTGTCAAAACATCATATTTCCATGAAGGAGAAGAACTGCATATTCTGCAGGATAGCCTCGGGGGATGCGCCCTCGTACAAGATCTACGAGGACGGGAAGTACCTCGCGTTCCTGGACCTGTTCCCGAACATAGAGGGCCAGGCGCTCCTGATACCTAAGGATCACAAGTGCAGCCTCTTCTCGGAGATCGAGGACAGGGAGCTCTCTTCCTTCGTTCTCGTCGCCAAGAAGGTGGCGAACCTCATGAGGAAGAAGCTGAAGGTGGCCAGGGTACACCTCGTCTTCGAGGGGACCGGCGTTTGCCACCTGCACGCCAAGCTCTACCCGTCGTCGGGCCTCACCGACAGCAAGTTCAAGGAGGTCATCGCGGCTGAGAGCGTCTACTTCAAGAAGTATCCCGGATACGTGACAACGATGATGGGGCCTAAGGCGAGCGATGCTGCGCTCGAGCGAGTGCAGAAGAAGATAGTAAGATAGGCGTTTCTGATGCCAAAGAGGTTCACTCGCGTAATTGAGGACTTCACATGCTTCAACTGCCACGCGAGGGTCGAGGGGAAGGGCTACACAGACCACTGCCCGCACTGTCTCTGGAGCCTGCACGTTGACAACTTCCCAGGGGACAGGGCGTCGGAGTGCAGGGGGAAGATGAAGCCAGTCGGCGCGATCTACGAGAACGACGGCTACACCATAGAGTACCTCTGCACCAAGTGCAAGGAGAGGAAGGACTTCAAGGCGGCTGCTGAGGACAGCCCGGAGCTTCTCCAGGAGCTTGCGGCCCTTGGAAAAGGCGATTGAACAGCCCCCGGACAGCATATTTTAAATTATGGAGCTCCATTACTACGTATTTACAGAGTGTTTGAATGGACATTGAGACGAAGCTGGACCTGATCAAATCCGAACCGCTTGAAGAAGTGATAACGGACCCGGAACTCAGGCAGTTGCTTGAGACAAACGACAGGCCGAAGCATTACCTTGGGATGGAGATAAGCGGGATGCCCCACATAGGGCACCTTCTCTTCGGCGGAAAGAAGTTCAACGACTTCGAGAAGGCGGGGATAGAGACGCAGCTGCTGCTCGCCGACTGGCACACCATGGCGAACAACAAGCTCGGAGGGGACTGGGAGAAGATAAAGAAGGTCTCCGGATTCTACAGGAAGCTCTTCAACATCTTCTGCCCGAAGACCAAGGTCATACTCGGCTCCGACCTTTACGAGAAGACCGATAAGTACTGGGAGATGGTCATACAGATAGCCAGGAGGACCACGATGGCCAGGGCCACTAGGATGCTCATAATAGAGGGGAGGAGCGAGAAGGACGCGCTGCACGTATCGCAGTACATATACCCGATAATGCAGGCGGCGGACATATGGGCGCTAGACGTCGACCTGCCGCACGCGGGGATGGACCAGAGAAGGATCCACGTCTTCGCGAAGGACACATTCAAGGACATGAAGCTGAAGGGGATAGTCCCGCTCCATCACCACCTCATGCCTTCGCTGGTTGAGCCTCCGAAGATCAGCCCCGATCTGCCTAAGGAGGAGCAGGTCGCGGCCATGAAGATGAGCAAGTCGAAACCAGGATCTTTCATATCGGTGCTCGCGACAGAGCAGGAGATCGCATCCACGATGAACAAGGCCTGGTGCCCGGAGGGAGTCATAGAGGAGAACCCTGTTCTTCTGCTCAACAAGTATGTGATAATGCCGATAAAAGGCAATCTCAAGGTCGAGAGGAAGATGGAGCACGGAGGGGACGTCGAGTACACGAGCTACGGACAGCTCGTGAGCGACTACCAGGCGAAGAAGCTCCACCCGATGGACCTAAAATCGTCCACGGCGAAATCGCTGACGGAAATAATGAAGCCAATAAGGGACGCTTTCGAGAAGGACCGCTCCGACATACTAGAAATGCTCGCTGTCAAATGAGATTTCGGTGGATTGGATGGGGTTGGCTTACGCAAGCATAAGGGTCAAGGACGTGAAGAAGTCGGTCGACTTCTACACAAAGCAGATGGGGATGAGGGTCACGGGCAGGAGGAGCTGGGTACCGGGGGAGACCGTAGTCATGCTGGTCTCGAAGGACAGCGGGCAGCGCCTAAACCTGATGCACTACACGAAGAGCTGCAGGCTCTACGCGCCCTACAAGGAGGGCGCAGAGATGGACCACCTCATGTTCGAGGTCGATGACGCGAAGAAGGCGTACGAGAAGCTCGTCAAGAAGGGCGCCCCCGTCGCGTCCAAGCTCTGGGAGGATGACGGATTCGCGATGGGCTTCGTGAAGGATCCCAACGGGATATGGGTAGGGATCAAGAGCGACAAGGGCTGAAGCCGGAATGCGTGCTCAATGGGAGATCGTCTTAAGGAGCTCCGCGAACCTGTCGTTGCTCTCGCGCACTCCCGCCTCCATCCCCGACTTGAGCATTCCGTCGCGGTCCTGGACGCTCTGGAACACGACCTTGTCCGTCATCTTAGTCTTTCCGCCGATATCGTCGAAGAACACGGTCTCGAGGGTCACGTGCCCCCTCATGCTCTCGAACTCGGAGGTGTATATGACAAGCTCAGGGGCCAGCACGTCGTGGTAGACTCCGTGGAACGCGTACTCGTTTCCGTCGGGGTCGCGCTGCACGAACCTCCAGAAACCGCCTGATTTCATCTCCATCCTGTCGACGGTCGTGGTGAGTATCTTCGGGCCCCACCAGAGAGGTATGCTCTTCGGATCGGAGTATGCCTTGAACACGGCATCGCGCGGCGCGTCGAATATGCGCGTTATGACGATCTCCTGCTTCCCGGGCTCTACGATAACAGTTGTCTCTGACACATTTCCACCCAAAAATATTGCTCGCATGAGCAATATAAGCGTAAGCCCTGTTGCCGCGGGGGACGTCGGGAGCGCCGCAACAAGGTATAAAAGCAGATTCTTCAATTAGTCATGGCTTCTTGAATGAACGAGGAAGGACATGATAAGGATAAGGACCGCTTTGCAGAAGGATATCAAGGAGGTTTCAAGGCTCGTGGAGTTTGGTGCCGAGGACGGGGCGCTGCTCCTGAGGACGAAGAAGGAGCTGGATGCGCTGTCGAGGAAGGGCAACATCTTCGCCGCTTTCGACGGCGAGACGCTCGTCGGGATAGCGATGCTCGACTTCTACTCGAAGAGGATGGCGGAGCTGCGTTCGGTCTATGTCGCGCGCGAATACAGGAAAAGGGGAATAGGCAGGAAGCTATTAATCAGAGTAGTCAGAAGGGCGAGGTCGCTGGGAGTGAAGGAACTCATGACCATAACGCTGAAGGAGAACAAGGAATGGTTCGTGGGGCAGGGATTCGGGGAGGACCCTCACGGATTCAAGGTCGCGCTGTTCAGGGAGCCCTGACTTCCTTTCCGAGTTCGCTTCCCGCCTGTCGGTCTGCTCATTTTATTGAATACGATGCGGAAGTGGTAGCGGCAGCGCACTTGCTGGACGTTCCCGTCACCGCATGGCACTCCGCGACATACGAGCCTGCCGCCATCCCGGTGCACTTGAACATCGCGTTGTTTCCAGTCCAGTTCTTCCAGGTGCACTGGCCCGAAAGGCCGTTTGCGTAAGCGCTGATGCAGTTGAAGGTCTGGTTCTTCGCGGGGCAGGATATTGCGAATGCCGCGCTAGCGGCGGGCGTTGCGGGGGAGACGATCGGGTTGCCTAGTCCTATGCTGACAACGGTGCCTACTGTGGTGGTCGCAACAGTGGTTGTCTTGGTTGTCGTCGAGGACGTAGTTCCAGTCGTGGACACCGATGTTGAAGAAGTCGCTGTGGTTGAAGTCGACGTAATGGAAGTGGTCGTGGTCGAGGGCGCTCCGCTTATCGAATAAGGAAGAGTGGTGGTAGCGGCAGCGCACTTGCTCGAAGTCCCGGTGACCGCCTGGCACTCCGCGGTATACGAACCTGCAGCCATCCCTGTGCACAAGAACATCGCGTTGTTGCCAGTCCAGTTCTTCCATGCGCATTCTCCGGATGCGCCGTTTTCGAACGCGATGATGCAGTTGAAGGACTGGTTCTTAGCGGGGCATGATATTGCGAACGACTTGCCCGAAGAGGGTGTAGCGGGAGAGACCGTCGGGATGCCGAGTCCCGTGTTGACACCTGTGCCTATCGTGGAAGTGGTGGACGTTGTTGATGTTGAGGTTGATGTCGTTGTAAGGGTGGAAGTCGATGTGGACGCCGTAGTCGTAGTTGAGGAGGAGGTGGTTGTCGGGAGTGTTGTGGGAAGCGTCGAGGTCAATGTGGAGGTGCTAGTGGATGTAGACGTGGAGGTGGAAGTGGAGGTTGTCGGAATTATGGTCGTGGTGATGGAGGAAGTGGTTGAGGATGATGTAGAAGTTGAAGTACTCAGGGTTGAAGTAGAGGACGTGGTGGAGGAGGTAGATGTGGTTGAAGTCGTTGGAATTGTGGTGGAAGTGGAGGTTGATGTGGATGTTGAATTCGAAATTGTGCTTGTAGAGGTCGAAGTGGAGGTGCTAGTGGATGTAGACGAGGTCGTCGGTATAGTGGTCGTTGTGGAGGTTGAAGAAGTTGAGGTGGAGGTTGATGTGGATGTGGTGGGTATGGATGTCGAAGTCGAAGAGGAGGTCATCGAGGTGCTGGTTGAGGTGGAAGTCGAAGTTCTTGTGGAAGTGGAGGTCGAGGAAGAGGTTGAAGTGGAAGGCAACGTGCTCGTGCTAGAGGTGGTTGACGTGGTGCTGGTCGAAGTGGAAGTCGGAGGTATCGTAGTGGTTGTAGATGATGTTGACAGGGACGTTGGGACGGAGGTGGAGCTGGTGGTCGTTGACGTGCTCGTGGAGGTCGAGGTCGTGGTGCCTGACAGCTTGGCGTAGTATGAGGTCAGGTTCGTGACCTGCAGGAGCCCCTGGCTCTGCTTCTGCGCCAGGTAGTTAGATATCGCAGTGAAGTTGGCGGTGGAGTATGCGACGCTTGTGTCGGGGTTGCCCTGCGGCGTTCCCTGGATCACGTGGAAGGTGAGCACCATGAGTCCGTTCTCCGGTATCACCTGGTTTATGTAGCTCTCGACCATTGCGGGCGTGACCGACGGGGTCACCACGATGGACTGGACCCTCAGGGAGAGGTTGTACGGGCTGTCGATGAACAGGTTAGGCTGGGTGACGCTGTATCCCAGGGCCCTCGAGAACAGGTAGTTGCCCTGGGACTTGATCTGGCTTATCACCAATGCGTTGTATGCTCCGTTAGGGTATGCGAAGAATCTCGCCGCCCCGTTGGAGAACCCAAGGCTCTGGAGCACCGCGAAGCTGTTGGCAAGCTCGAAGTTGGCGTTGATCCCCTTCGGGTAGTCGTCGGAAGTGAGAGCCACTAGGTTCGCGTGGTTGACGGTGTGGCTCGCTATGTCCCATCCGTCGTTGTGCAGCTTGGCGAGCTCCGCCTTTGTGATGCAGGGAGATGTGCCGCAGTCATAGGCATAGTCGTGAAGCGCCTGGCTGGCTGCGCTCACATTCTCACCTATCTCGTTCGTGACTATGAATGCCACGCCCGTCTGGTGGTTTGCCTGCATTATAGGAGTGGCGTTGTAGAGCGTGCTGTTCCAGGAGCCGTCGAAGGTGAGTATGACCTGCTCCTTGTTGAACGCTCCTCCCGCGTAGTTGTAGCGCAGATTGTCGAAGTGGGTTACGACGTTGGCCGGATACTTTATCGTGGCGTTCGCGGTTGCGAGGGATACCCTGAACTGCATCGACAGTATGTTGCTCGCCCACGAGGGGCTGCCTATCGCCTGGCACTGAGAGCGCGCGATCACTATCGGGTTCCAGCCGTCCTCTATGCTGTCGCTGAGTATGCCGCACTGGAAGTAGTTGTTGTAGTTAGCGTCGTTAGACAGGTAAAGCGTGACTCCCCAGTTGCCGCCGCCTATCAGTTTGGAGGAGTTGTTTATGTAGAACCAGAAATAGAAGTTTGCCGCGTTGTTGAGGTTGTAGTTCACTGATTTTGTGATCGCGCCCGCGAACTCGTTGTCACTTGCGGGCTTTATGGTCATCTCCATCGAGCCGTTGCCCTCGACATAGCTTGTCTTGTTCAGGAAGGCGAGGTTGTTTGTGTATGTCGCCACCCATCCAGACTGCATGCTGTCGATCAGCGTCCCCTGGCCCGACGAAT
Organism: uncultured Microcaldota archaeon; assembly: GCA_963753785.1. Taxonomy (GTDB): domain Archaea; phylum Micrarchaeota; class Micrarchaeia; order Micrarchaeales; family CABMGC01; genus JAJYVH01. The sequence continues at coordinate 80,945 of CAVWDL010000001.1, forward strand.
TCCAGTTGCTCCATTGCCCTGGAGTGGCCGACTGCGCCTCCAATCTTCCCGAAAGCACAGCGAAAAGCAGGAATGCAATGCATATGGAATAGAAGGATACCTTTACGTTATGAAGATCATTATTCATGGAACTCTCTCTGAAAATGTGTTTTGTTATAATGTTCTGAACTCCTTAATTAGTCTTATCATAGTATTTGTTTCGAATTATATCAAGGTGGGAGTTAAATGAGAATTCGGAATTGTATGCGAGGATGCGGAATGTTTCTACCATGTGATGGTTTAAAGAGAGTATTTCACAAGTTAATTTAGCGACAAGGTTAGCACATGGCACCACAGGATACAGATGAGGACCAACAGACGGAGGAGGATATCGGAGCCGTGAATGCGGAGGGCTACGAGATAGATAGATTCGCCAAGGGGGACAGGCTCAGTTTGAAAGACGCCGCCAAGGTGATCTTTGCGGATATCCTCGTTACATTGATCACGTGGTTTTTCTGGAAACCGTTCCTGGCCCTGTTAGGATACGCGAATCTGGTTCAGATAATCGTGGTCGCTCTGGTATTCGTTGACGTTTACCTGCTCAGGAAGAATGTCAAGAAAACGTCAGAAAAGATTGTAAAGAAGGCCGGCGGCAAAGGTCAGGCTGGCGGATGCGACAAACTTGACGTCCCGGAGCACAACATGTACTAGGGCGCTTCTGCGTTCAAGGCGGCAGCGACGGGGGCACTGCGGATGAGTTGGTGCCATTGAACAGAGGGCTTATCGTCGACGTTGCGACAGACGATGTGATGGAGGTCGACTGAAGCGTCGTGCCGGCTGCGGGTCCCGGGGCGCGCGTAAAGTAGACGTAGCATACGACCAACAGGATCGCGAGGACGATGACGACTGCGACCGCTATCACCACCACGTGTTTCCGATGGTTTGGCGGAAGCATAGGGGCGCTGGGCGCCGGCTGAACAGGGACATTCTGAACCGCCTGGTCTCCTGAAGCGACGACAATGTTTGTTTTGTCTAGTTCCATAGCATCAACTCGGAAGCGGCGGGGGTGCGTTGCCCATAGAGCACGCCGAAGCCACCTTCACGAAGTATCCTTTCCCTGGAGAGATCATCGATGAGTTGTAGTAGGTGCCGCTCGACGGGTCGAAGCTCATAGGTCCGACGACCGCCTTGCAGCTTCCTGCGATCGAATTGAATGGAGCGGAATAGTTCAGCGCGCCTATCAGGTTCCAGCCCTCGCTGAGGCTGGGGAGCTGCGCGGACGTGATGGGCTGCCCGGAGAAGGTGACGGAGCATGAGTCGGAGAGCTTCAGCCAGTAGCCGTTTCCTCCCTCTGTGTTGTATGACCTGAGGTACTGCCCTCCCTGGAGCTGCCACACCGGGCTCTGTATTTCGGAATTGCATGTCGTGTTGACCTCGGATGAGTAGAGGAGGGGCACGGATAGGAGGTTCCAGCCAGGGCGCAGGTGGAGGGTGAACGTTACGGCGCTCGGAGATGCGGCGACCGTGGTCGTGGGCGAAGTTGTCGGGGGCATGGTCGTGACCGAGGTCGGAAGAGTGGTCTGAAGAGTTGTCGTGGCCGAGGTGGTGGTAATCGAGGTCTGCGACCTGATGAACTGCGCTATCTCGGTTATGTTCCCGTGTATGGCGACGTTCGCGGATGCGTAGTTGCCCGTGTAGTTCCCAGGGCCCAGCCCGTTCCAGCCGATGAAGGTGTAGTTTCTCGCTGCGGTCGCATTTATCCAGACGATCGAGTTCACGGCGTAATTCCCGCTGTTTGGAAGCACTGTGCCGTATCCAGATGGGAGCGCCCATGTGATGAGATGGTAGAACATGGAATTGCCGAGTATGGTGGTGGTCGAGGTCGATGCCGAAGTGGTTGCGGTGGTGGAGGCGGTCGAGGTGGTGGTCGTGATTGAATTGGAGGACTTGACGAACTGCGCTATCTCGGTTATGTTTCCATACATTATGATGGGATTGAATGAGTTGCTTCCGGAGTAGCTTCCGCTGCCCGTTCCGGACCAGGACAAGAAGGAGTTCCCGGGAATTGAATTCGCCATTATGTAGACAATGGCGTTCGCGCTGTAAGTTCCGTTCCCTGGGTTCACGAACCCAGATCCGGAAGGACTGACTCCCACCGTCAGTCGGTATTTGATTGAGTTAGGGTTGATCGAGGTGGTCGCTACCGTCGTGGAGACGCTCGTGGAGGTCGAGGGGGCGGTCGTGGCTGGCTGGAAGACGAATATCTGCAGTGTCACGGAACGCATAACTCCGCCTGCCGTGCCAGTTATGGTCATGAAGTAGTTGCCGGGAGCGGGAGCAGTGGTCCAGCCGTAGTCGAATGCTATGGAGTTGGTCGGGTACGCGGGGTTGGCGGATGTTATCTCGCAGTAATGGGCGGATGCTGGACATCCCAATACGGTCAGCGTCACTGGCTGCGGCGAACCGCTCTTCAGGGAGATGGTCCCGTCGAACTCCCCTGCGCATTCGCTGGAATAGGGAGGACATGCAGAGGAGGTCAAGGACATGTTGGTGCGGATAAACGACATCGAGAAGTCAAAAGGGATTACCGTAGACAAGGTGGAGGGGACAGAGGAGGTGGTGGTGAATGAAGTCGGGATCGTGCTAGAAATCGTGCTTGTGTTTACATAGTTGGAGGGAATTGTGGTTACAGAATTCCCTGGATTGCTGAAAGTCACTGCAGGCAGGAGATGCGTGCTTCCAGCGTTAGCAATAAACAAGGTGTAGCCCAGACAGACTATGAAAAACAGAGCCTTTTCTTTTTGTGCCATTCTATGATCCCTTCCCTTCCGGTCGCTATCAGAGTAACATAGTACTTATTTTAAGGTTCCGATTGAGGAAATCAGAACCCATCATCACAGGACCAATCACGCATCGGCGCCTGAAAAGAATTCCGCCAATACGGGTGCGATGACATCGGGCTTCACGTTGTGGATCTGCCCCTCCAGCAATCGAAACCGCGCGTTGGGGATGGCTCTGCTAAGCAGTTGAGCCGTGTCGCGCATGGCCGCGGGGCTGTCGCCTCCCGCCATGACGAGGGTAGGAACTTCTATGCCCGATGCCCGATCGGCAGGCACTGAAAGGTCATCGCCCATGACTGCGCTGTCGTAAGGAAGCGTGGGAGCAATGGCCTCGAACTTCTCCCACACAGGGGCATGGCGCATCCCCTGAATCTGCTCGAAAGGAATGCCTATGAACTGCATGAATAGCGCCACTGCATCGTCATTGCATCCGGCATTCAGCAACTCAGCAAGCCGTTTGTTATATTCATCCCAGGCCCTGCGATTGTCATCGCTTGAGTCATATGGCGCCTCATACAGGGCCAGTTTTCCCACTTTATTGCCCAGCTTGATTGCGGCCTCGAGGGACAGTGCGGCACCCGAAGAGTGGCCGTAGAGATACGCGGACTCTCCTGACGCATCGATGAGCGCTTCTAGGTCTTCGATCTCCCGCTCAGGCGAGTAGGGCAGCGTGTTCGTGCTGTCGCCGCGCCCGCGGCGGTCGTAGCTTATCACTGTGAAGCGGGAAGATAGCAGCCGGGCCAATTCGGCTCCGGACTGCCTTGAGCTAAGCGCTCCTAGCACCAATATCAGGACGGGACCCTGCCCCATCTTGTCATACGCGATCCTTGTTCCGTCGCTGGAATTCACTGCAGGAGTCATATCATCCATTAAATCTCTTCAATAATCGTAAGCTTCCGTATATAAATTTGCTGCTGAGTGGTTTTATTCTGATTTTTTCAGTAAAGAACAAAAAACAATAAGACCTGCTTTCTTTGAGTAAGCCCCAGGAGGGAGTTGAACCCTCGACCTACTGCTTACGAGACAGTCGCTCTGCCACTGAGCTACTGGGGCATATCCCTTATAAATGACTATGATGAATTAAATAGTTATCTAGGCGGATGCAAATGGATGGAAACGGTACACCTTCGCACACTAATTATGATTACGACGTTCAACAGGGAGAGGAAGGTGCAAATCCTGCGCAGGGAGCCGCGGGAGTCCCGGGGCCCAACCAGACAGCAGAGCAGATAGCCCAGGGGCAGGAAACGACGCAGCCCGCTCCTGCACCTCCGCCTTTGGTGCAGTACGGAAATGAGCCTCCTCCCGCTCAGAACGCAGTGAAGGCACCTCCGGCAGCAAAACCGAAGAAGGTCGCCAATGCAAACATCCCTACCGTCGGCCTGATGCTAGCCGCATTGGCCGTCATCGTGATAATAGGCGCGGCGCTGCTGTTCCTCAAGAACGCGCCGGTCGTCTCAACAACTACCGCCACCACCAGCATCTACCAGGCGAACTTCACGAAGATCAGCGGCTGCGGGAAGATAACCAAACCGGGAGCCTACGTCATCTCCGCAGACTTCAACACCACCATAACGGGCGGAGCCTGCATAGAGATAGACGCTAGCGGGGTCAGCCTTGTGGGTAACGAGCACTACATAACAGGAAGCGGGCCGTACAGCGGCGTTCCGCCGTACACCTACGGCATACTGCTGAACCACGTCTCCAACGTGTCCGTCACCAGCATATTCCTCTCCAGGTTCTCCTACGGCATATTCATGAACGGGACTGAGCACTCCACGATAGGCTCCGTCAACGTCTCCCAGTCGACGCTCGCGGGAATGTACATGGTCAAGTCAGGAAACAACACCATAGAGCACGACGAGGTCTCCAGATCGCTGAGCACTCAGGGAGGCATAAACATCGCCAGCGGAGGAAACAACCTGCTGCAGAACGACAGTGTGATAAACAACGCATACTACGGCGTGGTGGTGAACACTACCGGCAACAAGTTCTACGGCGACGCCTTCGGGAGCAACCCGGCGGACCTGGTCTGCAACGCCACCTCCGCCTTCAAGTACACAAACACGTTCAACAAGTCCACCTGCGCGATCAACGACTACTGCGAGTTCGCGACATGCAAGTCGAACATCCCGTTCAACCTCTCCATCATCAGGCTGTATCCCGGAAACATCGGCACATGCGGCTCGATATACACCCCAGGGAACTACGTGCTCAGCAAGGGAATAACCACTTCGAGCTACCTCAACTCGTCCAATCCGCTGTCCTCCGGGGTCTCCTGCATAAAGGTATTCGCGCCCAACGTCAGGATCGACTGCAAGGGCAATTCGATAGACAACTCGGGCTACGGCATATATCTCAGCACGGCGTTCAACACCACCGTCTCCAACTGCGCGCTCAGCAACGACGGGTACGGGTTTTACGCTAACGGAGCGCTGTCCCCGCAGCTCTTCAACAACACCGCGAACGGTGACACTTACGGCGCATACTTCAAGAACGTCACGGGCGGGAAGATAAACGGAATAAGGATGCGCAACGACACCTACGGCGTGTTCCTCAACGCGTCGTTCGGTGTGCTCTTCGGAGCAGTCACAGTGAGGAACAACAGCTACGGCATCTACACCGCGGGAGGCGGCAGCAACATATTCAACGGAGGGATCGCGTTCAACAACACAAAGGCGGACGTCTATTGCTCCCCTGAAGAGTTCAACTCTACTACTGATCTCATGCAGAACGTGCAGTGCGGGATAACGGACTGCATGTGGGCGACGTGCAACCAGAAGACGCCTCCGCTCGAGAAGGCATACCCGATCGGCTCCTGCATGAACATAACTTACTCCGGAAGGTACGCGCTCAAGCAGAACGTGCTGGCGCAGGGCACTTGCATAAACGTCCGCGCGAGCAACGTGACCTTTGACTGCGGCTCGCACTCCATAAGCGGAAACTCGGCGGGAAGCGCATTCACGATAGCGAACGCCAGCAACGTGACCCTCTCCAACTGCAACCTGGCGCAGTTCGCCGTGGGAGTGGCGGCGTCGAACTCCGACGTGGTGGGTATCTCCAACATGAACATATCGAGCACCGCCACTGGCATCTCGATCAGGAAGGTCTCGCTCAGCAACGTCGCGGGAGTGACGGTGAAGGGATACGGCACGGCCGCCTTCGTCTTCAACGCAGTCAACACCAGCGTCATAACGAGGGACGTGGCGTCACGCGGAGCGGGAGGCGCGAGCGGATTCCTGTTCACGAACTCAAACAACAACCTGGTCTTCCTCAACAACGCGACGTCGAACCCGAGCTACGGATTCTCGTTCTCGAACTCGAGGGAAAACAGCGTGTTCAACAACAGCGCGTTCATGAACACGGGCTCCGACTACCTCTGCTCCGGAAGCTCCACGGGATTGTATTCCGAACCGATAGCGGTCGACTTCGGGCTCAGCAAGAGCAACTGCAACTGGCTGGTGGAGGTGGCCCCAGTATTCACAGGGCCGCAGTGCGCCGCACTATCCGCATCGTCGCACATATCCTTCGGCAGCGACATGCTCTACACGGCGGGAGCGACCTGCTTCAGCCTGTACACGGAGGCGGGCGAATCTGCCAACAACACGGACATAAACTGCAACGGGCACATAATGTACTCCACCAGCGGAGGCACCTTCGTGAACGTGGTCAACGCAAGCAACGTACAGATCCACAACTGCGTTCTTGTCAACTTCACCACTGGGGTCTCGACATCAGGTAAGGAGACGAAGATATTCAACAACTCGATAACGATGGCGAAGCAGGCAATAGTCCTCCGCGGGTCCCAGTTCGCCAGCGTCACCAACAACAGGATACAGAACACGACGAACTACGGCGTGGTTGTCACCAACTCCAGCTCGGCGAGCCTGATGCTAAACAACATGTACAGCGCAGCGATGGGCATCAACGTGACAAAGAGCACCAACATAGACATCGAGAACAACACCCTAAGCAACGGGGTCAGTGGGCTCTCGCTCAGGGACTCGACGCTCTGCACGGTCAAGGGCAACTCGTTCACGAACATGGTGGTGAGCGGCCTCGCGTGCTACGGCTCCTCCACCGGGCTCAGCAGCTCGAACCTCGACCAGGGCGGGAACATGTGCACCAACAACATGAACTGCACATGGGCAAAGTCCACGGGCTGCAAGCCGTGATCCGCCCCATAGGCGGGGCGGCCATGGCCTAGAAAAAAGTTTATAAGGTTAGGCGCCCATAACCCAGTTATATGACGAAGAAGGCGCTGAAGGCCAAGGACGTCGTAGAGACGCTCAGGGGAACGCTCGACCCAGAGGTCGGCATGAACATAGTCGACATGGGCCTGATATACGGCATAAGCATAGACACCAAGAACGACATCGAGCTGCGGCTGACGATGACGAGCCCGACCTGCCCGGTGATAAACATAATGGTCGCGGACGTGGAGATGAGGCTTGAGAGCCTGCCGGAGGTTGGGAAGGTTAAGATAAACCTCGTCTGGGAGCCACCCTGGACCCCCGACATGATGAGCGAAGACTACAGGCTGGCTATGGGCATCCTCTGACCGCTTGAATCCAGATCACTTCAACATTTCTTCCACTGTGGCTTCGGCGAGTATCTTCATAGTGTCGATGATCCTCGATTTCGAATGATCTGGATTTAGCAGCTGGAGATCAGTACATGCCAGCAACACATAGTTTATTCCCTTTTCCGAGAACGTGTCGATTATCTCATGAAGCAAGTCATTGTCTTTATCATCGGCTTCACCCAGCACGAGCCTGTTGATAGTATCCCCGATTCTGGACTGTTGACTCTCTTCGGGCTCCATCAATACCAGCTTCTCCTTCTCGAAAGCACTGTGGTATATCCTGTGCTTTATTGAGAGAGAGGTGGATATCAGCCCGACTCTGCCTATCTTCTCTTTCTTAAGGAACTTCACCGTCTCCTCCACTATGCTGAGCACTGGTATCTTGACAGAACCGCGTATCTCGCCTATGAAAGAATGCAGAGAGTTGCAGGGCATAACGATAAAGTCGGCACCGCCCGCTTCAAGCCGTCTCGCGGCATCAATGAGATAAGGAATGAGGCTCTCTTCGCCTCTGGATCTGATCTGCGCATCGGCTTCCGCCTTGTAGGTTATCGGAACACTCCAAATCAGAATAGGCGGCCTTGTCTCTTTGTCCTTCTTGTAGCAGCCTTCGTTTATTTCCAGGTAGAACTTTGCCGTAGTTTCGGGTCCGAGCCCTCCTATCACTCCTACAGTTCTCATTGACCCAACCAAGAATCTTTTTATAACTTGACGTGTCTAATCGTCTTTATAGCTTACTACTTTTTGGCGATGCGATGATAAGACAGCCAATAATCTGCGTGATGGGGCACGTGGACCATGGGAAGACCAGCCTGCTCGACAGGATAAGGAGCAGCGCCACAGCCAGCAGGGAGGCGGGGGGCATAACGCAGCACATAGGGGCGAGCGAGGTGCCCATAAGCGTCATAGAGGACGTCGCCGGCAAGGTCCTGAGGAAGTTCGGCGGGAAGATAACGATACCCGGGCTGCTGTTCATAGACACGCCCGGGCACGCCGCCTTCACCAACCTAAGGAAGAGGGGAGGGTCGGTGGCGGACCTCGCGATACTCGTGGTGGACGTCTCGAAGAACTTCGAGCCGCAGACCTACGAGGCGCTTGAGATACTGAAGGGTACAAGACCCCTTTCATACTTGCGGCCAACAAGATAGACCTGATGACCGGCTGGAGGTCGCAGAAGACCAACAGCTTCACGGAGTCGATCGAGAAGCAGGACGAGAACGTAGCCAACGAGCTGGACGCCAAGGTATACGAGCTGATAGGCAAGCTCAGCGAGCTAGGATTCAGCAGCGAGAGGTTCGATAGGGTCAAGGACTTCAGGAAGGAGGTGGTCATAATCCCCGTGAGCGCGAAGACGGGGGAAGGGATCGCGGAGCTCATGGCGTTCACCGCAGGAATAGCCCAGAGGTTCCTAGAGATGAGGCTCAACATAGACGTGGACGGCCCTGGGAAGGGCAGCGTGCTTGAGAAGAAGGAGGAGAAGGGGCTGGGCACAACGATAGACGTCATACTCTACAACGGGACGCTAAAGGTTAACGACACGGTCGCATTCGCCAGCGAGACAGGGATAAGAAGGCGAAGGTGAGGGCCCTGCTTAAACCCAAGCCTCTCCAGGAGATGAGGGAGGCGAGCAGCAAGTTCTACTACGTAGACTCCGTTGCAGCGGCGTCGGGGGTGAAGATAAGCGGCGTCGGCTTCGACGAGGCGCTCCCCGGATCGCTGCTCATATCTACGGACAGCAAGGACTACGAGAAGGAGATAGCGACCGAGATAAACGACGTCTTCGCCACGGAGAAGGAGGGGATAATACTCAAGGCGGACACCATCGGTACGCTCGAGGCGCTCTCGAGGCTTCTCGGCAACGAGCAGATCAAGATCAGCAAGAAGGGAATAGGGGCCGTCGTGAAGAGGGACGTGCTCGACGCGTTCGGCATGCGCGCGATAGACCCCTACAACGCGGTCGTGCTCGCGTTCGGGGTCCCCATAGAGGACGACGCCAAGACAGAGGGCGAGGCCGCGAACGTGAAGATAATCAGCGAGAACATAATCTACAAGATAATCGACGACTACAAGGAGTGGCTCGAGGACACAAAGAAGAAGGAGAAGGACGCCGCCGCGAGGTCGATAACGTTCCCCTGCATGGTCAAGGTGCTTCCGAACACCGCGTTCAGGATCTCCCACCCGGCGATATTCGGAGTCGACGTCCTGTCAGGGAAGCTGAAGTCGTCAGTGCTGCTGATGGACGGCAACGGGAACGTGATAGGCAGGGTCAAGGAGATGCAGAACAACGGCAACAGCGTATCCGAGGTCAAGAAGGGCGAGAGTTCCGCGATTTCCATGGACGGCGTCACCTTCGGAAGGCAGCTGAAGGACAACGACGTCATGTACGCCCACATAAACGACGAGGAGGAGCAGCTCCTTAGGGCGAAGTTCAGCTACCTGATGAACGACGAGGAGAAGGACCTCCTCGACGAGATCATAAGGATAAAGAGGAGCAAGAAGTAGCGACTGCTCGATTCCTAATCTCAGTAAAACTCCAGTGCATCAGTTATATTATCCTTATCCTTCCATTTTTCCTGAGGGAATGCCGAAGAAGGCAGTACAAAGATCAAAACTCCAGTCCGCGATGGAGTATCTCATGACGTATGGATGGTCGATACTCATCATCTCAGTAGTAATCGGCGCCATGTACCAGATAGGGGTTTTCAGCTCTGTTTCGTTATCGCCTAGGGCGATTCCAGGATCCTGCAGGGTAATCAGGACAGGAGGAATTACCAACATAGAGGGGTCATGCGGCGGACAGATTCCGCAGTTCGTCGGAATCTTCAACGGGCAGGGCAGCCAGGTCAGCACTACCAGCAGCGCAACCTTAAAGCCGAAGAGCATTACGATATCAGTTTGGGTAGACATCACGTCTTTCCCCGCTTCAGGCACTGAAATGCATTTCGTGGACAATTATGCAAGCAGTACTGGTTTTGTCTATGACGTGTACGGCAGCGATGGAGCATATTTCTTCTTTGACACCCCGACGAGGTACTCCGCAAACTTCGGCATCTCGGCTGCGGGATGGAACACAGGCACATGGGTGAATTATGTCGCGACGTATAGCCAGACTACCGGCGTAATAACACTGTACCTGAACGGGAAACAGCAAAACACAGGAAACGCGCCTCCGGGTCAAGCAATAACATACAGTTCCTCTACTTTGATAATTGGCGGCGCAAGCAATACTGCTTACAACGGTCTGATGTCAAACGTCCAGATCTACAACACCACATTTGACGCCGGACAGGTACAAACGTTGTACGCCGAGGGCATAGGAGGCGAGCCGGTGAGCGCGCAGTATCTCGTCGGATGGTGGCCTCTGGACGGAAACTTCAACGACTATTCGGGAAACAACAACAACGGATCTCCGACAGCGATAACGTTCACTTCGCAGTACGGGAAATAAGAGAGAGAGAGGAGCCTTATTTCAGCCTCTCCTCCTCCACCTTCCAGTCGAGGTCGTCCCAGTCGGTCTGGTCGTTGACGCTCCTTATCGGGAGCCTTCCAAGCAGGACCTTCCCGACGTCCATGCAGACTATGTTCTTCAGGTGCCCGCCGAGGACCTGCCTGTGGAACTTGGAGATGTGGTCGTATGCGGACTTGGGGTCGTCGAACGCTCCGACGCCGAAGTGGTCGTAGGTGCCTATCAGCGGGGCGCAGAGCAGGTACCTGCTGACTATCGGCTGCTCGTCGTCGCTCTTAAGGGCCTTTATCACCTTGCTCACGTACCTCTCGAACTCCTCCTTCGGAGTGTACTTCGCGACGAACGCCGCGAAGGAGACGTTCTTGGGCATGTCCATGGTGACAGTGAAGCGCTTTATGTACTTCATCTTCAGCAGCTTCTTGAAGTTGTAGGCAGTCGTGTTGAAGTGCATGCCCATCCTCTTGGAGAGCTCCTGGAAGGACATGCGCGAGTCCTCGTTGAGCAGCATCAGCATCTGCTTGTACTTGGGGTCTATGCTGAGCTTCTCTATCATGGCGCTCCTTATGGGGAAGAAGCCGAGCTGCTTGTGGACGACCTCGGACGCCTGCCAGAACATCCCGTACTTGGAGAGCAGTATCTGCATCGAGTTGTCCCAGTAGGCGTAGTCGGTGTCCGATACCGCGATGCCGAAGAGGAGCATCGCGCTCTTCGATCCCTTGACGGTGAACGCGAGCTGCGGCACGTGCTGCTCGGAGAGCATCTTCGCTATGGCGTCGTAGTCGGGCTTCTCCTTGAAAGTGACGAGTATCAGGTGGGGGCTCGAAAGACCGAGGGCCTCCTCGTTGAGCTCTATGGTGTACTTGAGGCCCATCTCCTCCTCGAGCCTCTTTATCCTGTCGGTGACCGTCTTCCTTGACAGCTTTGTCGTCTTTGAGATGTCCGAGACTGACGCCCTCGCGTTCTCGGAGAGTATCCTGACTATCCTCCTTGTCACGACGCTGTACTCGTCGTTGAAGCTGCTGTGGAACTCCGCTGACACTTCCTTCGCCATGATAATCGCATAACAAAGTAACAAACTAACTTAATAACTTTGTTATTTTCGCTGGGTTTATATTGATTGCAATCCAATGTTAGCCGTGGACAAAAGATTCGTAATGAACGCGTTCGTCGCCGTTGGAATCGTGCTAGCGGCGCTCTGGCCGGTGGCGCTGAACCTCGCGACCGCGATGAACATATACGAGTTCATGTTCCTCGAGTACCTGGCGGCGATACCCGCCTCTCTTCTGCTCGTCCTCCTCTTCAAGAAGCAGAAGGGCATCAGGGAAATACTCGGGAACAAAAAGCTGCTCGCGATAATCGCACTAATAAGCGTGCTCAACTACGGCTTCCAGGACTACGGAATGCTCTACGCGGAGCACTTCATAAGCGCCTCGCTGGCATCCCTCATATTCATGAGCTATCCGATCCTCATGCTGATCTTCCTTCCCATCATCAACAAGGAGAAGGTCAGCAGGTACCAGATAGCCGCCCTCGGCCTCGGCTTCCTCGGGATATGCTTCATCCTCACCGAGGGCGGAGCCTCTGTCGGGAGCATGAACGCGTTCGGGGTCCTTCTCGTGATCGCCGTCGCTCTCGCGACCGCTCTCTCCCTCTCGCTTGCGAAGAGGTATGTGGTGGACGTGCAGAACGCGATACTCTTCTTCAACCTCTTCAGCCTTGCGATGTTCTCGGTGGCCTTCCTGGTCGCGGGAGCGCCAATGAGCCCGCTGACAGGCGCGGAGATGTTCTCGGTACTGTACACGGGAATAGTGTACAGCGTGATCTTCGCCTTCCTCTACTACGCCGCGCTCAACACGCTCAAGACGACGATAGTGACCAACTTCTATTTCCTGGTCCCATTCATCACGTTCGCTCTGTCGTACGCGATACTCGGAAACCAGATACCGCTGTACTACATTCTCGCCGCAGTCATCTTCTCCGGAGGGATCCTCATACAGAAGCTCGACAAGACGGGAGGCACATACATCGCCAAGAGGGAGAGAAAGTCGGGTGACGCGTCTCTGTTCGACGTCACAGGCGCGTTCGCGGAGACGGGGGAGGTCACGATAAGCGCCGCGATAAGGAACGGAGGCAGGGTTCTCGCGATGAAGCTCGACGGGGCCCACAGGGGGATCGTCGACGAGCTCGCCAGGAGCGGAATGCACTCCGACGTCTTCACTGACGAGCACAAGGCGATACCCGATGAATCCAGGTTCGTGAGGAAGACTCTGGGGGCGGGCGAAGGGGAGATGGTAGTGATGAAGGCAGGCGTGGCGGATGAGGGCGAGGCGTTCTTCGAGGCGCTCTCCGAGAGGGTCGGGGAGTCAGGGGGAAGGCAATAAAAATTTTATCAGCCATAGCAGTAAGGGGATAGGCATGGCAGACAAGAAGTGGAGGAAGCTCACTCCTGAGGAGGAAGAGGTAATAGTGGACAGGGGCACCGAAAGGCCGTTCAGCGGGGAGTACGAGGGCAATACGCGGGCGGGGACTTACGTCTGCAGGAGGTGCGGCGCCAAGCTGTACAAGTCGGAGGACAAGTTCGACGCCAGGTGCGGATGGCCCAGCTTCGACGACGAGATCAAGGGCGCAGTGAAGAGGATGCCCGATCCCGACGGAATGCGCACGGAGATAGAGTGCGCGAACTGCGGGGCGCACCTCGGCCACGTCTTCGTGGGGGAGGGATTCACGATAAAGAACGTGAGGCACTGCGTGAACTCGATATCGATGCTCTTCATACCGGAGAAGGGGAAGGCGGTCAAAAATGGAAAACAAAAATGAGACGATTGTGTTCGGCGGGGGCTGCTTCTGGTGCACGGAGGCAGTATTCAAGATGTTCAAGGGAGTTGCCGGCACGATGCCGGGATATGCGGGGGGGAAGACGGAGAATCCTACCTACGAGAAGGTGTCCAAGGGAAACACGGGCCATGCGGAGGTCCTTCAGGTGAAGTACGACCCTAGCGTCGCGCCGCTCGAGAAGCTGCTCGACATCTTCTTCAGCATGCACGACCCGACGTCCGTCAACAGGCAGGACGCTGACATAGGAACGCAGTACAGGTCCATGATACTCTACACCACGAACAAGCAGAAGGAGAAGATCGATAAGTTCATCGAGAAGATAAGGAAGGACTACGACAAGCCGATAGTGACAGAGGTCAGGCCGCTTGAGAAGTTCTATCCCGCCGAGGGCTACCACAAGGACTACTACAAGAACAACCCCCTGCAGCCCTACTGCATGCTTGTGATAAGGCCGAAGGTCGGGAAAATCAAGAGGAAGTTCAAGATCGAGACGGGAAGCTGACGCTAGAAACCTAGTGGAACAGCCTCGTCCTCGAAAAGCTTGAATGAGGAGAAAGCGATATTTTCCTTCCCTGCGCCCCTAAGTGCGCCCTTGATGGCATCGGCATCCTTGCGCATCTGCTCCGCAGGCTCCTCCTTCAGTGCGACATATCGCACGTTCGCGATTCCCTTTACCTCTCCTGCTATGAATCTCAAGTCGGGAATGATTTCGCTCACTTTCGCCTGCAGGAAATAGCAGTTCGATTCGTTCTCCTTGAGCGCCTTGGTTATCTCCCCAGGGCTCTTTTCGGAAGCGTCTGTCACGATAAGCGAAAGGGGATGGCCACTGTGTTCCGCGTCCGGGGTGTAGATGAGCCTGGACCAGACTTTTACGTCGTACTTCGAGAGCATCGCCTTGGCGTTAGACTCCTGAACCTCCTGGTTCTTCTTCTCGACCGCGCTCAGGTCGTGTATGTCGACGTTGAGGCTCGTGAACTGCTTCGCGAGATCCCTGTTGAGTTCGTTGTGCTTCTCTGGAAGCGCGCCCATCGCCGCGCAGTGGTTCTCATGCGGGAGGAGAATGACCTCCTTCACGCTGTTGTTTTCCACCGCGTATGTCAGCGTGCCCTTTAACCTGTTTACGTCGATTCCTGCGTTCCTTACGAAAAGCACGGAGATTCCCTGCTCCGAGTACTGCTTTTTCAGCGCATCAAGATCCTTATTCTCCCTGCGGTCGGCGCAGGCTCCTGCAACTACGAAGACTTTCTCCATTCCATCAATTCCCATCATTTATTTTCACGCCCTGTTTTTCATCAGCAAAAACGCGTGTATCAAAAATCGATTAACTCTTCAGGGTATTTAAATATTTGTTTAGCTCCTCCCCGTCAACGTTGAGCCTGTATTTCGCCATGAGCTCCCTCATTATCTCGTCCTTGCCCTTCTTCCCCATCTTCCTGATGACCTCGTCGAGCTCGGCGCCCGATATCCTCTCGAGGTGTTTTCCCTTTATCGCGGCGTCGACGCCCTTCGCGTCTTCGGGGATCTGCTTGAGAACCTCCCCCATCCCCGCCTTCGTTATTCCGCCGTCCTTGTAGACCTGGAAGAGGCGCACGAACGCGTCGTTGCTTATCTGTCGATGTCGCCTCCCGACCTCTTTATCTCCTTCGTCTTCTCGAGGAGGATTGGTGCGATGACCGCGCCGCTTACTTTTGTCTTCTCCAGTATCTCCCTGAAGAGAGGCAGATAGGATGACCAGAGGAGCTGTTCGCTCAGCTGCTTGTTCCCGGTCTCCTTTTCCAGCCACTTGAGAACGTCGTCGGGGTTCGTGAGCTTCTTCTTCATCTCGTCGTAAGCCCCGACGTCTATCGGCACCGGCCTCACGTCGGTCTCTGGGTACATCCTAGATCCTCCCGGGAGCGGCCTGTTGAAGACGGTGACCATCAGCTTGCTGTCGACGCCCCTAGTCTCGTTGGGGACGCCGACCATCGCGTGCTCAGCGCGCTTGAGCGCGAGCTCTATCGCCTTCCTGCAATTCTCCTTCTCTCCCGAGACTATTATGAAAGCGTCATCCTTCGTCATCTCCAGCGTGGATCTGAGTCTGGTCAGTTCTGTTTCTGTGAATCCGTAGTGGGCCATGTCCTCGTCGCTGTGGATTATTCCCCCGACCCCCGCGAGCTTGGCGTAGTCGCTTATCTCGCTCCCTAGCCTCCTTCCGGGGTTGACCTCCCGCCCGAGCATCCCCACGAACCCGTGGAGCTTCGCGGCGTATGCCATGCCGCCGGAGTCGAGCTTCTTCTTTATTATCGCGACGCCCGTCCCCTTGAAAAGTTCACTCACCTCCTTCGGAGAGCCGACCTTCGCGTCCCTGTCAAGGAGGATCTTCTTTATCTCGAGGAGCTTCTGCTGCCTCTCGACCTCCCTCTCTATTATCAGGTCTATGGTGTCGAGGTCCTGGTAGCCCTTGATCTCCACCCTCGCCCCGTCCCTGATCGAGACGTTGACGTCCTGCCTTATCGATCCGATGCCCCTCTGCACCTTTCCCGTAAGCCTAAGCATGAGCCCGATCCTCTTCGCGACCTCCTTCGCCTCAACGGGAGTCTTTATGTCGGGATCGGTGTCTATCTCTACCAGCGGAACTCCGAGCCTGTCTATGTTGTATATGACCACGCTGCTGTCGCTGTGCTCGATGTCGCTCGACTCCTCCTCGAGGAATATCGCGGATATGTTTATCCTCTTCCCGTTTACCATCACGTGGCAGCCGTATCCTATGAGGATCGTCCTCTGGAACGCGCTGGGGTCGCTGCCGTCGACCACCTCCTTCCTCATCGGCTCCAGCTCAGCGGGAGCATCCGAGTTGAACTCCGCCGAGATCTTAAGCGCGATGTCTAGCGCCTCCCTGTTGAGGTCGTGCGGTGGCTCCTCGTCGGTGTCGACGAGGCAGGCGGTGTTCCTGAACGCGTTGTATATGAACTTCCTCCCCCTCGTCGTCTCGTACGTCGCGGAGGCGTCTATCTTCCCGAGCTCTCCCGCCACCGCCCTCTGCCTCCTCTCTATCTCGGCGACCGAGACGTCCTCGGGGAGCATGGCGTCGCATGAGCAGAACAGCTTCTCCTTCGTCGCGAGCCTCTGGTGTATCTCGAGCCCGCACTTGAACCCTATGCCCTCGTAGTATTTTTCGTCGTGCATGGGATCACAGGTAAACGTCCACTTCCGTCCTCTTCGTTATCTCTCCGGCGATGTCCCTGCCCAGGAGCTCGATCGCCTTCTCCCTTCCGCGGTTTCCGAGCAGGAACCCGAGTTTCACGAGCGCGACCTCGGGCATCATGTCCTCGCAGTATATCGCGCCCGCCTTCGAGATCAGCCTGGCGTTCCTGTAAACGTTGCTGTTGACCCTGCCGTTTATGCACTGCGACGTGATCCCGACCACGACGCCCGCCGAGACGGCCTTCTCTATGTGCCTTAGCCAGGAGTGCTTCTCCTCGCTCGGCGCCACCGCGACGTGCCCAAGACCAGTCCCCTCGATTATGATCCCCTTGTAGCCCTTCTCCACATAGTGGTCAACGATCTCGGGATCCGAGTTCGGATAGAACTTGATGAGTGCCACCTTGGGCTCGAACTTTATGAGCGCGCTGACCTTGCCATTTGCATCGCCCCTCTTCCTGTACTCTCCGATGTACTCGATCTTACCCTCCGCGCTGACCTTCGCCATAGGCCTGGCATTCACTGGCTTGAAGGCGTCGCGCCTCGAGGTGTGCATCTTCCGAACCTTGGTCCCCCTTGTGAATATGCAGAAGTCGTCGGATGTGTTGGCGTGCATGCAGATTCCGACCTCGGCTATGTCGCTCTCCGCCGCCAGGCGTGTGGCGCAGGCGAGGTCCATGAATCCGTCGCTCGAGCCCCTGTCCGTGCTCCTCTGCGCGCCCGTGATGACCACCGGAGCGTTGAGGCCCTCGAGCATGAAGCTAAGCGCGGCTGAAGTGTAATGCATGGTGTCGGTCCCGTGGAGTATCACGACTCCCCTTGACCCCTTGTTAAGGGCGGCGGCGACCGCCTCTGCTATGAGTGTCCATTCCCTGTGGGTCATGTCCTCGCTGGAGACTCCCATGAGGTTATTGATCGTCATCTCGGCGATCTCGGATAGCTCCGGAACAAGGTACATCAGCTCCTCGGGCTGGGTGGTCATGTAGACTCCCCCCGTCGCGTAGTCGACCTTGCTTCCTATGGTCCCCCCTGTCGCGATTATGGTGACCTTCGGGAGGTGCCTGTTGAGCTTGATTTCGGCTCTCGGGAAAGAGAACAACTCCTTCCTCCCCGCCATCAGCTCTATCTTGGTCCTGTCGTCCGCCTTTATGCCTATGTTGTACCCGCTCTTCAGCTTTAGTATGATGACGTCGCTGTCCCCGAACTCGGGCTTGGGTATGAGCACGCCCTCGAAGGTTCCTTTTGCGGTGACGAGCCTTATCTCGTCGCCGGCGGTTATTCCAGCCCTTTTCAGCGCCCTCTCTATTTGCTCGGAGTACATGGAAAGGAATGGGTTTCGCTATTTTAAATTACTTTTGGGGAGGAGTAGTCACGGACTGCGGAGGAGCGGGGCAGGCTGCGCCGCGGCGCCTCCGCCCTTTCCGGGCTTCCTGTTCATGGCGCTGCTTATCATCGCATCGTCGAACCCGTTGGGGAGCGGCTTGCCGTTCGCGTGCTCGTAGATTATCAGCTTGAACACGTTGATCAGCGTGTAGTTCAGAAGTACAGAGAAGACTATGAGAAGGAAACCTGCCGCGATGGACAGGATCGAGAGGATCGGCTGCCCGACCGCGAGCCCGAGCACAAATCCGAAGATCAGTATTACTATTCCTGCTATGGTCAGCATCAGCGAGTACAGCTCGGAGTATGCGAAGCCCCCGAAGGTGGTCCCGAAGTTCTGTATGGTGAACTTCGCGCTCTCCTCAACAGTCCCTATAGGCCCGAGCTTCTTGTCGAGCATGACGGGCACGGCGAAGTAGGTCGCGATCGCGATTCCCAGCGACATCAGGCTGCCGAATAGGATCCTGCTGATGAAGCCGAGCCTGCTCTCGATCACCCTCACTATCATGAGTATTATGGTGCTGAAGACCGCCCATTCGAGTATCAGAAGCCAGTAGGGCGCGACCTGGTTGAACGCTTCACCCATGCCTATCCTCTTGCCCGCGATGAAGCTCCTGAACGCCAGGTACATCGCCATGAGCACGTAGGTCGACGTGAAGAAGGTAATGACATAGAAAACGACGAGCTCCACAAGGCTGAGGAGATCTGATCCCTTGAAGAGGACCAGCGGAACAAGGAAGATCACGAGGAATTCGACTAGCGCCACGACCATGCCGAGAAGGGGGTAGTAGAGGAGGTCCTTGTCCTGGAAGACTAGCTTCCTCGTCGCGCTTCCGACCGC
>CAVWDL010000002.1:0-48827 GCA_963753785.1 uncultured Microcaldota archaeon
GCCCGCAGCCGCCTGGAGTCCGAAGTGCCAAGGCGAAAACCGTCCCACGGCGCGGAAAGCCGGCGTCCGCCTTGCGGCGCTGGGTGGAACGCGGAAGCCGCGGAAATGCTCCTGAAGGCCGGAGCGCTCGAGGCGGCTGTCCGGTGCTATGAACGCGCAGGGACCGCGCGGGAGTAGCGCGGTGCCACGAACATCGGCCGGTGGCTCGAGGCGGCGCGGGAGCTGGGCAGCGCACGGCAAATCGCAGATTCGGCGCTGTGCCGCGATTCAGCAGCTGCTCTACCGCAGGTGCAATCCGCGCGCGACAAGGCCGGGAGCAGCGCGAAGTGCAGGCGCTGGTTCGTGAAGCTCCGCGCCTGGCGGAGGAAGGCAACCTCGTGGCCGCGCTGGCCCGCTATCGCCTGTGCGGCATGGTCGAAGAGTCGGTGGAAATCTCACGCGCTCTTGGGTGGCACGAGACCGTCATCGACTGGCTGCTGGCATCGGGTCACGCCTCCAGCGCCCTGAAGTACGTCAAGCAGGGCGGGTTCGATCGCGGCAGGATTCTACGACCGCATGGCGGCGGGCTACCTGGCCCCGGGGCCCGGTTCGGCCGGGAACCCCGTGGAAATCCGCGCGACGCTGTCCCGCCTTCTTGCCTCCGTTGTGGATTCCCTTCCCGCTGAGGAAGCTCAGCGCCTGGCCGAAGACTACTTCGAGAAGGCCCATAGGAGTTTCCCCTCGCTGGCCGAGCAACCGGACGGGACCTTGCGCTCCTGCTTCGCACGCCGGGCCTCTTCCGCCATCATCTCGCTCCTGGGATGGGAGATGCAGTTCCTGCGCGATCTTGGGCCGCACCTGGCGGGGAGTTCGGTGAGCGTCTTGGGCGGGCGGCCGAGGAAGCCAGGCCCCCGGTATGGCTGCCTGCCGTGCGTATTTCGGATGAACGTGATGCGGCAACGGCATTGCCCCGGGGACGGCTTTGAAGGGGCGGCGCGCGCGGCTTCCGCTGGCTCGCGGGGACCCGCCGTCATTCTCGGCTTCGACCGGCTGCGCTATCGTGAGGCGGTGGACCTCCTCATGGAGGCGGGCGAGATCGAGAAGGCCGAACTGTATTGCCGCATCCAGCGCGACTTCGTGCCCTGGCAGGGACGTGGCGGAAAAACGAAAGGGACTTCGCCCCGCGGTTCGACACTTCCGCGAGGGGCGCGACCTGATGGTGCGTTGCGCTGCGCGAAGGCCTCCGCCGACGGCCGACTGGTTGCCCGCGTCCACGAGTGGCGCGGCGAGCCCGGCGAGGCGCTCGGGCTATTGAAGAACTTCGGCCGGCCTTCGCGATGTCGAGCGGCTGCTGAAGCATTACCCCTGCTGCGCAGGGTGGGCGACCAGCTTCCCGTACGGGGTTCGCTCACGCATGCGGGGCCGGTATTGCAGAGTGAGTCACTTTCCCTTCTGCGGGCTTTCCAGCTTGCTTGCAGTGTCCTGCCCCCGCCGCCGGCGCCGCCACTCCCGCGCAAAGCCTTCTGGGTCTCCCGCATCACAAGGGACATCCTGAGCTTCTCTTCCCGAGTGAAGCACTTGGTTGACATGGACGGGTATGACTTCATACACTCGACGTACAAACGGACGGTTTCGGAAAAAGGCCAGATCACCATACCAAAGGCAATTCGAGACGACTGGGGCCTTCAGCCCGGCACGGTCCTGTGATTTCACCGCCATCGAAGGCAAGCTGATAAGGAGTGAAAAAGAACGGTGGACCGCATCGGTAGATGGCTTGGCAAAGGATTCATTCCCGGCGGCCTTTCCGTGGACGACTATCTTCGGCAGATACGTGCATGATCACGGCAGTGGATAGTCCTGTCATTCTCGGTCGTCTTGACGGGAGAGCAGGCTCACGCATCAGGAAGCCTCGCCAGCCGAGAAGGGTTCGCAGAATTACTACGTCAGTGAGAGCGTGATTGCGGAAGTTCGGCCGGCATTGAGTGCGAAATTCCTTGTTCGAAGAGTTTCTGGGGATTGGGAGCTGGATTTCATGCCAGTCTACCCTGCACAGCTCTATCCGTGCGGGCGAAATGCTCCGTCAGATGCTGGGGAGGAAGAAGAAACACGAAGGCAGGATCTGCCAGACTTCCTTATTGGCGCCCACGCACTGGAGCATGCAAGAGATCGGTTGCTGGCCTGGGATCGAGGCTTTTTGCGCGACTACTTCACTGACCTGGCGCTCTGGGACTCGTCGCGGTCCTCTGCTGTGCGCGCGCGTGCTGGCCGCGGGGCGCGCGCCCACCCCGGCCCGAGCACTGGCGGGACCTTCTCCAGGTTTGGGACATATATGATTGCGGAGGTCCCGGCGATGCTCAGACGCGTTCTTTTTGCGTGCGGTCTCGCCGCTCCCCTTCTACGTCTCGCCGTGGTCTTGGGAGGAGCCCTGCGGCCCGGCTACAGCCACCTCTCCATGCCGATCAGCCAGCTGATCGAATCCGGGGCTCCGAACAAGCTTCCTGCTGGACATCCTGTTCATCGCCTACAATGCCCTGCTCCTGGTTTTTGCCTGGGCGGAAGGGATGAGCACGCGCAACGAGGGCTCGCGCCTGCTGACCGCCGGGAGCATCATTCTCGGGGTGGTGGCCGTCCTTGGCGCTCATCATGACGATATTCTTTCCGATAGTCCCGTGGCTCGCAGCCACCTTCCAGGGCACGGGTCACCTCTTCCTCGGCAGCGGCGCTCTCGCTGGGATCGATTCTCAGCATCGTGTTTCTCGGCCTTGGATCACGGGCAGGGGGAGGCTTCTGGATCTTCTCGATAGTCATGGCAATCCTTGTTGTCGGCACAGGGGGATTGGCGGCGGCGCTCGCCGCCAGGCACATCCTCTCATGGGCCTGGCGGAAAGGCTTACCATCGGGCTCTTCCTGGCGTGGGTTTTCGTCTTGAGCGTCAGACTCCTGGCGGAGGACGCCGGCACGATCAGCCGATAGAGCCGCGCCGGGCCTCCATCGCCTTGAGGAGGCCGTAGAGAGTCTCGTTCACCGTGACGGGGGTCCCGTCTCCCTTCCCAACTGGATCATCGTTCCTGCAAAAGCGTCCACCTCCGTCTTTCTCCCCGCCTCGACGTCCTGAAGCATGGAAGTCTTGCTTACCGGCCCGAGCCCCTGGAGCGTCCTGTACCAGGCGCGGATGTCGGAGTCCTGAGGTGCCCTTTTGCCTTGAAACGGCCACCACTTCGGCCATCAGCCACCTCCATGACCGCCTGGGCCTCCGCGTTGGCCTGGAACAAGCCGTAGGTGCCACCGACGACAGCGGAAACCTGGTTGATCCCCACGTTGATCATGAACTTGTACAACTCGGTGACCCGCAGCATGGGCAATCCCCATGCGCGTGAGAAAAGCCGGGTGCTGAGAAGCACTGCCTCTCGGCCTTCTCGTCCATCACCTCGGGAATCGGGTAGAAGGTGGAAAGGGAGGCGACAGTGGTGGCCAGGATTCCCATGGGATGCGAGCCGCGGGGGAACCCCACGAAGAAGTGCAGCATGTCTTCGTGGATGAGAGAGGATTCGTTCAGGAACGTGGAGAACTCCTCCAGGTGCGTCGTGGTGGGAAGCTCGCCGTAGAGAAGGAGGTACGCCACCTCGGTGAAGGTGGACTTCTCCGCGAGCTCCTCGATGGGAATCCCCGGTAGCGGAGGATCCCCTTCTCCCCGTCGATGAAGGTGATGGCGCTCCTGGCACGACCCGGTGTTCTCGTACCCCTTGTCGAGGGTGACGTAGCCGGTGGTCTTTCGAAGACTCGTGATGTCCACGGCCTTCTCACCCTCGGTGCCTCGCACGACGGGAAGCTGTACTCTTTTCCCTCGAGGATCAACTTCGCGGTCTCGATCCCGCCCGTTTCGGTCGTCTTCCTGGTCTGCGGCCATGGTCCCCCCTTTGATGTATAAATATACGAGCGATGAAAAAAGTCAATCGAGCACGCCGCGGCGTTCCTGGCGGTTGCCGCCGCCGGACGGCGCGCGCTACCTTTTGCGCATGCAGCTTGCCTATCGGGCTCTCGGCGGGGAAGGGGCGCCGATCGTGATCCTTCACGGTTGTTCGGATCCGCGCGAACTGGACGGGATGGGACGCCGTCTCACCCCGCTGGCGTGGTGTTCGCGCTGGACATGCGCAACCACGGTGATTCGCCGCACGCGCCGACGCATACGCTCGCGCGATTGCATGGAGGATCTCCGGGGGTGGTCCGTCGAGCACGTCCGTGGGCCCTCCGGCTGATCGGCCACTCCCTCGGCGGCCTGGTCTCCATGGGGTTCGCGATCGCCCATCCCGGGCATGGTGGCCGGTGTCGCTTCGATGGACATCGCCCCGCGGTCCTACCCGGTGGGCCACGAGGGGGAGTTCTGGCCATGCGCGCGGACATCGGCGGATGCGCCCCGGGCGGAGGTCGAGGCGCGCATCTCCCGGCGGGGATCGGACGCACGCACGCGGCAGTTCCTCGCGACGAACGCGGTGCGGGACGGCAACGGGTTCCGTGGAGGCTGAACATCGACGCGCTGGAGCGCCAGACGGTGGCCGCGGACCTCGCGCGGACGGAGGGAAGCTTCGCGGGGGAGGCGCTCCTGGTGGCCTGCGGACGCTCGTCCTACGTCGCGGGGGAGGACCATGCGATCATGAGAAGTCGTTTCCCGAATGCCCGCATCGAGACGATCCCGGAGGCGGACCACTGGCCGAACGTCACCGCTCCCGACGCGCTGGCCCGGCTCCTGGAAGGCTTCCTGCAGCGGACCGCCGGGGCAATGCAATAAACGGGCCTCCGCCCCGTCATGAATGTCGTGAGCGCGGAAACGCAGAAAAAGCGGGTCGCGAGCTTCATCGCCGCCGAGTGGAGCCGTCTGGTGAGCTACGTGCGGGGATGGATCGCCGACACCGCGGAGAGGGACGCGGAGGACGTCGTCCAGGACGTCATCGAGAGATTCCTCGAGAAGGACGACGACATGGGAGCGCCCATCGTCGATCTCTCCGCATACCTCTACCGGTCGTTGCGCAACAAGGTCATCGATCTCTATCGAAAGCCGAAGCGCACCGCCGAGCTCCCGGAAGACTCTCCGACATGCGCTTCGAAGCGTCGGAGGGCATGGACCGGGAGGAGGCCCGCGAGGCCCTCTTCGACGCCATCGACGATCTCCCGCCCGCGCAGCGGGAGGTGCTGGTAGCAACGGAGCTGGAAGGCCGCAGCTTCAAGGATCTCGCCGAGGAGTGGAAGACGCCCATCGGCACGCTCCTGGCGAGGAAGCATCGGGCAATGATCGCGCTGCGGGAAACGCTCTCAGGAGGCATAGTATGAACAGGTTTCACGAAAAGTGGGCAGGGATGAGCCCGGCGGCGAGGGGAATCCGTATCGCGGGATGGTTCTGGCGGGTGTGGTGGGAGCGGCGGGTCTTCGCGCTGGTCTTCGGCTGGCTGGTGATGCTGCTGTGGAACTGGCTCATGCCGGCCGTTTTCCACCTCGGGGTGATCGGGTACTGGCAGGCGTTCGGAATCGTGATCCTTGCCAAGCTGATCTTCGGCGGGATCGGGGGCGGACGCGGCGGCCCGCATCGCGGCCCGTGGAAGGGAAACCCGTGGGAGGGAAGGCACGGGCGGGACGACTGGCGGTACTACCGCGAGTTCTGGGAAAAGGAAGGACACCAGGCGTTCGAGCGGTACGTGCAGGAAAAGAACCGGCGCGGACCGAACCAGGAGACGCGGGCGCCTGACGCCGCGGAGTGGTGGCCGCAGGGTCCACCAGTCGCGGCGGGGGCACACGGGGGCCGAAAGGCCCCCTTTCCATTTCCCGGAGACGTCAATTACCTTGGATGGAATGAGAAAAGGCGGCGTGGACAGGGCGGAGACGGCTCGCAATCTGGATGGGATCATCGGCAACGCCGTTCTTTTCCTCGCCAAGATCTTCGTGGGGATCACGTTCAACAGCATCGCCATCATCTCGGATTCAATCAACTCGGTCACCGACATCGTGGCCTCCACAATCGTCTTCATCAGTATCCGCAGCTCCCCGGCCGGCGCCGGTCACCCCTTCGGGCACAAGCGGGCGCAGCCGATTGCGGGCCTCGTGGTGGCGATCTTCACGGGCATCGTGGGCTTCGAGATCATCACGCAGTCCCTCGGGCAGGCTTTTCAGCGCCACGCAGATCCAGAAGGGCATCCTGCCCATCCTCCTCCTGGTCTTCGTCATGGTGGTCAAGCTGGGGATGTTCCTGTTCGCCCGGTTCACCGCGAGGCGGACAGGAGCACCGCGCTGATGGCATCGGCAATGGACCACCGCAACGACGTGCTGATCTCGGTGGCCGTCATCGTCGGGGTCGGCGCGTCGAACCTCGGGTATCCGGTGTTCGATCCCCTCCCGCCATGCGGTCGGCCCGTGGACAGGCTGGTCGGTATGAGTGATGTCGAGACGTTCGTGGCGAAAGCAAGGAGCGCGTATATGCTGACTATCAGTATCGCGCTCTTCGCTATCTCCCAGTACTCGTTCGGCAGCCACTCGTTGATCCCGGTCTGCGGGAAGATCTTCGAGATTATGTATCCGAGGGCGACGACATCGAAAGAGAATGTCAGCGCCAGAAGGGCGACCGCCACCGCGCCCGCAGGCACCGCAGCCGAGGCCGGGTATGTCTGCGCGAAGGTCGTTCCTGCCATTGCGATTGAGGCGAGAATTAGAATGAAGAAAGGAATCCTCCTGTTGCTCATGAACCTCTTTCGTATTGGCATGGGAATGTATAAATACCCTGATTCCGGCTCATTTCCTGAGAACAGGGAACCTTCTCATGTACGCCTCCGCCTGGTACACTATGAAGTACGGAAGCACGAACAGCGAGTTTATCAGGAGCAGGAGCCAGCTAGAGAGCGTCGCCCCGTTCGGACCCGCCGCGAATATGATCACCATGTCTATCACAGCGATGACAAGCGCTATGAGCACGAACCAGGTTATGAAGTACTGGGGCTTTGACGCGACCATCTTCACGCTCTGCTTGAGCGCGGGGAAGACCCTCTTATTGTCTATTACTATGGCGGTTGGCGCGTAGAAGACCGCTATGAAGAGCACGAAGCCCACTATGGGCGTGACGACCGCAGCCATTCCGAGAGGCAGGCTCAGCATGTTGGCGACCACGAGCACGAACGCGTATATGAGCAGGACCACGAACACCTTCCCAGTGTACTTCTCTATGTCCCTTATGACGGAGAGCGGATTCTTGGTGTACGTTCTCTCCCCCTTCACTATGAGGCTTATCGCCACGAAGGCGAAGCTGATGAACAGCAGCGAGAGGAAGAGCGAGAGCACTATGACTGCGACACCGACCGCGGTCACGTTCTGGAAGATGCTGGCGCTCCTGAGGAATATCGCTCCGCTGGATACGTAGGTCGGCAGCGGCGCGAGCAGCGGTATCACGAACGCTATTATGAATGGTATGGAGAAGAGGAGGACCAGCCGTATGTTCTTGGCGTAGGTCTCCCATGACGCCTCGAGAATGCTTGACATATAACCAATAGAAGATGCAAGTCAACATTAAAAAAGGATTCTAAGAATTCGGCGTCTTGCGCCTCCATGCCCCCGCCGGGGTTGCCGCGCGCGAACGGCATTCATCTCGACAGCCTGTACGCCTCCAGCCCCGATCCGCTGTAGTAGAGCGTGTAGTTGCCGGCGAGGTAGCCGTACACGTCGAAGTCTGGATTGTCCATGGTTGAGTTGAAGTCGGGGAGCTGCTTATCCATCACTATGTACTCTGGCTTGGCGTAGAAAGTGGATATGTTTATCTCCTCGAATCCGTTCGGCGTGAATGCGGAGACCACATAGTCTGGCGGTAGCTCCAGATAAAGGATCTCATAGAGGTGTGCCGATACCGAAGGCTGCGCCATCACGACCGAATTCGGGGGTATGGACCCAAGCACCGCGCCTATTGCGGTGTCGTTCGGGAAGTGCGAGCCTAAAGGTATGCCCCCCAAGCCGATGACGCCCACCGCCAGCGTGATCGCCGATATCACCCCCAGCGTCAAAGCGGTCCATATCGCGAACTTGGGTATTTGCTCCACCTTCAGCCAGAAGAACTTCATCCTATTCTCCTCCATGATTACTATGTATCCGAGCACCGCCGCTACCGCCGCCCCACCTATCACGTACGCAAAATAGTGGTTGTAGAAAGTTCCGAATATCACATTGTGTAATATGACATACTCGACGACCCATATCGATACGAAGATCGTGGTCATCAGCAGGTTCCTGACCGAGGTTATGCCGAATCCCAGGTATACCACCACGAATCCGAATTCAAGTATGTTCATGTATGTGTAGAAGTTGTACTGGACCCCTCCCAGGTTCTGGAGGGCCTTCGCCTGCGTGGAGAGGAAGTCGAACACCCTGACGTCGGGAGGCATGCCCTGGTAGCCCCCGGAGCCGTACGCCGAAATGAGCGTCCCTATCGCGTAGAGGTAGAACAGGGCGAATGCAACGGTGATCGCGAATGCTGCGATTAGGAGGCCGATCCTCCTATTGCTCCCTTTCATGCTCGCCTCCGGTTTCTTCCTCGCATATACGAACTCGTAGAAGAGAATGCCTAGTATGAACGTTATGCCCGGGAATATCGACGTCTCTATGGTGGAAAGCATCAGCGCGTAGCTCGCTATGAATCCGATCCTCCGCTCCTTCATGTAGAAGTAGAATGAGAGGAGGTAGAACAGGGGTATGAACGCCTCGACGTGGAGGTCGTAGAAGACGACGCCCGTTATTCCGGGGTTCGCGAGGAATGCTATCCCCATCGCGAGGCCGAAGGGTCTGCTTCCCGCGATGTCTCTTCCAATGAAGTAGAGGGCGATGGCCGCGATCGCCAGCGATATCTCCTGTATCAGCACGAGAGTCATCGGGTTCTGCGCAAGTGCGAAGATCGGCAGAAGCAGCACCTTGAATGGGGATATGTGGTTCGAGAACGACAGGAACTGCAGCCCGCCGAGCAGGTATGCGTAATGCAGGTGCAGCGACATCGAGTACGTCTCCTGCCCGATGTCCCAGAAGCTGTCTAGGAAGTGGCTGTACGAATAGTACTGGTAGGACACCCAGACCATCACGAACGCCGATGCCAGGAACAGCATCAGGATGAGGTGCCAATCCATGTCCTTTTTCTTTTCATTGTCGCGCATGAAACCAAACTTTTTACCTACCTGACATCGTACACTCAAAACCTATAAAGCATGTTCTGCATTCCGTCAACTGCTGGAGTTGTAAATAGGGTCTCCCGCGTAGAAGTACTGCCCGTTGTACATCTCGATGGCGAAGTACCTGACCGGCGACGCGCCGTCCGCCCACTTCACGTCAGCGGTGAAATCATAGACGCTCCCGTTCTTCGGTAGCGCTATCCTGTTTACGTTCACCCCGCAGTCGTAGCTCCCGCATTCGGGCTTCGCCCCGGGTATTATGCTCTCGTTCATGAACCCCTGCGTCTGGACCTTCTTGTCCGAACCCAATGTGATTGCGTATGCGTAAAGCGTGCCGTTGCCCAAGTCGTGGTAGTTTATGGTCGCTTCGTATATGGTCGTGGCGTTCGCCCTGTCGAGAATCAGCTCCTGATTGCTCAGAGTCACGTTGAAGTTCCTGACATATGTCGCGTGCGAATAGTAGATAAGCGAGATGATTAGCAGGAAGACGGCAACCACCGTCGCGTAGACCATCCTCTTGTGCTTCCTCATTATCCTCTCTATCCGTCCCGTGCCCTTCTCGCTCCAGGTGCAGAAGGCGAAGATGAGCAGGAAGAGGAAAGTCGCATAGTAGGAGCTTATCGACTTGTCGGCGAAGAGGAACGGAATCATGCTGAAGAGCGGAATGAGCTCCTTCCTGTTCCAGTACAGGAGAAGGAAGACCGCGAGAAGCGCCGTAATTTCGAAGAGCTGCGAATATGTAGAGAGGAGAATTGGAAACGCGTTCGCCAGCTCGAATCCAACGCTCGATATACCGTTCGGGAGGAACGAGCCGCTCAGGGTGCTGAACACCGAGGAGAAGAAGGACGACGGGGACTGGACTATGAAATAGCCGTTCACCACGAAGAAGACGGCGATTGCGCCAATCGCATTCGTCAGCTGCCCTTCCTCATCCCCTGGTTGTTCGCGGAGTATGCGAGGAGGAGGAGCACGGGAAGCCACAGCTCCTGCTGGATCGACAGTGCGAGACCTAGCGCCACCCACGCGTACTCGCTTTCGATCATCGCGTAAGCGACTATCAGGAGCGCTATCATCAGATACGTCTGCACTGACGATATGTTCAGCATCGCCACAATAAGGAACGCGAGCAGCGTGAACTTGGGCTTCAGGAGATCCTTCCTCTTCAACGAGAAAGCGAGGGATACTAGGAGTATGAATATGAACAGGCTCGACTGGAGGGGCATCATGGTGTTCTCGAAATTGGCAATGGTCGGCTGCGCCAAGAAGCAGAAAGGGACCACCGCAAGGAAGAAGAGCGCCGGGTAATCCATGAAGCTCCATTATCCTGTTGTCGGAGGTCACTGTGAATCCCACTTTCGGGTTCTGGTAGATCGCATTCGCGTAGGATACGCCATACGAGTGTGTGCCGTTGATCAGCGAGATCGCGCCGTGCAGGGCGATGAGCTCCTCGTCGTCCTCGACTGAGTACGAGACGATCAGCGCCTTGAGATCGAACAGGAACAGGATAGCGCTTAACAGGACCAGGAGTATCGCGATTCCCGCAAAGAACTTAAGCCAGCGTCTTCCTCCTGTCCCTCCACAGGTAGACTCCGAAGAAGGCGAGGAAGAACAGGGGCAGGAATGCAAGAAGAAGAGTATGTCTATCATTAAGCACCCTTATCATCAGGTCAGGTAACCGTACTGAGGGAGGGATGACGAAGATTCCATCGTCGATGAGGTAAGCCGCCAAAATTCCTAGAAAGAGCATGGGGGACCTGGATGTCGCACCTTCTCCCATCCTCTCCTTCCCGTATTCGAGGGAGCATGCGATCGGAAGCGAGACGAAGAGCAGCGCAATCAAGAGGCCCATGGCAGCGAGACCTGAGGAGAGAAAGGGCAGCGCAACCTCCGCGAGCATCATGCTTACGAATATCAATGCGGAGAGAGAATCTCAGATAGAGTATGCCGTCCCCGCTGATTTTCATCATGGGCAGGATTGCAATCCAATGTTTTTAAATCAGCGCAAACAGTGCGTGCACTTCCCTTCGACGAACTTCTTCAGGGCGTGTTATTGTATGCGGTCTTACCCATGAAGAAGTACTTCCCGTTGTACAACTCGACCGCTGCCTGCCTCATCTGAGTGGTTTCGTTGTACCATTTGAGCTTCACGACGAGGTCGTACGTGCTGCTGTTTCTAGGGAGCATTATCCTGTTCACGTTAACGCTGCATTCCTTCGTGCTGCAATTCGCCGGATTGCTTATTATGCTGTCATTGAACAGTCCGAAGAAGCCGAAGAACAGGTTATTGTTCAAGACCGCTCCGATCACGTAGACCGTATTGTTGCTTACGTTCCCGTAGCTTAGCGTGGCCCTGTAGACGCTTGTCATGTTGGCCTTATCGAGCGTCAGATGCTGGGATTGCCCATGCTCATTCCGAAACTGCTCTCGTAGGCGGCATGCGACGAGTAGAGCATGAATGCGACAAGCGCGATGTACGCGACTATAACGCAGTAGACTAGCGCCTTCCTCCTCTTCAGGTAGGCCTCTACGACTCCCTGCCTTCTTCTTGTTGTCCTTCAGCGAGATGACGAATACGAGCACAAGCATGAACGTCGCGCAGTAGGAGTAAAGCGAGTGGTCGAGGGCGAGGAAAGGTATCATGCTGAAGACAAGCGCAAGCTCCTTCCTGTTCCAGTACAGAAACAGGAATGCCAGGAAGAGCGCGGTGACCTCGAATATCTGCGGGAATACCGAGAGGAGCACCGGGTAGTACCTAAGGAGCGGAAAGCCGATCCCCGAGAAGCCGTTCGGGAATATGTATGAGTTCAGCGTCCCGAAGACCGAGCCGTAGTAGGCGCTGGGAGAGAGCGCTATGAAATAAGCGTTGAACGCCAGGAAGACGGCGGCCGCGCCGATGACGTTGATGAGTCCCTTCCTGCTTCCCTGGTTGTTGAACGAGTACGCGATCAGGAACATGACGGGCAGCCACAGCTCCTCCTGTATGGATGCGCAGACCCCTAGGAAGAACCAGGAGTATTTGCTGTCGAGCTTCACGTATGCCACCAGCAGCAGTGCGATCATGAGATACACCGTGATCGAGGCGGAGTTGGTCAGGACGAATATGAAGAGCACCATCAGCGGGAGGTTCGGCATCAGTGTGTCCTTCTTGTCCATGAGGAACGCCATCGTGACCATGAGTATGAACAGGAAGACGCTCTCCTGCACCGGCAGGTCCACGGCGAGGAAGTTCTGCATGGTAGGAGCGGACGATAGGTAGAAGGGCAGGAAGCTTAGGAAGAAGAGCGTCGGGTACGCCATGTTGCTCATGATCCCTCCCATGTCCTGGTGGTGAGCGTGAATCCGGTGCTCTTGATGTTCTGGTAGATCACGTCGTAGTAGGAGGTGCTGTACGGGTTTCCCCCGTGCAGCGTGGTGTTCAGGCCCTGGAACATTATGAGCTCCTCGTCGTCCGCCCTGAAGCTGCTGGCAAGCACCTGCGAGGGGTAGTAGAGCACGAGAACCAGCAGCACCACGAGAAGGAGCACCGCCGCCTGCCGATTCCCGCTCCGCACTAGGTACGCGCCGATGAATGTCATGAAGAACAGGGGGAGGAAGGCGGTGAAGAAGACGCCGAAGATCCAGAAGTTCTTGAGCAGCGTCACCCATATCGCGATATTCGTTACGAAGAGGAGCAGGTACGCGGCGACGATCGCTATGAACATCGCGTGAATAGCGATGCGGTGCATCCTGCGACCCGGCGTACCCTCGGCTTCCCTGAAGAAGAGGACGAAGACTATCGCCATCGAGATGAAGAGGGCCGTTATGACGAAGTTGAGCAGCATCGCGCTCTCCGAGGTGAAGACCGCCTGGAAAGCGAAAAGCTCGGAGCTCACGAAGATCAGAGCCGCGAAGAAGAGCTCCAAATGACCGTCGCCGCCTTTCCCTTTCGCCATGTGTTGGTTTGCAGTAAAAACCTTTTAAACCAACACGCTAACGCGCACCTGCCGACGGTCTGTTCTAGGGAATGCCGCCCCTCTTTCAAAAAGGGCATGGGTGGCGCTCCCGTACGGAAAAAAGAAAAAAAAGAGGTTGCTGCCCAAAGCGGGCAGCAACGGAAAAAGGCTGTATCGCGCCCTTCAGCACGATATTGTGTTCGAGAGAGTTCCTCCCAGTCCCTGGCCTATTCCTGTGAAGAGGCCGATTATCGGCTGCGCGAGCAGCACGACGACGAGACCGATTATCCCTCCGACGATCATTGCCTGAGCCCATCCTATCAAGCTTTTTCTGAACTCAAGGCTTGTAGGCAGGAAGTGAGCAGTAGCGTAGAGAACGCCTCCGATGAGGAAGAGTACTATCGCGACAGCGCCGATTATGCTCCTGACCCCGTTGACGAGTCCGCACAGCGTAACGCTTATGACGCTTACTCCGCCGCTTTGAGCACCCATGGCCGATATCAGTCCTACCGCGGTTAACGCGTAGAAAAGCAGATTCACTTTGCTTACATTCATCATCACACCTACTTTATACTATAAAAAGCACATTTAAATAGCTTTCTCGAGATTTTGTTTTTCCAGCAGCATATTGGAAATGGCGTTCTAGCTTACGGTCGCGAGTATCCCGTCTATTATGCCGCGGACTCCGACCCCTCCTGTAGACCTCACTGTTATCCTGTGGCTCAGTATGGATTTCGCAAGGAACTTTATGTCGCTCTTCTCGACCTTCGTCCTCCCCTCCAGCAGAGCCTTCGCCTTCCCGCACTGCATGAAAGCTATGTCCGCCCTGGGGCTCGCGCCCATGATGACGTGCATCTCGGTCCTTGTGGCGTTGACTATCCTCGTTATGTAATCGTTCACCTCGTCGGGCATCTCTATCCTCTTGGCCTGCTCCTGCAGTGCGATGACTTCGTCCGTGCCTATCACCGTCTTCTCCTCCACCACCTCCTCCTTCTCCTTCATCCTGAGCATCAGCTGCTCCTCCTCCATGTTCGGGTAGTCCACGTCTATCTTGAGCAGGAACCTGTCCGCGAGGACGGTGGGTATGGGGATCGTCCCCTCTATCTTGAGCGGGTTCTGGGTTGCGAACGTTATGAAAGGCTTCATGAGGGGCATGGTGACCCCGCCCACCGTGGTCTGCCTCTCCTCAAGCGTCTCGAGCATCGCGCTCATGGTCTTCGGAGGCACCCTGTTAAGTTCGTCCACGAGGAGTATGTTGGTGAATATAGGCCCCTTGCTGAACTTCACGTTCCTCTCATCGTCCATATATGTGTAGCCGAGTATGTCCCTGGGCTCTAGGTCGGGAGTGCCCTGGATCCTGCCGAAGTCGGCCTTTATGGTTGCGGCAAGGGACTTGGTCATGGTGGTCTTCGCGACTCCGGGCACCCCCTCTAGTATGGCGTGCCCGTCCGCGACCATGGCGATTATCATCAGCTCTATGGTCTCGACCTTGCCCGCTATCTTCTTCCTCATCTCGGTCTGTATGTCGCCATATATCTGGCTGGCGTTGAGTTCGGGCATCGATATCTATATCATCAAAAGGTTTAAATGGTTTGAATTACCAAAGATTTCGAGTGAAACTCATGATTGGAAAGAATCAGGAAGGAAAGAAGCCTGTTTCGTCAGCTGAAGCGATGGAGATACTCGAGGGCAGGAAGGAGCAGGGCGAACTGGGATACGAGCAGAAGCTCGCTTACGATCACATAAAGAAGTACACGACCATGAAGGTCGAGGAGGCCAGGAAGATGGCGAAGGAGCTGGAGCAGTACGGAGTCACGGAGTCAACGGCGATAAAGATCATCGACATAATGCCGATAGACCTGACCCAGCTCAAGCACATACTGACAAGGGAGAAGAAGAACTTCGAAGAGGATGAGATTTCAAAGATGTGGGAAGTGGTGCAGGCTCACAAGGGAAAGTAGTCCGCGCTGCGATTGGGTAAATTGGTGAACGACGTGTATCAAGAGTCAAATGAGGGTCTGGAGGAGTACGCATTCGTGCTCGACTTCATGTCTACTGGAAAGTCTTTCTCGCCTAAGCCCGAGCCGATGGTGCAGCTGCTCGGCGAGATCAAGTTCACGCTTCTGGAGGCGGTGCCGAAGGGGATGGAGCTCAAGGTCAAGGAGCGCGTCTACATAGGCAAGGGCGAGAGGGACAAGATAGCGCTCATCAAGGCAAGGATAATGTACAACGACCTCACCCAGGCGGCGAAGAACGAGCTTCCGGGAACGATAACAGACATAATAAAGGCGAACGAGGCGAAGTTCGTCGCCGTGTTCAACAACGCTTCTCCGCTCAACATAAGGATGCACTCCCTCGAGCTGCTCCCAGGCGTCGGCAAGAAGCACCTCGCGGCGATACTCGCGGCGAGGGAGGCGAAGGAGTTCGAGAGCTTCAAGGACATCTCAGAGCGGGTTCCGCTCCTACAGGATCCCGTCAAGCTGCTGACCGAGAGGGTCATAGCGGAGCTGAAGGGCGACAGCAGGTTCTACCTGCTCACGAGGCCCTACGTCAAGGAGATAGACAGGAGGTAGCGTCGCGTTCATCTTCCAGCTACTTCGAAGGCACCTCTCGAAGCTTCATCCCTTATCACTGGTTGTATTGGCAGCTGTTGATCGCGCAGGAGCCGTAGGCATTATATTCCTCAAGTGCATCGTTCGCCATGCTCTCGCAACTTATTCCCAGCGCCGACGTTGCCTGCCTAACGAACCAATCCGCAGCCGCAACTAACGAGGTGCCTCCCAGAATTATCGAGAGCCTCAGAAATGTGCGGGACGGCGCCATCTTCATTATCGCCTTCGGGCTTGCGCTCGCGATCACCTTGCCTCCCAACTGCCCTATCCATAACACGAGGAGCGAACCGAGGAATCCCCACTGGAAGAGCGGGATCGCAAGCAGGTGCGGGATCCCGATTCCTGTGAAAGGCAGCGCAGATTCTGGTGATGCCGATGCCTGCGCCGAGACGAACACTATCAGTATGAGCATCAGCTGCCTCCCCTTGAGGAAGTTCGCCATCGACACTTCTGTCAGCGGAAGCTGCTTCCTCGCGTAAAGCGCTATGACCGAGACCTCGAGCGCCTCAAGGAAGAAGATCATGAAGAGGAACGCGGAGAAAATCGCAAGCGACGCCAGCGGATCCTTAGGCAGAAGCAGCGATCCCGTCGAGGCTACGCTCCCGTAGACGAGATACAAGGTCAGGGCGAGGATTGCAGCCGGATACCAGGCCCTCAGAAACGAAGAAAATGGAGACTTGGCATTCAACCAAGTCACCCTTCGAGTTCCATCGAGTCCGCGATTACCTCCTGCTTCGACTCATTCTGCACCTGCTCCAGGTGGATGTGCAGCCTTGCCACGTCCTGGTCGTATTCTCCGCGCATGTCCAGGAGTATGGGCTTGCCCTTGACGAACGAGAGCTTGCTCTGGCCTCTTACGCCCATCGATTCCTTCGCCATCAGTATCTCCGCGGCGTCAGTCAGGAACTGGGCGACTTCCTTCGCAGTGCCGAAAGGTTTCCTTATGTGGAATTCGGGCGCTACAGGTGCCATCATCTCGCCTCCTCTCCGCCGAGCTGTCCCATCCTCGCTTTTCTGAAGTCCGGTTTTCCGATTTTTATTCCCATCTATTCACCTATAAACGAAATGGCTCATTGCCACGCTGACCGATCTGCTCTTCGCGATTTTCATGAGCTTAGAGCTTATCCTCTTTGCTTCCTTCATCGAGTCCGTATCCGCAGAAACGACGAAGCCATAGTTTCCGCTGGTGAGATGCACCTCCTTGACACCTCTGCATCTCGCCAGCCTCATTCCAACTTCCCCTGAATTGTAGAGCCCTCTTGGCTCCAGGAGCAGGAAACACATCCTCCTCTGCTCAACTATCTTATTCGCTTCGCTCCATTTATCGTTCATCCCCATCTTTCTTACCCCCAAACTTAAGAATTCAGTTATTATACTATCTTTCCTCAGCATAAAACGACTCTCCATACGTTGGGCCTCTCTTGGACAAATTTCACAGGTCTTGAATCATTTGTATCCTTCTTCATACTTCCCTTGGTTTTGTGTGCAATAAACTCTTGTATGGACATCCCATCAATCCCTCCTAAATAAGTGTGAATAAAGGGAAGTGGGTGGTTGCAACTCCGACTGCTCCCGTATGTTTGGCATGGATAGGTTGGCCTTAGTCTCATAAGGGTGGGCCCGACGACCAAGTCCCGGGTAATAATAAGACAGCCGATTTAAGTCGCAATCCCTCTTCACCATCCCACTTCTAAAGAATGTTTATGAGTAACCTTATATAAATATTTGACTTTTTAAGAAATTATTGACATAATTCTTTCGGATTTTGATTAGTAGCCTCATTCTTCCCATTTCACTACTTTGTAATTTTCACCACATGCAAGTTTAATAGTGGGAAAGGCTGCCTTTTATTATCTGTTTTAAAGTGGCAAAAATTAACAGCGGAAATCCTATTGTAAAAAATATCGGCATATTTCTCTCTGAATTCCTCTGCAGGCTTTTTCATTTCAAAAGACACCAGTTTGAAGCTCCTGTAACTGCCGCTCAGTGGCGCGACAATCTGGAAATGTTTTCGATCGACAGCTGCCTGTCCGATTCGAGTATATACTCCCTTGCTGTTTTCATACGTCTGTCTATGCCTGAAGAGAAGCAATAGTTCACCATTACTGCGCTGTTGCATTTTTTGGGCGGTTTTGTCATAATCGCGGTGAATTTCTTAATTATGCCGGTCTTGCATATTTTCCCGAATTTGTACTTTATCTTGTCTTCGCCTATTTCCATGTTTCTTGCAATCTCACTGTAGCTCATCCTGGAATTGTCGTTAAGTAGCGTGAGTATTCTTTTGTCCGTGTCATCAAATCCAAACCTCTCAAAGTCCACTCGCTCTAAAGACGAGGAGATGAGTGGCACGAAACCGGTATGCTCCGTTACAAGCTGCGAAGGCCGCATTTCCGCCCCATACTTCGAGAGCTGTACCGAGAGCTTCGTCTCCCATCTCATATACTCTTCTCCTGATGCGGTTAAAGCATATACTAAGAGATCGAAATCTCCCTCTGTGACTATGGCCAGCTGAGCGACTTTGTCCTCCTTGAATACGCTCCTTACGAAATCTTCATTTAGTCCCTTATCCGTCTTGACTGTGACTATGTGATTCTGATCCATTCCGAGCAGGCGTTGCTCGAACTCCACCGTATACTTCAGCCCAAACTCCTTCTCAAGAGATGCGAGATTGCTTACCACTGTATTTCTTGTGCAGCGTGCTTGTTTTGCCAGCTCCGTGACTGTCACCCTTGAGTTCTCACTTAGTGACTGCAGTATACTCTTTTTGGTATAACTATACTCGTCGTCCATCAAAACCCTGATCAAATTCCGAAACTTATGTCTGCATTATTACTAAAAAGCTTATCCTTAAATCCTTCATCTAGAAATTCATACAAGGCTGCATAAGAAGGAGCTGGGTGTATTTCAGAGAACGATGTCGGCAGGAATATGCCCAGAAGCATAAGTGAAGGTGGTGCTCAGAATACCTATCTCCTGCTCTTCCTTGGGTTTCTTCTGGCTTCGGTAGTTACTTTGTTCCTGACCTTAAAATTTGGAGAATTCAGAGGAGTATGTTGACATCTTCAAAAGCAAGAAAAACGCCATCACCACCGCTCTAGGCGGAATTCTAAC
Organism: uncultured Microcaldota archaeon; assembly: GCA_963753785.1. Lineage (GTDB taxonomy): Archaea > Micrarchaeota > Micrarchaeia > Micrarchaeales > CABMGC01 > JAJYVH01. The sequence continues at coordinate 18,817 of CAVWDL010000002.1, forward strand.
CTATGCGTTGCCCTCCATTCTTCTGAGCATAGGTGCTGCACATGTTTCGGCGAGCCTTGCAAGCGTCATATTCAGGAGCTGGGTCCTGTTCACTATACCATTTCTTCCGCTGTTTCTCAAAATCAAAATCAACAGGCGTCAGGTTGTTGCCGTAATTATCGGAATCTTTTCACTTTACTTGGCAATGACCCAGGGATCTTTGGTGACTGTCGATGTTGAATCGGTGCCTTTCATCTGGCTTCTTTTCATTGCCGCAGTTTCGGTTTCATTAGGAAATCTTATGAGAAAGAGCAGGAATTCGCCACCAATGGCACAGATGCTGAATTTTGATGTTGCGCAACGATTGTTTTCGGGGTGATTCTTCATGTCCAGGCGGCGCTTCCCTAGGATACCTGCTGACGCAACTGACTGCGCCAAACCTCGCCGCGATCGCGTTCCTGGGATTCGTTTCCTACTCCATAGGCTCCTACTTTTACCTTTACGCTTTGAAGGTCTTCGATCCTGTTTTTGTGGGAAACGCTTCGCTTTTTGCACCTTTTGTCACCTTCTTCTCCGCATTCCTATTGATTCACGAAACGCTCCAACTTTATTATATTGTCTTGGCAGGATTAGTGCTGTTAGGCATCTTAATCCAACAGTCTTCGAAATCCAAGGCGTACGAGCGAGTTGCGGACTGCGCCAGTTCCAATGTGATTTTCGACATAACTGGCGCATTTGTGGAAAATGAACACCCTCAGCTACGTTCTTACCTGGGAGATAACGGCAGGGCGCTGGCTACCTTGGTGAAGGCGAAATCTTACGGTGCGCTGAGTAAGGACAGCCATGGCTGTCTGCTGTTTACGAACAATAACCCCCTAGAGGGCGTGAGCAAGGGAGAGATGAAGTTCATAGAAGACATTATTGAGCAAGCAAGGACGAGATAATACTCATGGCGTTGGGGGATATCGACTCTGCAGAGCAAGCACTCAATGAGCACGTGACCGCCGTTCCATCAACCTAAAACCCTCACACGTTGCGAGGGTTGATCGCTCAATTCCGAATCATTCGCGTTCAGACCTTCTCGAGGTGCCTCTGGTTGACGATGAGTGTCCTCTTCGTCTTGTTGGAGAGCATCATCTCGATGACGTAGGCTCCGCCCCTCTTCTCGACGACTGTCCCCACCCTTCCCTTGTACCTCGGGTGAGGTATGTCTTTGAAGGTCCCCTTCTGGACGACGGCGACCTTGTCTCCGATCTTGAAGTTCTTCAGAAGATCGCTGATCCCGAGATGGCTCGGCTTGTGGTGTCTGGCGAAGTGTCTAGTCCTCCCTGAAAAGAGACCGTGTGAACGCTCGGGCATACAAATAACCTATGTTTAGGATATACTTGGTGTGAAGAACATATAAAAACCTTATATGTAAATAGAAAGCAGTTGATTAGGATGGCAAAGAAGGTTGCGCTTCGTACAGCATTCAAGATTGAGAACATTGTCGCAAGTGCGGACCTGGGCGTAGAGCTCGACCTGTACGCGATAGCGAAGGCTTCTCCTGACGTGGACTATGAGCCGGAGCAGTTCCCCGGTGCCATATACAAGATAAAGGAGCCCAAGGTTGCGCTTCTCCTCTTCAAGAACGGCAAGATAATCTGCACCGGAGCCAAGACCGAGGCAGACATAAAGAGGGCCATAGACATGGTCATAAAGGTGGTGAAGAACTACATTCTCGACAGCAAGAAGTACGAGAAGCTCGACAGCAAGAAGCCGGAGAAGTTCGACACCAAGAAGTTCGAGAGCAAGAAGTAGGGCTCATCTTCTTTTTTTGCCTATTCCCTTCATCGCCACTAGGTACACTGCGCAGAGGACTATGGCGAAGGCAACGAAGGCCGCGGTGATGAGCGTCACGTCCTTCGCGGCGTGGACATAGTATCCGAATCCCACCAGCACCGCGTCCCAGAGGATCGTCCCCGCGACCGAGTAGGTCATGAACTTGTTTATAGGCATCTCCGCGAATCCGGCGGGGAAGCTCATTATGCCCCTGACCACAGGTATCATCCTCGACACGAACACCGCGAAGTCGCCGTTCTCCTTGAACCAGCCGTCGAATGCGAGGAGCCTCTCCCTGCTTATGTGGAAGAAGTGCAGGTGCTTGTAGACCACGTCCTTCCCGAGGAAGTAGGCTATGTAGTAGTCTATCCCCATCCCGATGACGCCCCCCAGCAGCGCGGCCAGGAATCCGAGGATGGGGTTTATCGACCCCTCCGCCGCGAAGAAGCCGACGGCGGGGAGCACCACCTCGCTAGGCACCGGAAAGGACGCCGACTCAAGGGTCATGAGGAAGAGTATCGCGAGATACCCGTGAGAGACTATCAGACCGCTTATGGTCGAATAGGTCAGGTTGAGGAAACCGCCCGCAAGCAAGAAGTCCATGGGTTGATTCCTCAAAGCAGGTTATAATGGTTTTTGGCGTTTTACGAGCAGGCGGTCACATTACTTAAATGTTCCAATTCCAAGTTATCACCATGCGCGTGATAAGGTTCAGCGACTCCACCAACCAGCTCAAGCTGGTGCCCGAGTCGTTCGACGATTTGTACCTCCTTGCGAGGGTCATCGGCAGCGGCGACAAGGTCACCGCGAGCACGTACCGCAGGTTCAGGGCGAGCGAGGGCGACGTGGGCGAGCAGAAGGAGGTGGTCGTGGAGGTCGAGGTCGAGAAGTCCGAGGTCGACAAGAACGCCCAGAAGCTCAGGGTCAGCGGCAAGATACGCAGCGGCAGGCCCGCGGAGTTCGTCAGGCTAGGAAGCTACCACACCATCAACATAGGCGAGGGCGACACGCTAACCATAGAGAAGGTGGAGTGGAAGGGATACATCCTCAGCATGATAAAGAGGGCGGTCTCTGACTCGAAGAAGCCGAAGCTCGGCGTGGTCGCGATGGACGACGAGAAGGCGACGTTCGCCTACGTCAGGGGCTACGGCATAGACGTCATAACCGAAATCTACAGCAGGCTCAGCAAGAAGCTGAAGGAGGCGGACTACGACAAGGCGAGGTCGCTGTATTTCGAGGACATAATCAAGAAGGCATCGACCATGGCCGTGGAGGTGATGGTCATAGCCGGCCCTGGATTCATGAAGGACGACCTCAAGGCGTACATGGAGGCGAAGGGGATAAGGCTCGACAAGAAGGTGGCGTACACCTCGGCAAGCGACCCAGAGCGCTCGGGGATAAGGGAGGCTATACAGAGCGAGGCCGTCTCGAAGCTGCTTGAGAACGAGAAGGTGAAGAAGGAGTTCGACCTGCTCAACGCTTTCCTCGGAGGGCTGAGCGTCGGCGCTTCGTTCCACGGAACGGAAAAGATAAGGGAGGCGCTCGCGGAGTACCTTGTAAGCGCGATTCTCGTCAACGATTCAGTGCTGAACGACCCCGAGATAAGGGAGACGCTAGACATGGCGTATCGGCAGAAGGTCGACATAGAGGTATTCAACTCCGACGACGACGCGGGTGCGCAGCTGAAGAACTTCAAGGGAATCGCCGCGATAGGGAAGTCGTTCGCGAAGGGCAGGGCCGCTAACTAGTGATGCTCGTGATCTTGAGAACCTGGGCTCCGGCGCCGCAAGGGTCCGACCATGCCACCGATATGTCATAAAGCCCGTTGCTGCTGAGAGGTATCGCCACCGAGTTCGTGACGGCCGTGGCGCCCTGCTTCCAGTTCCCGCCTCCGAAGGCGCTCTGCCATGTGCCCCCGTTCGTCGCCCTCCTGTAGAATACCTCCATGGCGCCACCCGTCTCGATCGCGACGGTGAACGACGGCGCAGGTGTGTTCAGGAACAGCGCGGTCGAAGCGACGGAGAACACCGAGTTGAAGGGCGGTGTCGTGCTGCATCCTATGTTTCCGTTGTCAAGCGAGGATACCGTCGAAGGGAAGAGCCCCGTGGTCAGGCTAAGGTAGACCTGGTTGAGCATCGCGCCGTTTGTCGCGAAGGCGTAGGCAAGGGTCCCCGAGCTCACGTTGCTCACGAAATCGCCGTTCTGGAGTATCGTGTAGTTGTTGGGCAGCAGCGAGAGGCTGTTGATCGCGTTCGCGCTCGTGATCTTTGCGGAGAGCGAGGCCGTCCCCCCTGTGTACGGGATCAGGTTCCCGGGCGCGGACCTCGGCGACTGCGCCGCTATCACGCTGAAGATTATCTGCTTCCTTGAAATCGGCGACGTGAGGAAGGTGCCGCCGTAGGTGGTCTTCCCGTCATAGGCGCAGTTCGCCGCCTGTAGCCCCGAGACCCCAGAGTTGCAGAATCCCGCCGTCAGGTAGTAAGATCCCTGTATGTTCACGCCTGCGGTGTATGCGACGCTGACGTTCGATATGCAGGTGGCCTGCTGGCCGGGGTAGAGGAAGGAGGGAGAGCACGTTCCCGGGTAGTTGGTGTTCTTGATCGACGTGTTCATGCTCGTTATGTCTATCGGCACGCCCTGAGAGTTCGTTATGGAGAACGTCACCAGCGAATAGCCCGCCGCCTTGTTGGAGTATACGGAGACGTAGTTGCAGTTGGGCCCTGCGCTCGCGGTGCACTGCTGCGGCACCGAGGTGATCGATGTCCCCATGGCGATGAATACGAGAACGCTGACCATGACTCCAAGTATCAAGAAAAGGAAACTGTAGGTAGCCAGGAACTCGACGGACGATTGCGCTCGCATTGTGGACCACATGCAACGAGTAAGCTTTGCATCAGGTCTTTTTATCCTTATCCCGCGCAATGCTTACTGAATTTAACTGTGGAATCGCCATGTCTGAAAGAAATCCTGTTTATCTCAAGCCCATAAGGGCCCTCGGCGCAGAACTTCCTGATCAACGAGAACGTCGCGAAGGTCGAGGCGGAGTACGCGGAGGGGAAGAACGTGCTCGAGCTGGGCCCCGGCTACGGGATACTGACAAGGGAGCTGTGCAGCAGGGCGAAGCGCGTGGTGGCGGTCGAGCTGGACAGGAACCTCTTCGCGATGTTGAAACACAACATGCAGAACGAGAACCTCAAGCTGATAGGCAAGGACTTCTTCAAGGCCACCGACGAGGAGCTGGAGCTGGCGGACACGGACATAATGATAGCGAACGTGCCCTACAAGCTCTCGAGCAAGGTGGTCGGCTTCCTCCTCGACCACGGGCTGCAGGCGGTCCTCTGCCTGCAGAAGGAGTTCGTCGACCACATGACAGCGAAGCCCGGGAGCAGGAACTACTCGAAGCTCAGCGTCATGTTCGGCCTATGCTTCAGCCACACGAGGCTCATCCCCGTCCTCAGGGGCAGCTTCAGGCCGTCCCCGAAGGTGGACTCGGTCATCATATACATGAAGCCAAAGGCGGGCGCGAAGCCCAGCGCCGTAGAGATGAGGCTCATAGATGCGATGATGCAGCACAAGAAGAAGAGGCTCAAGAACGCCATAATCGACTCGAGGAGGCACTTCGCGATCACGGAGAAGGAGCTGGGCGCGATCGCAGACTCGATGCCCGAGAAGGACGAGAGGGTCTTCAAGCTCCCTCCTGAGAAGATACTCGAGATAGCCAGGGCGCTCTCTACTCGAACGAGTAGCTAGGCTCCTGAATCTGCTCGAGGATGAGCTGTTCTTCACCCTCCTCCTGAACTCCTCCTCTGCGCTCTCGGAGCCGCCCTTCCCTAGAAGGGTCCTGTAGTGCATCGGTATGAAGACCCTGGCCCTTATCATCGTCGTGGCCTTGACCGCGTCCTCGAGGTCCATCGTGTAGTGCCCGCCTATCGGCAGGAGGGCGACGTCGACGTCTATCTTCCTCATCTCATCTATGAGGTCCGTGTCCCCCGCGTGGTACACGCTGGTCCCGCCGGCGTCTATTATGTACCCGACCCATCCGTTGGACCTGGGGTGGAACTCCTTTTCCTTGTTGTATGCGGGCACGGTCCTGAACCTTATTCCGTCCACCTCGTAACTCTTGTCAGGTTCAACCGCGAGCACGTTCCTCCACTTCAGCTTCTTCGCTACGTCGACGGGAGCCACGAACCTCGTGCTGCCTGTTGCTATTTTGAGAATGTCATCCTCGTTGAAGTGGTCGAAATGTGCGTGCGTTATGAATATCACGTCCGCCTTCGGCAGCCTGGCATTGATGGCGAACGGGTCTATGTAGACCTTCTTGTCTCCCACTTCGAGCAGAAAGCCCGCGTGGCCGATCCACTTGATGAAACCGAGCTCCATGGCGCTATTCCCCATAAAAAACATAAAAATCCTTCCCGTCCAAATAACTCCATGAATACAGTAGTCGCGGTGCCGGTTGACGAGAACCTCGCCTCATTCATCGGGAAGAAGGGATCTGCGAACAGCATAACCTTCTTCAACAGGAAGTCTGGGGGCGACGTGATAGTCGTGCTGTTCCCCAGCCAGGAGGACGAGAAGATCCACGCGCTCGCCGAGTCGCTGCTCATTGCATCGCAGATAATGCTCAGCACGAGCGTGCTCGACAAAAAGTTCGGGGAGGCGCTGGTGGCGAGCTCGCTTCTGGACAAGAAGCTCATGCTTACCGACGACAACGGCGTGGAGCAGATCGTGAAGGGGATGGGGATGGGCGAGTACCGCGTCGTGACGAAGGAGGAGGTGCTTCAGGTTCTGCAGGCCAACGCGGCGGTGGAGGCGCCGAAGGTTCCCGTCAGGATAGACATAGACAAGGCGTTCCCCGTGAAGGGCATCGGGACCGTCGCCCTCGGGATAGTCACGAAGGGCGTACTGAACCAGCACGACAAGCTTTATCACACTTCGGGAAAGCAGGTGACCGTCAGGTCGATACAGAGCCAGGACGAGGACATAACCTCCGCCGGCGTCGGCACCAGGGTCGGCGTTTCCCTCAAGGACATAGAGGCCGACGAGATGAGGAAGGGGGACCTTCTAACAGTAGCGCCCGTGACCAGGGCGAAGAGGATGGTGATATCGTACAAGCCAAGTCAAGTGGCGAAGGAGAAGCTGGAGGTGGGAGCGCTTTACAGGCTCGCTCTGGGGTTCTCGTATAGCGAGTGCACGATTGCGAAGGCAGGCGACTCCGAGATAGAACTCACTCTCAACTCCCCCATGCCCGCCGAGATCGGGGACGAGGTGCTGCTTGTCAGGGAGAAGGCTCCCAGGATATTCGCCTCGGGAAGGGTCAAGCAGAAACCCGAATGACTCGGATGGGAAGCAATCAGCGATTACCGCATCCGAGCTCCGTTCCAAAGGAATCCGATGCTCCGTTCCATGCAGGAATATTTAATAACTGTTGAGTCAATCTATCTCGGACTTAATGGAGGATCAAGATTTGGAGCTAGTCATTGAGACTGAGCCATACGTCGACACTTGTGTCGCAACAGTGAGCGCGGTGCTCTCCGCCTCCGCGGATTCCAATAAGGAGTTCTCGATAAACGAGCTAAGGAGGGTCGTGAAAGCCAAGGAGGTGCACGACAACATCAAGGAGATGATACCCTACCTCTATGCTTTCGCTTTCCTCAGTTTTTGCGGAAAGGACCTGACGGCCGAGAACATGACTAACGTGCTGAAGATATCCGGGATCAAGGCGAACCCCGACATCATAAAGAGGATGCTGAAGATGAACATGGGCAGCCACATACCTTACATAAACGCCTATTACCTCCTGATGGCGCTGGGCGTGACGCTCTCGAAATCCAAGATGATGAAGCTCGTGGACTGCATCGGAATGGACGCGAGCGAGGCGAGGCTCAAGGAAGCGCTCGAATTCATATGCAAAGACAGCGCCTACTGCAAGAATTTAATACCTTGACTTCGTTGCTGATGCATGAATTCAAGGAACGTCTTTTTCATTTCAGTCATTTTCCTGCTCGTAGCAGTCCCTGGATTACAGAACTGCCAGGTGATACTCCAGTGGTGGTCGGGGTACTTCTCCGGGTTCTGGAGTGGCATATGGGGCACGATAGGCGGATTCTTCGGCTCCCATCACGCCGCTGCCGCCGTCACTGTCCAGCAGCAGTTCCTCAACCGGCTCTCGTCGCTGAAGAACGAGACGGGGAACTTCTCCAAACTGTACGTCTCCGAGGCGCAGCAGTACGCCGGCCAGTTCTCTAAGAGGAACTTCAGCCTGAACCAGAGCTGGTCCCTGCAGATAACCGACAGGAACTCGACCGGAAGCCCGGTGATAGGCAACATGACCATCACCTGGATAGGCCCCAGCAGGAACCTCAGCATCGTCAGGGGGATAGTGGAAACCGACGTGTCCCCCACCTTCTCGGCGGTGGGCACGCACAAGGCTTTCATGGCCATCTCGAACGACGCAATCAACATTGACGTGTTATCGGGCATAGCCGACTACCTGGCCTACAACTCGTCGAAGAGCATAACTGTAAGCTATGTGAAGTAGAGCCCAGGCCCCTTTCGCGAAGCATAGCCATAAATCAATAGCGATTCCCATCCTATAGCGTGAGCTTATGGCTAAAACAAATACCACTCTCTTCGTCGCTATCGGAGTCGTAGTAGTGCTGGCGGTCGCGCTGGTGCTTATCTACGCATTGCCTTCGGCACCTGCAGTCACGACAACCACGGTGGCAACCACTGTGGCCGCGACATCCACCGCCGTAACATCGGCGACAACGACAGTGAAGGCGAACGCATCCACCGCCACAGCGTCCAACTTCGCAGACTGCAACGGCTTCAACATGTCCCTGTCTAGTTCGGGCAACACCACGAGCAGGGAGTGCAGCTGGAGGGGCGGCCTGCTGCAAGTGGCCCTGTACGGAGGCAACTTCAACAGCGTGGGAGTTCACTTCAACCAGATAAACACGACAAACTCCACTACGCCTTTCGCATCGAACTACTACGTCAACTCGTGTGGGTCCAACTCCACGGCGCAGTACGTGCCCCTCGGCGAATACAGAATAGCATTCACCACGGGTCCCCTCGGGAAGGCGGGCATAAACTGCGGCAGCGCGACGCTGAGGCTTAGCAAGACGTAGTCCGAAGCTGGCCTCTTCCGGATTCCTTCCATAGCGGAGCGCGTGGGATGTGCTCGAAACGGCAGGCTTCCGTATACTGCCGTAGGCACCCCTTCCGCTAATGGGTCTTGACTTCCGCTTTTCGCAAGGCGGACTCAAACATTATAAAGTTTGTCTCGCTAAAAGGAAGTCACAGTCAAGGTGACCATATGCCAGTGATAAAGAGATTAGCGAAGCACGCCTCCAGGTCCACTATAGGCGAATTCGTGGACAGCATGAGAATAGGATACAACCAGTACAGCTTTCTGATATACATAGGAGGAGTCTCCGCACTTCTCGGAGGCCTGTTCGGCCTCGCCGGGTGGCTGTCCATCATAGTCACGCTGTCTTTCTTCTACTACGCGGGAGAATTCAAAAAGCAGATGGCGCTCGAGAGCAAGAAGTTCGACTCGAAGAGGCCGTAGCCTCCTCTTCGGGCACGTCCCCCTTCCCATGCCCCGCGATCGGGTCATCCTTTTAAAAATTTTGGCGTCCAACCAATAGCATGTCATTTTTGACCGAATTCAAGGACTTCGTAATGAAAGGGGACGTGATCGACCTTGCGGTCGCGGTGGTTATAGGCGTCGCGTTCAATGCAGTGGTGACCGCGCTGGTTACCGACATGATAACCCCCCTGATAGGAATCCCCGGGCACATGAATTTCACTTCAATCACATACACCGTGAACGGCAGCGTGTTCATGGTGGGCTCGTTCGTCAACGCGGTGATAAACTTCATCACGATAGCGCTTGTGGTCTTCTTCCTAATAGTGAGGCCCATCTCCAAAATGAAAGAGAGGGGCAAGGCTCCCGTTTCGCCTACGACGAAGCAGTGCCCTGAATGCCTTTCCACGATACCATTACATGCAAAGCGCTGCGCTTTCTGCACAGCCAAGCTGTAATCGCCTGGAGGCCTCTTGTCCTGATTTCTCAGGCGTTTGGATAAGGCGAGTTGAACTCGAAAGCCAAGAATCTGAAGCCAAATATTATAAATTCCGCAATCCAAGCCACTCCCATGTCAGAAGCATACGTAAGGCCAACATGGGACGAGTACTTCCTTGAGATAGCAAAGACCGTCGGGACCAGGGGAACCTGCGATCGGGGAAGGAACGGAGCCGTAATAGTGAAGGACAAGAGGATACTCACAACGGGATATGTCGGATCTCCCAGGGGGCTGCCGCACTGCGACGAGGTCGGGCACCTGATGAGCGACGTCGTGAACCCTGACGGGACTGTTTCCAAGCACTGCATAAGGACGACTCACGCGGAGCAGAACGCGATACTCCAGGCCGCGATGCACGGAGTCTCGACGGAGGGATCCACAATCTATGTCAAGTTCGAGCCCTGCTTCACTTGCGCCAAGATGCTGATAAACGCCGGAGTTAAGAGGGTCGTGTGCCAGAAGAAGTACCACGCCGCGGACCTGACAAGGGAGTTCTTCAAGACCGCTGGAGTGGAGATCTCGTATGCGGAAGACGAAGTGGAGCAATACCCTAACCAGTGACCTTCGAGATCAGCGCGTCCAGTCTCCCGTGCAGTTCGTCCATAGTCCCCGAGTTGTCTACGACGTGACTGGAAAGGGCCATGACCTTTCCTAGGCCCCATCCGAGTTCGGTGTTGTCCCTCCATTCGAACTCCTCCCACGTCTTCATGTCGGATGACTTTCCCCTCTTTACCGCCCTCTCGAACCTCATCTTCGGAGGCGCGAAGACGGAGACGAGCACGAAATCGTCCGCGAACTCCTTCCTGAAGAGCTCGACCTCCTCGTAGCTCCTCACGCCGTCTATCAGGACCGCCGCCCCGTTCGCTCCGTCATGAATCTTCCTGACGTTGGGCAGGCACATTCTCGCCACGATGTCCATCCCCTTCTCCTTCCGAAGGTTGGTCGCGTACTCCCTGAAGTTCTTGTTGTTTAGCTCTATCCCCTTGCTCAGTATCTCGTCCTTCACCGCGTCGCTCATCACCACGGCGTCTATCCCCTTCGTCTTCAGGTAGTCCTGAGTCACTCCCTTGCCCGAGCACGGCATCCCCGTGAAAGCGATTACCTTCATGAAATCAACATAACAACCATTCAATCCTTGATATACTTTTGCTTGGGAAAAAGGGTTCAGTTCGCAAAGGCTCCCATCCCCTCGAGTATCATCGCAAGCGCCATTATCGGCAGTCCCACGACGTTCGAGTAATCGCCCCTTATCCACTCTATGAGCGCGGCGCCTTTGCCCTGTATCCCGTAGCCTCCCGCCTTGTCGAGGGGCTCACCGGTCCCGATGTACCATCTGATAAGCCTGTCGTCAAGCTTCCTGAACTTGACCCTTGTGGTGACTGCCTTGGTGACCGTGGTGTTCGAGTACGTGTCTATGACGCATATCCCGCTGATCACCTTGTGCACCCTGCCGTCGAGAATCCTCAGCATTTCGATGGCGTCCTTGGCGTCCCGCGGCTTCCCGAATATCTTGCCGTCTATGCAGACTATGGTGTCGGCGCCTATGATGATGCCCTCGTCCACCCTCTTGGCGACCGCCTCTGCCTTGAGCCCCGCGAGCTTCTTGACATACGACACGGGCCGCGTCTTCGGCACCTTCTCCTCGTCGATCTCGCTGGGGATCTGCTCGAACTCAAGCCCGATCTGCTTAAGCAGCACGACCCTCCTGGGCGACTGCGAAGCGAGTATTATCTTCACCCTTCCACCTCTTCTGTATCCCGAGGATTGTTTGTGACGAATAGCAATATAATACTCAACGCCACCGTGTGAACAGGAATTCTGCGAAGAGATTCATGAAGAGGGGAGGAAGATTTCCCGCTCCCGTCACGAGCCTGAGGAACTGAAATCGAAGATTAGCCTACCGAAGCTCGCCCCGCGAGAACCTTCCCGGTTGCCCTGATTGCGCCTATATGTCCCACTTCAAGTCCTTGCGCAAGAAATCAATAAAGTACGCTATCGTCATAACGAGCAAGACGATTGCCGCCAGAAAAACAATCCAGATCTCAGGATTGATGGAGTTTTCAAAGGCCATCCAAAATGTCGCGGCAGACGCAAAACCAATGACGATCCACTCGTATCCCATGCAAATGCCTTCGACTGGAAGTTATAAAAAAATATAGTTCCGGGGCAGTTCCCCTTCTCCACGCTGTCTTCAAGCCTCCAAGTATGAAAGAGAACCGTTTGGGGTTGCCGGGATTTGAACCCGGACTTGCAGGTAACGCCTTTTGCGACAATCACAAAGATCATCGCTCCAAATCCTAATCATCGCCGAAGCTCAATTCTGTATCTAAAACATCTGGAGCCTGCCGCGCTGCCAGGTTACGCAACAACCCCTCACGGTCATATGATAATAAGCTATTCGTTTTTAAATACCAAGTAGTCTGGTGCTTCGATGGCGAAGATAACTTTCAAGGGCAAATTCATAACGGTCGAAGAGCAGAACGTGCGCATGAAGGGCAAGACGCTCGTGTTCGAAAGGGTGCTCTCCTCCGACGTGGTGGTGATACTTCCATTCCTTGACGACGAGAGTGTCGTCATGGAGAAGAACTACCGGCCTGCGATAGGCAAGTACCTGCTGGAGCTGCCTGCGGGAATGGTGGAAAAAGGCGAATCCTCTAAGGAGGCGGCCGGAAGGGAGCTTGAGGAGGAGACTGGATATGCCGCCGGAAAGCTGGAGTTCCTTTTCAGGGCGTACCTCTCACCCGGGTCAAGCAACTGCGACGCCTATTTCTTCAGGGCGACCAAGCTCAGGAAGGCGAAACAGCGGCTGGAGGAGGGCGAGATGCTCGAAGTGAAGCCGATGAAGCTGACCGCACTGCTTAAAATGATTAAGCACAAAGAGATAGAGGATACCAAGACGGTAGCGGGCATACTGTATCACGTATCGATGAGTTGATCTTCATGATAAAATGCATAATCTTCGACCTAGGAGGAGTGGTGATAGACTTCACCAACGAGGAGCACTACTATCCGTACCTGTCCAAAAAGAGCGGCGCATCGATAAGGAGCATAAAGAAAGTGATAGAGGGCAAGATGTGGGCGGCACTTGACAAGGACTACATCACGCAGAAGGACTTCGAGAAGGCGGTAGCCCGGAAGTTCGGGCTGGAGCCGAAGGACGTGAAGTGGTATGTGATGTATGAGAAGACAGCGAGGATAGACAAGGGGACGATCAAGGTGCTCAGGAAGCTGCAGAAGAACTACACAGTCGCCTATCTTTCGAACGTGGACAGGTCGCGATACACCTACACCGCCGAGACGCTGCTCAAGCCCTACAGGGACCTCTTCAAGTACAAGTTCGCATCATGCGAGATAAGGCTGCGAAAGCCGACGAGGAGGGTCTACGCCTATGTCCTCGAGCGCATGAAGTTCAAGCCCAGCGAGGCCATATTCATAGACAACATGAAGGAGAACGTTGTCGGCGCGAGGAAGGCGGGCCTCAAGGGCATAGTGTTCAAGAACGCCAAGGACCTCGAAAGGCAGCTCAGGAAGGCGGGAATCCAACTTAGCGATCAGTAGGTCTTGCCCATCAGGGTGAGCTTCTTCGTGCTCTTTCCGCAGACTATGCACTTGCCTTCCTTCTCTTCTCCTGCGATCGTGCCTATTGCCTCTATTCCAGGGCCCAACGCAACTATCGCGTCAAAGCAAGCCTCCTCCTCGCACCAGTTGGCCTTGACGACCTTGCCCTCGTTTATCAGGGAGTTTGCCTTCGCCATGCTGTCCGCACCGACTATCTTGCTGTTGTAGGTCTCCGTGGACTTTAGCATCAGGGCATCAGGTATCTCCTTATCGAGAAGCGACTTTATGGTGTTCACCATCTTCGCCTTCTCTACCTTGCTCTTCTTGTTGAGGTCGCGCCTCACCACAGTGTAATTGCCCTCATTTACCTCCTTCTCCCCAAGCTCTATCCTTACCGGAACTCCCTTTACCTCCCAGATGTTGAATTTCTCCCCTGCTGTCACCTTGGAATCGTCAAGATAGACGTTGATTCCTGATTCGGAGAGCGTCTTTGCCAGAGCCTCGGCGTCCTTCATGACGAGCTGTTCGTTCCCTGTCTTTATTATCGGTATTATCACCACCGATATCGGCGCTATCTTGGGTGGAAGCACGAGCCCCTTGTCGTCGCCGTGGACGGAGATCACCGCGGCGAGGAACCTCTCCCCGTTCCCGGTGCAGACCTGCCACACATACTCCTGGTTTCCCTTATCGTCAGTGTACTGCAGGTCGAACTTCTTTGCGTAAGCCTGCCCGAGGTTGTTTATCGAACCGTTCTCCAGAAGCTTGCCGTCCGGAAGTATGGTGTAGAACTCGTAAGCGGAATCCGCGCCTGCGAACAGCTCGTATTTGGGCTTGATCACCGGGAGCGGAGGCATGTTCAGCAGCTCCTTCCAGACGTAGTTGTATATCTCGAAATGCTTGTTCGCCTCCGCAACGGATTCGTCCCTGGTCTTGTGGACCGTGTGGATCTCGTGCCAGGGGCCTATCTCCCTGTCCCTGATCAGTGTGTGGGTGGTCTTGCTCTCGTTCCTGTAGGAGTTTACCGTCTCGTATATCCTTATCGGGAGCTTGCCCTTCTTTATCCAGGATTTGAATATCGGGTACATCGCAGGCTCCCCTGTCGGCCTGAGGAGAAGCTCCTTGCCCTCTATGAAAAAGCCCTCGTTCTCGAAGCTGGAGAACCACTTGTCGTTCTGCTTCGCCGCGTCGAGGGTGACGAACAGAGGGAAGAGCACCTCGTCGATGCCGTATCTCGCGAACTCCTTGTCCAGCAGCGAGACTATCTTCTTCATCGTCTTGAGCCCGTACGGCATCCAGATGAAAGTGCCCTTCACAGGGTAGCTCCTGTCGACGATGTCCGCAAGCGAGAGCAGCGAGTTGTACCACTCTATGAAGTTGTCTCTGCTAGGCAGCCTGTCCGACCTCGGACCTGCGGAGTGTTCCTCTTTGCCCTTCTTGACGTCCAAAACATCACCACTTCAAAGAAAAATATATCAGACCTCTGTATTTCATCACGAATCAGAAATACCTCGTATCATCACAGAGTATCATTCTCCGAGAACGTTTATATTGTTAGCAGATATGCGAAAATAAGCATGAACGCGCTCAGCGCCATCTTCTCCTTGAGCCCCTTCTCCCTGAAGAACATTCCCCCTATGGCGACCGTAACGATGAGGTAGAAGACGTTCCTTAGCGGCTGCGCTATGCTCACAGGCGCAGCCGCAAGCGCGACGTAGAAGCTGAGCCTGTATCCCAGCGTGAGGACCGCGTTGAACATCAGCGGCACCTTGTACTTCTTCACCGCGTTGACTATTTCCGAGACTCCGGTGTATTTCACCGATATGA
This sequence comes from uncultured Microcaldota archaeon, assembly GCA_963753785.1. Lineage (GTDB taxonomy): Archaea > Micrarchaeota > Micrarchaeia > Micrarchaeales > CABMGC01 > JAJYVH01. The sequence continues at coordinate 34,092 of CAVWDL010000002.1, forward strand.
ACACGAAGAAGAACGCGGACATGAATATGCCTGAGAGCACAAGGAAGGCGTAGGGATCCACAGAGTAGAGGAGGTACTTGTTGAAGATGAATCCCACTGCCGAGAGGATAGAGTACAGGACTATAATGTAGACGTACTTGTTGCCCTTGAGGAGCGATGCTTTCTTCGGCGCGCTCTTCATGCTTCTGTTGAACAGCAGCATGTAGGCGGCTAGCATCATGCCGAAGATGCAGATGTACTGGCCGATGTCGAGGCGCTCCGAGAGGAAGAAGAACGCGAGCACCACCGTGAAGAGCGTAGGCAGGCTGCTGAACGCGGGTGACGCTATCGATATGTCCTCATGTCTGAAGACCCTCGCGGAGAGCAGGAAGATGTATGCGTTGAGCACGCTGAATAGGATTATGTAGATCAGCTGCAGCATGCTGATGTTGAAGTTGGCGAACGGTATCACCACCAGCCCGACCACCGCCACCAGGAGGCTAAGAGCCGCGCTGAACTCAGTCGCGTACTCCTTCTTGAGGCTGACCTTGGATACTATGTTCTCTAGGCCCATCAGGGCTGAAGAGAGGAGTACGAAGTAGTACCAGTCCATCCGAATCGCTGGATTTTCTTAGGAGCGACTAGCTTTTAACTCCGAATACTACGCTGACGCTCCTGGTCACGTCCACTGTCCCCACGAAGAACGACGACTGGTTCTTCGATGCATTGGCCGAAGAAGCCACTCCGCCTCCTGTCGCGTACACCGGATAGAAGTATCCGCCGTTGTTCACCGTTATGTTGATCACGCTGACCTGCACTCCGCTGCCCGCGAGCGACTTCGCCTGGCTGGTAGCGTTCGCAAGCGCAAGCGTCAGCGCCTGCTGTCCGAGTGCCGCCTGCTGCGAGTCGGAGATCTTCGCCGAGACGCTGCCCACTCCCACTCCGGCCACCTGTGCGATCTTGGAGATCGCGCCGTTGATGTTTGTGGAGTTCGGTATGGTCACCAGCAGCGACTCCGCCGCCACGTAGAACTTCGCGCCTCCCGGAGGTATGCAGTAGTAAGGCTTGTAGTAGTAATACGGCGTCGCATTGGTAGGGCACTCTCCCGGCACGTACACGTTGTAGCTCAGCGTCTGCATGTCGCTGAGGTTCCCGTTGAGCAGGGGCATAAGCGTCTGGTTGAGGGTTCCGGCTATCGAGCTGAGGTTGGCTACCGCCGCCGCGGAAGTGGCTCCGGTGCCGTTCAGGTACATGTAGACGCTGGCCTCGCTTGGGACTGCCGTCACCGTCCCGCTGGACGTTATCTTTATCAGCGACATCTGGGTCGGGGACGTGTGCCAGACCGCGAATGCGGCAAAGACAAGGACGATCACAACGATCGCCACCACCATGACCGCTAGCGGCATTGAATAGTTTATTCTTACATCGTACTCCTTTCTCGCCATACTCTCATCGGTATTCCTAGGGCGTTGATGTTTTAATGCCTTTTGCAATCTTTAGGTTTAGAAGTTCTCGTATACCAGCGTTACCGTGTCCCCGTCACCGACGACGTGCTCGCCCCCGACCTTCTGGTTGCTGAACCTCGCACTCTTTCCCGTAATGTACGCGCACCTGAGGTTCTTCGCCGCCTTCGAGTGCAGGCCCTTCGCCACGTCCATGATCGTGCTGCCCTCCTTCACTATCAGCGGCTTCAGCATGTCCGCCTCCCCGTCCTTCGGCTTGAGGTATATGCGTATCAGCCCCAGGTTGTCGAAGATCTTACCCTTCAGCTCCTCAAGGTTAGTCTCCTTCGAGGCGCTTATCGGCACCACCTGCATCTTGAGCTTCGACTGGATCTCCTTGCGTATCTGGTCTGTGCTCGCCTTGTCCATAAGGTCTATCTTGTTGAGCGCGACTATGCCCCTCACGTACACTGCGTTCTCCAGCAGCAGCGCTATCAGCTCCTCCGCATTCATGCTGGTGTAGAATATTATCTTCCCGTTGTAGACCCCTGTCTCGTTGAGTATCGCTGTCACCTCCCCCTTGTCCGGGATCCTGTGCCCGTTGCCCTCGACCATCAGGCCCCCCGACTTCTTCTCCTCTATCATGACACGGGGCTTGTCCTTGTTCACCTTTATGTCAAGCAGCGACAGCTCCTCTATCAGCTTCGGAAGCTGGCCGGGGGACGTCGCGTCAATCACGAAGAGCAGCAGGTCGGCGACCCTTATCACGCTCGCGACCTGCGTACCCGCTCCCTTTCCCAGGTGCGCGCCCTCAATCAGCCCGGGCACGTCCAGCATCTGTATCTGCGCCCCGTTGTAGAGCAGCGTTCCTGGTATGACGTCAAGCGTCGTGAACTCGTAGTTCGCGACCTTGGATTCGGCTGAGGTGAGCTTGTTGAGGAGCGACGACTTTCCCGCGTTCGGGAATCCGACAAGGACTATCGTGGCGTCCCCCGACTTCCTGATCCCGAACCCCTCGCCGTGCTTGCTCTTCTTCTCTGCCATCGTCCTGCGTATCTTGGCCATCTTCGCGCGGAGGATGCTGAGGTACTTGTTAGTGGCCTTGTTGTACTTCGTCTTCGAGTAGTCCTTCTGCAGATCATCGAGCTTCTGCTGCAGGACCTGCTTATCGGCCATGCCCTATCCTATGCTTCAGGAATTTATAAAACCAGAGACCCGTGAGCCTATCTCATCCTGGGGGACTGCAGCGCCCTCGCGTTCAGCGTATCGGAGAGCCTCCTGCGCGCAATCCTCTTCGTCTCGAACTTGCTTATCCTCACGCGTTTGGATGTTATCCTGCCCTTGAGCGCGACTATGTCCTTCTTCCTGAAGAACCTGAGTATTCCCGTCTCCATCCTGCCGAGGTCGTAGTTTAGCTTCTCTATCCTCCTGATCTCCTTCTCTATCTGGCTCTCGAGGACGGCCGAGTTCTTCGACAGGTGGTTCATCAGGTAGTCGAAGTTCTTCCTCATGGACCTCGTATCCTTGGAGACCACAGTCACGCCCGCGACAAGGAGGCCCCCGAACTCAGTGCCGAACCTCGCCTTGTACCCTATCGCCAGCGCCTCGATCATGTGGAGGTATGCTGAAACCTCGCCCTTTGACATGCGCTTCGTGTTCGCGACCACGTTCTGCATGCACATGGTCTCGTATCCAAGAGATCCGAGCTCCTCGTTCATGAAGTTCGCGTGTCGCTCGAGTATGTCTGTGTTGTTGTTCCCCTTGTTCTTCTTCGCTTCCGACTCCCAGCTCTCCCTCACTATCCTCTTGACCGCGTTCATCTCTACCGTCTCGTTTGCGTTGGGATTGTGTATTAGTGAAACTGTATCAAGTCTAGCAGCATCCAGTACCCTATCTCCCAAAAGTGGTCACCTTACAGCGCTATGAATGTCATGTGATTGAAATCATCAAGCTTAAAAAACCCAATCCTTTCGAACTGCACGATCTCGTTTTGCTTAAGCTCCTTCACATACTCCTCCGCGTAGCCCTCCGACGCGGTCATGCTCTCCGGGTTGAACTCGTCGTTGACGAGGAGATCGTCTATGCGTATTATCTTGCACTTGATGCTGTCCTTCGCGTTGACCCACTGGAACTTGGGAGCGTCAACCGCCTCGTTGCCGTCGAACTTGGCGGTGATGTGCTTGTCCATCTTCTCGACCTTCACGTTGAATAGGTCCTTGAGCCTGAATACGTCCCCCTCGTCCAGTGTCTCCGCGTCGCTTCCGCTGATCAGGAAAGTGTCCGATACCTTGCACTCCCTCTGCCCAAGATCATTTGAAGGATGGAGCCTGAGCTTGACCTTCCCGTACTCCTTCGGGATCCCGGAGACCTTCAGCTCCACCGGCTCCTGCACCATGAAGAGCCTCCTTGCGATGCCGTCTATGACTATCCTGTTCTCGGCGAGGAGCATCTCCATCTTGACCTCCTGCTTGCTCTTGCTCATGCCGAACTTAAGGACGAAGTTCCTGATGGCCTGCGGCTGTATGCCCCTCCTCCTCAGCCCCGATATCGTTATGAGCCTTGGGTCGTCGTAGCCTGACAGCTTCCCTTCCTGGATCAGCGCGTTCGTCTTCCTCTTCGATGTCAGGTTCCCTGATATCTCTATCCTGGACATCGACCTTATCTTCGGTTTCCTCAGCCCAAGAAGATCCAACAGCCTGTTGTACAGTTCGTCACGCATCTCCCAGTTCTTGTCCCTGAGCACATCGGTTATGCCTTCCAGAGAGTCGACCACTGGCGTGTTCATGTCATAGGTCGGCCAGACCTTGTACTTGGTGCCCTGCCTGTAGTGGGCGTGGTCTATTATCCTGAATATCACCGGGTCGCGCATCGTCGTGTTGAGCGCCGCCATGTCGAGCTTGAGCCTCAGGACCATTTCGTTGTCCTTGAACTCCCCCGACAGCATCCTCATCCAGAGATGCATGTTCTTCGCCTTCTCGTTCTGCCTGTGTTCGCATTCCTTTCCCGCGAATCTCAGCTCCTTCATCCTCTCTCTTTCGCACGTGCACGCGTACGCATTGCCCTCCTTTATGAGTTTTTCCGCATACTCGTACATCTTCTCAACGTGATCGCTGGAGTAGTATTCCCTGTCAAATCTTACGCCAAGCCACTCGAAATCCCTCTTCAGCTCGTCTACGTACTCCTGTTTCTCCTTCTCAGGGTTGGTGTCATCGAAATAGAGGGCCACCGTGCCCTTGTAAATGTCAGCAAACTCCCTTGCGAGCCACGTTGCCTTCGCGCTCCCTATGTGCGCGTAGCCATTTGGCTCCGGCGCGAATCTCGTGTTGAAATGTCCCGTGACAGCGCCTTCCAGCTCCATCCTGGGTTTTGCGTTCTTCTCCTCCTTGATCTTCTCCTTCTCCTTGAACTCCTCCGCGTGCTTCTCGAACTCATCCTCAAGGTCGGACCTCCTCATGGAGTTGACATCGTCCACGATCTTTCCGATCATGGCAGAGACCTCCTTTATCTCCTTCTTGAGCTCCGGGTTTGACGCGAGCACCTTGCTGAGCACCGCCCCCAAGTTCGCCTTCCCGTAGTCCATGGCGTTCTTTAGCGCGAACTTCCTGGCATCCTCCTTCGCCTTTTCGTTGAGCATCAGACAGCCCCTACGCCCTCTTCACCGTTATGTTCTCCCCGTGTATCGCGCCGCTCTCCGTGAGTATCGCGTAGACGAGCACGTTCATCGTGTTCGCCATGTCGCTCGCCATGAAGACGGGCATCGAATAGTTCCTGAACTCTCCCGGAAGCTGTATCACCGCGCTTCCGCTTTCCTGCAGCGCCGCAAAGGACATGGATTCGGGAAGGAGTATCTCCGCCGACGCGGAGAACTTCGTGCAGTTGGCGTTCGTGCCTATGCTCTCGGAGACCGCGTTGTAGAGGTAATACGTCCCGAGCTCTCCCGAAGTCACAACGGTCTGCGAAGAATTCTCCCCGGGATATGGCGTGAGCGCGACGACGCTCTTGTTCTGTGTGTTGAGGAAGTCGTTTATCTGCTTTGTGACGTTGGATGCGTTCTGGCACTGCACCATTATCGTCATCAGGGGCGCGTATGAGAGTATCCTCGCCGTGCCCTTCGCCTCCGCGAGGAAAGTGGGGGACTGCGTGATCGTGGTAGTCGTGTTTACGCTTCCGCTCTTGTTGCTGAAGGCGGCGTAGGAGCTGAGGAATATCACTGCGACAAAAACAGATCCTAGTAGTTCCGCCCATTTCTTCTTCTCCAAAACATCACCTTTAAATAGTTACCAAGATATATTATCTAAAAATCTAAATAAAGGTGAGCCTTTGGTTTTTAATGATGGAGATTTCGTAAAAGTGGAATACAACGCCTGGCGCGTTGCGGACAACATGCTGGTGTACACGACGAGCAAGAAGGTCGCGGAGGAGAACAAGGTCTTCGATGAGGAGATGCACTACGTGCCCCAGCTGATAGTCATAGGGAAGGGGACAACCGTAAAGGGAGTCGAGAACGCCGTTAAGACGATGAACGTCAACGAGACGAAGAAGGTCGAGCTCCAGCCCAAGGACGCTTTCGGAGAGAAGAGCGCGGAACTGGTAAAGGTACTTCCAATCGCAGATTTCAAGAAGAGGGACATAGAGCCCTACCCTGGAATGCAGTTGGACATAGACGGATCCGTTGCGACCATAAAGAGCGTTAACTCCGGAAGGGTCGTCGTCGACGCCAACCACCCGCTTGCGGGAGAGAAGCTGCTCTACGAGATAAAGGTCGTGGAGAAGCTCGAGAAGGACGATGACAAGATCAAGGCAGTCGCAGGCATGTTCTCGCTAGTTCCCGATTCAATCTCGGTCACAGGTGCTGACGCTAAGGTCGTGTTCGGAGAGAAGGTAAAGAAGGACCGCGACTACCTGATAGGCAAGTCCGACTTCCTCAACGCCGCCATGAGCTTCATGGACAAGCTTGAGAAGATCTCGGTCGAGGAGGACTATGTCAGGGCAAAGCCTGGTGACAAGAAGGAGGAGCAGACTGGCCACGAAGGCCACAACCACTCCTGATCCTCACTCTCTTGAGGTGTGGGGTGGGACAACCTTTGCCACTAGCTTAAGCTCGCGGCAAGTGATTTGCTCAGGATATATGGAATCAGGCGTCGTTGAGGTGGAGCGCGTAGGAGCCGTTTATCTTGAGCTTCAGCTTCTTCGCTATCTCCGACTTCTCGACGTTGAGCACTACCACGTAGCCCGTCCACTTTGAGGTCAGGTTGCTCTGCCCGCAGATCGGGCAGGTGTCCCCCTGGGACATTATGAGTCTGCAGTTCTTGCAAGCTTTTTCCGCCATACTATCTCCTCTTCCTCTTGTCCTTCATCTCCCTGATCTTCTCCTCCTTGACCCACTCCGGCTTTCCGAAGCCCTCCGGCCTCATGGTCAGGGCGATCTTTATGTCCTGTATGGTGTTCCTCATGCTTATGGTGGAGACCTTGGCATAGACGGGATCTCCCTTCTTGATCGTCCTCTTGGTGTTCTTCGAGACGAAGACCGCCGCCTTCCTGTCGTAGGTTATGAAGTCGCTCGTTATCTGCGAGAGGTGCACGAGCCCGTCTATAGGGCCCAGCCTCACGAAGAGCCCGAAGTCCGCCAGCTCGGAGACCTCTCCCTGGACGACCTCGTCCACGTCGAGCTTGAACGCGAGTATGTCGAACGTCACATCGTGGTGTATGTTCGGGTCCGCCGGGAGTATGTACCCGTCGCTTATGTCCCTGACCTTGTGGACCACGAGCACTATGCCCAGGTCCTTGTCCAGGGTCCTTTCGTACTTGACCCTGAGTATCTCTGTCGTTGCCTTCTCGACGTCCTCGCCGATGTACTTCGGCGGAACGCTTACGGAGTCCTTTATCGTGTACGCATAATACAACTACTCACCACTAGGAATAGATACTATTATTTGCAAAGATTAAAATTAAATACTGGTCGCTTCACCTTATGCCCCCTCCTACCGAGACGCTGACCACCTTTACCCCCATGGCAGCGAGCTTTTTACGGAGTTCCCCGTCGTTTGTGCATACTGTGCAGCCCATCCCCTCCGCCTTCTCGAGGATCCACCTGTCCACGTAGGCGTAGCTGGGGACGACCCTGAGCCCGAGCTTCCCTATAACCCCGAGCGCATACCTGGCGTTGACGCTCTCCTTCATCTTCTCCTTCCCTATCTTCTCGAGCTCGCCGATGACCCCCCTTGGCATTATGATCTCATAGCCCGGGAACTCCTCCCTTATCCTCTCGAAGACGTCTACCTTCTTCGAGAATCCGAAGATTATGGAGCTGGTGTCTATGACAACGCACCTGACCGGAGCCATCATCTGCATATTTTCACACCTTAAACCCCTGACAAGGCGGCTATCAGCGCGCCTATCAGCGCTATGATTCCAAGGGCGGCCGTCAGGTAGATTATGCTCGACTTCTTAGCGGTCTTTAGCAGGAAGTCTATCAGCAGCAGGCTGACCGCGGTCGCCACGATTATGGATACCGCAAGCCCGAGCGTGCCTATGAGCGCGATGGAGCTTGCTATCGCGCCCTTGCTCGCAACCAAAGTTAGGACCACCGCGGCGCTAGTTGCGAATATCATGTCTATGAACGAGAGCCTGAATGCCTCCCCCGTGTCTATGTCAAGGAAAAGGAGGGTGCTGGTCGTAGCTCCGGACCTGCTGACCCCCGGCAGCGCCGCGAGGCCCTGGGCGATACCGACTACGACGTAGTCCTTTAGACCCATGTCTGCAAGCGTTCTCCTTCCCTTCGCCGTAGCCTCCTTCTTCCTAGCGTACTTTATTATCACGGCGTCGCAGAGGAGCATGACTCCGATTATGAGCATGGGTATGCCGAGATTGTATCCCCCCTGGAGGGAGTTGACCTCAAGGTATAGCGGAGCACCGATGATTCCTGTGAATATCATGGACACGAAGACGTATTTCAGAAGGGCGAATTCCAGCTTGCTTCCCCCCCCGATCAGTGCCCTTACGAGGGACCACACCTCCTTCCTGAAGTAGATGACGGCGGCCGCTATGGTGCCTATCTCCATGAACAGTCCGAAGGCGTATGCCTGGTTGAAGCTCATCTTCAGAAGGTACTCGCCGACTATCAGTATCTGCGTCTTGCTGCTTATTGGCAGCCACTCGGATATCCCCTGCACCAGCCCGAGGATCACTCCGTACAGCAGCTGCTGGGAAGACAGCGCGAGTTGCATAATCCAGTAGAATATTTCAAACATCAAATCATGCCAGAATTGCTGAGAAGGGATTGGCTCCTCGCCTATTTAATATCTTTTCTTGCAGTATTCCTCTCATGTCTCTTGACATCTACGCGGAGGAGCTCATAAAGTACTACGAGCACCCCAGCAACAAGAGGAAGATAGAGAAGTCCACCGCTAACGCCGAGGAGGAGAATGTATCGTGCGGGGACGTGATAACAGCGTACCTAAGGCTCAACGGCAGGAAGATAGAGGAGGCGACGTTCGAGGGAAGCGGCTGCGTGATCTCGATGGGATCCGCCAGCATGCTGACCGAGCACCTGAAGGGAAAGACGATAGACCAGCTAGAGAAGATGGGCAGGGACGACGTGCTGAAGCTGATAGGCGTAAACCCTGGCCCTGTCAGGATGCACTGCGCAACTCTCTCGCTCAGGGCATTCAAGAGGGCGGTTCTAGAATACGAGAAGAAGCCGCTTGACAGGGAGACAAAGGAACTCTGAAGTCATATGAGGACGACGTCTATCCTCTTGCGGTGGGCGCCCTTGTTCTCATAGGCGTTGAGCGCTATCCTTCCGATCTCGTTCGTGTTCGCCACGTGCGTTCCGCCGTCCATCTGGGAATCGAGGCCCTCTATCTCAATTAGCCTCACTACGGGCATGCTCATTATCATCATCCTACCTGGTTCGGTCCTGGCGAGATTCGGGATCTTAAGAGCCTCCTCCCTGCTTATCTCCCTTGCGAAGACCTTCTTGCCTTCCTGCACGAGCACGTTGGCCTCGTCGACTATCTTCTGGGCGACATCCCTGTTCAGCTCGGGCATGTCGAGATCCATCCTCGCCCTGTCTGGGAATATCTGACCGCCAGTTATCTTGCTGCTCGAGTATCCCTTCTCAACGACCGCGTCAAGCAGGTGGAGGGTGGTGTGGTATCTCATTATCGCGTATCTCCTCTCCCAGTCAATGGCGCCGTGGACATCATCCCCTGGAACCGCTTCCACGACCCTGTCGAGAATGTGAGATATGACTTCTCCCTCCTTCTGCACGTCGAATACAGTGTACTCATTTCCCTTTATCTTAAGCGTTCCCGTGTCGTTCGGAGCTCCGCCTCCCGTGGGATAGAATGCAGTCTCGTTGAGCATCACGACGTTGCCCTCCACCTTCTCCACTTCCGAGTCGAACTCCTTCAGGTATGAATCCTTCCAGTACAGTTTGATTGTCATGACCAGTCATGGAAGTTAACTAATTAATACAGAGAGGATTGCCCTTTCCATGCAAAGGAATTATAAGGGCGAAACCCATTATTCCAACTAAGATAGCCCCTTCGTCTAGTTGGCCAAGGACAGCGGGCTTTGGACCCGCGAACACCGGTTCGAATCCGATAGGGGCTAATCAAAAAAATCTGATTTCATGTGTCATGCCTTTGTAGGAAGAGTAGTGAAGGTAAATGGAGACAAGGTACTGATCGACTACAAAGGCAAGCGGATGGAGCTCGCTTCAAAGCTCGTCAAGGTGAAAGTTGGCGACAACGTGACTTTCTCCGCAGGCATTGCCCTAGAGAAGATAGACGAAGAGGAAGCGAAAATGATACGCGGTGAACTCTGATGAATATAGACGATGAAGACAAACTACTTTTCTTCAAGTATACCCTTCCCTGTCTGCTGCCAGGTCAGCCCGTGCGTCTGACCGGAGGCGAGTTGATGAGAGAGGTTTCAGAATCCCGGATCAAAGGTTTCATTCTCCAAGTCTCCGAAGGCAAGGTTCCTGATATAGACATAAGCAAGACCTTCAGGACGGCCTACCCTCTGTGCGAAATGATCGCGACCACCATGGGGAAAAGTTCAATCGATGCGGAGGTTATTCGCGAATATTTCCTGCTGGAACACAATGCCATGATACCTGCAAGAATTGCGGAAGGGGAGAAATTTGACAGTGTTGCTTGCAAGACTTATGCGGGAAGGATATTGAGTATAAATGGAAACCGTGCAGTCCTGGATACCGACGCCAAGAAGAAAGATTATGATGTTTCTTTATTGAAAGATGCGCGAGTCGGGGACCGCGTAGCGACGCATTTCGATTACGTATCCGATAAAATATCTGCGGAGATGGAAATGAAAATGAGGGGTAAATCTGGTGCAAACAGAAGATTGAAGATTGGTGTCTGATTGATTTCGAAGATCCTTGTCTTTGGCAATCCGATAGTCAAGAAAGACAGTCTTCCTGTGAAGCTTATTCCCGCCCTTCGAAAGAGATTTCCCGAAGTGACATTCAAGGAGTTCGATCCCAACGAGAATCTCGAGAGGGAGGGAAGGGACCTGAACATCATAGACACTGTAGAGGGCATAGACAGGGTCGTGCTGATAACTGACATAGACTCGATAGCGACCTCGCGCGTCTACTCGATGCACGACTTCGACCTGGGCCACAGCCTCAAGCTGCTCAAGAAGCTGGGATACATAGACAGCGTCAGGATCTTCGGGGTGCCGATGAAGATTGGAAGAAAAGAGGCGGTCTCGCAGCTCTCCGAGATGATACGGACTACCTTATCCTGAAAATTGCGCGCTCAGAATCCCAGGTTCTTCTTGACGAAGATCAGCGTTATCCTGTCCGGAGTGCTCTCGTGCTCTATTATCAGCACCTTGTTGACCGCCACGCCCCGCTCGAGCTCGTACACGTTGTGGGTGTCCTCCCTGACAAGGGGGAACGTGTAGTTGTTTATCCTCTCCATAGCCTCTTTCATGTCATCGACTATCTTCTGCGTGCCCACGACAAGTATCAGCTTCTCCGCGTTGTACGCGTAGAATCCAAGCTGGCTACCGCTGGACGATGCCACGACTATCTCCCCCGCCCTCGTGATCGCATGCACGCTCCCTGCCCCGAACTTCGGGTTCTTGATCCTCCTTCGCTCAAGAGTGCGCTCGTTCTCGTCCTTTATTGTGTCTATCTTCGCCCTGATGTTGACGTACTTCCCTTTGTTGAGCTGGTCGGTTATTCCCGTCTGGCTCAATGAGATCGAGTTTGCGCATAGCACCTCTGAGCCCTCGGGCACGAGCTGGAAGAACACCCTCCTTGCTTCCTCGAAGCTGTCCACTATCCTTACGTCGATGCCCCTTCCCGCCAGCGCCTTTGCCGTTTCCGCGAGTACATCATAGGTCGCAAGCTTGTTCCATTCTGTCATATCATCACAAACGCATCATTTCCAGTTTATCCTGAGGAAGTGGCTGGCGCAGCTCATGCACGGGTCGTACGCGCGTATCATCTTCTCTATCTCGTACTCTATCTCCGCCTTGCTCTTCCCTATGTTTTGCTCCACGACCTTGACTACACTCCTCTCCATGCTTATCTGGTTCTGCTGGGTAGGCACTATTATCCTTCCATACTTCGTCTTTCCAGTGTTGTCTATCGCAACCATGTAGTATAGCGTGCCCCTCGGCGCCTCGAGTATTCCCACCCCCTGGCCCGGCTTCACCTGCACAGGCGGCGTATTCTCGTCCTTGAACTCGTTAGACTCGAGCAGCTCTATGGAGTGGTCGACGCAGTGCAGTATCTCGATCGCCTGCGCGAGATTGTTGTGGAACACGTTCTTCGATGGGAAGACCCCTAAGTACTTGGAGGTGTCCTGCCTCGTCTGGGCGTGGAGGCTCCCCTTGTTCAGGTTCATCCTTGAAAGCGATCCAACCATGAACTCCTTGCCCTCGAAATTGTAGCCGGTGGCCTCCGAGTACGGTATTATCTTCCTGTCGACGTAGTCCCAGTACCTCTCCTGTGCTATGTGCTCTCCCGCTGAGTCCTGTATTACTCCGTCGAGGAAGGAGTAGTCCTTGGTGGTAAGCGCCACGAAATCGACGTCGCGCTCGAGCGTGAAGTTGCAGTTGTAGAATATTTCTATGAACTCTATGACGTAGCCCCTTATCGACTTCAGCTCTTCCAGCACCTTCTTTATGTCAAGGGGCCCCGGAAGGTGCAGGAACCTGCCGACCTCCGCGTATGTCTCGTGGACCGCCCTGCCCGCTATCACCTTCGAGAGGTCGTTTCCGGCGCTCTTTATCGCGAACGCCTTCCTGACAAACTCGTCCTGCGACTTGTCGAAGTCAAGAACTGATCCCTTGCCCATCACGTCTGGCAGGCAGAAGAGGTAGAGATGGAGCGCGTGGTCCCTTATCATCATTCCGTACATGGAGAGCTTTCTGAGCATGATTGTCTGGTCCGTCGGGACGTAGCCCACCGCCTTCTCCACGGCCTCGGAGCAGCAGGTGAAGTGCGCTATGCTGCATGTCCCGCATATCCTGGACGTCATCATGGGCAGGGATATTGCCGTCTTGTTGCGTATCGCCTGCGTGTAGAACCTCTTGCTCTCCGTTATCTTCAGCTTTACGTAGCTCACCTTCTCCCCGACGACCTCTATGTCGAGGCTGCCGTGCCCCTCGATCTTCGTTATGTTGTCTATGTGTATGTGGCTTACCTTGTTGTCGAACTCGTCGATGTGCATCAGGAAACACCAAATTCGTTCAGGTACTTGTCAAGCGTCTTCAGGAAGATGTCCTCCTGCATCGGGCATCCTGGTATGGAGTCGTCCACCTGGACTATGTCGCTGACTTTCTTCACCGTGGGTGACTGGTTGAACTTGTCTATCAGGAACTGTATCTCCTTCTTCGTGCTCTCGTCAAACGCGTTCCTCTGGCCCGCGGGCATCGCATTTATGGCGCACGAGCCCACCGCCACGAGCCTCTTCGAGTTCCTCCTTATGTCCCTGAGCTCGCTCGCGTCTCTGTCGTTGGTTATCGCGCCCTCCACGAACGCCACGTCTATGCCGTCCAGAGTATTGTCGTCCTTGAGCACTCGCGCGTGCCTTATGTCAAGCAGGTCCCTCCACTTGAAGTATCGCTCGTTCATCAGCTCGACCCAGATCATGGTGCTATCCTCGCAGCACGTGAACGAGAACCACCCTATCCTGAGCTTCTTCCCTGCCATGGTCGGGATTCACTTTGCAAGAATAATAATGTTGCGCACCCGCCCTCCATGCTCCGCCAACAAACCCGTGCCCTCATGGAACGTTTTTATACCTTCTACGCCCAGTAGTAATCGATTTACATGGATCTGACCCTAATTATCGGTGCAGCGGTTGTCGTTATTGCGGCAATAGTGATTCTTGTATACAACGGCCTCATCTCAAAGAGGAACAGGGTGCAGGACGCATGGGCGCAGATAGACGTCCAGCTCAAGAGGAGATACGACCTGATTCCCAACCTGATAGAGACTGTCAGGGGCTACATGAAGTACGAGAAGAGCGTGCTCACGCAGATAACGGCTCTCAGGAGCTCCATAGTCTCTGGATCCGTGCAGGACAAGGCTACTGCAAACAACCAGCTCAGCGGCGCGCTCAAGAGCCTGTTCGCGGTGGCGGAGAACTATCCGGACCTCAAGGCGTCTGACACTTACAAGAACCTGCAGGACGAGCTCGAGAACACGGAGAACAAGATATCGTTCGTGAGGACATCCTACAACGACTACGTGCTCGATTACAACAACGCGATACAGCAGTTCCCGGGCAACGTGTTCGCGAACATGTTCGGCTTCAAGAGGCAGGACTTCTTCCAGGCGCCCGAGGAGGCGCAGGAGCCGGTCAAGGTGGACCTTACCAGCGACACCGACGACTCGGACTCCGCTCCTACTCAGCCGAAGGCCGCAAAGGCTGCGGCCCCGAAGGGGCAGAAGAAGTGAGGGCCGCGGTAAGAACGGTGTATTCGCATGGCTAGCTTCTTCGATGAGATTGGAAGGAACAACCTGACCTCAGCGCTGCTGCTGATGGTCTTCTCGCTGTTCTTCATCGTAGTGATCTACATGTTCCTGTTCCTGCTGGGAGGCGGAGGCATACTCTCGTTTGCATTTGTCTTTGTCCTGGTGGCGCTTTATGCAATGTTCACGTACTACATGGGGGACAGCGTGGTGCTGGCCGTCTCCGGCGCAAAGGAGGCGGACCCCAAGCAGTATTCCGTGCTCTATTCGACCGTGGAGGGCCTCGCGTCAGCGACACAGATCAAGATGCCAAAGGTGTACGTGATCCAGGATCCCAGCCCCAACGCGTTCGCG
>CAVWDL010000003.1:0-37695 GCA_963753785.1 uncultured Microcaldota archaeon
CCTTACGGGTGGGCCATACTGGTCATAGCCATAATCATGCTAGCGATCTTCGCCACGGGCGTTTTCAACACGAGCAACTACGCGGCGCAGCAGTGCGTCATAAGCTCCGGATTCTCGTGCCTGAGCCTCTTCGCGGGCACCGACGGCACCATCCTTGTCAACATACAGCAGGCTACGAGCGCTCCCATAAACATCACCGCGATCGGATGCAACCAGAACAGCATGGTCACGGGCATAAACATGCTGACGTTCAACACCATCAAGAGCCAGATATTCCTCCCTGTCGGGGGCAACTTCACGACCGTCCTCCAGTGCTACAACAACCAGGGCACAGCGTACAGCGGCGCGACCGGGAGCGTGTTCTCCGGGCACATCGTGATAAACTACACCAACGACCTTACGCACATACCTGAGATCGCCGTGGGAAGCGTTGCTACGAAGCTCAGCTCTCCCAGCCTCCTCTACGCCTGCACCAGCACCATCACATCCGTTTCGACGACCTCGACAGCCGCCAGCTCCACCACCACGGTGATAGGAGCCTCGACGACCACCAGCACCACAGTCACCACCACGAGCTCGACCACTGTGACCACCACGACGATCTCGCAGGTGACCCTGGTCCAGAGCGCCTGCTCTGGCAATGAGATGGACCTGCCGGCGCCTCCTGTAAGCGAAAGCAACTCTCTCTCATTCACATCAGCAGTAACTATCAACAACATGCTCGTCGTAGCTGCGGGCGGAGGGACATGGAGGGGAGGGGCGATAACATCTCCTCCCACGGACACGCAGGGGGACAGCTGGACGAATCTTGAAGCCGCAAGCGGCTCCTGCGCCATGTGCGCATCGGACATCTGGTACGCCACCGCGAAGAGCACAAGCGCTGAGAAGGTCACAGTAAACTTCGGAACGCTCAACAGGACAGGCATGTGCATATACGAGCTTGCGGGCGCCTTGACTCCTACGGGAGCGCTATCGACTTCGGGCTCGAGCAACTCCGCGGCTGTCAGCCCCCTCACTTACAATGCAGGAGCCTTCATGCTCGGAGCGATAGGATCGTGGGAATCGGGATCGCCGACAGGGCCGACTTCGGGATTCACGTCCGACCTACTACCTCCCAGCGGCTACTACTACATTTTCGAGCACGAGATCATCGCTTCGGCGGGAACCAGCACGTTCCCAATAGTATGGTCATATTACCCGAGCCCCCTTGCGATGGAATACGCGGAGTCCGCGGCTGTGTTCAACCCTGCCCCAAGTACAACGACCACAATACCCCAGGACATCTACTGCACGGGCACTCTTGGGACGAGCCCTTACACCTACACTTACTACGCGCCAATCTCAACTGGAAGCGTCGGGGCGTGGACGAGCAGCACGAGCTACCCTGTAACGGAGGACGGAGCGGGATGCTCGATAAGCCCGAACGGCTACATCTACTGCGTGGGATCCGCGAGCGGCCTCATGAACCAGGTCTATTACGCGCAGATATCCACTTCGGGAATCGGCGCTTGGACCAGCACCACCAACTATCCGACATCACTGAGCACCGCAGGATGCTCGCTCTACAACGGCTACCTCTACTGCGTCGGCAACGGATACCCGGGATACAACGCGCTCGGGTTGACTTATTACGCGCCAGTGTCCACAACCGGCGTCGGGACCTGGTCCTCGACGTCGACCTATCCCATAGGATTCTGGGGAGACGGCTGCTCCATAAACAGCGGGTACATCTACTGCGTCGGAACTGAGGAGTATGGAAAATCCCCGTTCAACATGGTTTATTACGCGCCAGTGTCTACAACAGGCATAGGCGCGTGGAGCAGCACTACGGGCTATCCCCGTGCGATGTACATGGCAGGCTGCGCGATATACAACAGCTACATATACTGCGTCGGGACGGGAGGCTCTTCGCCTGACAACTATGTCGAGTATGCGCAAGTGTCGAGCACAGGAGTCGGCGCATGGTCTTTGGGCACCGCGCTTCCAGTCACCATGGAGAACGGAGCGGGATGCTCGATAAGCAACGGGTACATATACTGCGTGGGCACGGAGTACACCAGCCCGTACAACTACGTCTATTACGCGGCGGTGTCCAGCTCAGGGGTCGGCGCGTGGACGGCAGGGCCCAACTACCCAGTCATGATGGAAACAGGAAGCTGCCAGATAACGGGCAGCGGCGGAGGCTACCTCGGCGGAGGAGGGCCCAATACAGGCGGGGCAATCAGCACTTCCACTTCGACAAGCACCATACCTCAGGACATCTACTGCGTGGGATCCAACACAAACCCATACACGCAGACGTACCTGGCGCCGGTGTCGAGCTCAGGAGTGGGCGCGTGGACTTATAGCGCCGAATCGACCCCCGTCCAGGTCGACGACGCGGGATGCTCGATATACAACAATTACATCTACTGCGTCGGAACCTCTTACGTGGCGCCGTACAACCAGGTCTACTACGCTCCGATAACGACGGGAGGCTACGGAACATGGTCGGCCACGACGAACTACCCGGTCGGCATTTACAACGGAGGCTGCTCGGCATACAACGGGTACATCTACTGCGTCGGAACCGCGGCGACCGGCACGGGCAAGGAGACCTACTACGCGCCCGTCTCGGCGGCGGGAGTGGGGACGTGGACGGCAGGGCCCAACTACCCTGTCACGATGACGGACGCGGGATGCTCGATATACAACAGCTACATATACTGCGTGGGAAGCACCAGCAGCGCGGCCACGGAACTCACCGCATACTACGCGCCGGTGTACACCACCGGATTCGGGACATGGACCAGCACGAACGGCGACCCTGCAGGAGGAGGAGGGACCGGCTGCTCGATAGTCAACGGGTACATCTACTGCGTGGGAGGGGCCCTGAGCCCGTTCACCCAGGTCTACTACGCGGCGGTGTCAACCACGGGAATAGGCACGTGGAGCTCAACAACATCCTATCCTTTGACAGTAGCGGACACGGGCTGCGCAGTAAACGGCAACTACCTCTACTGCGTCGGATCGCAGGGAACCAGCCCGTACAACCAGGTGTACTACGCGGCGGTTTCGAGCACTGGAGTTAGCGCATGGACGTCGAGCACGAACTACCCGATGGCATTCAAGGACACATACTGCCAGATCCCCGGCTACGGCGGAGGATTCATGGGCGGCGGAGGGCCGAGCACCGGACCTGCAATCACTTCGACAACAACCGTGCCCCAGGACATCTACTGCGCCGGAAGTCTGGGAACCCCCACTGGCAAGGAGACTTACTACGCTCCCATCTCAAGCACTGGAATAGGGGCATGGACGGCAGGGCCCAACTACCCAGTTAACAAGTATTACGACAGCTGCGCGATAGCGAGCAACAACTACATCTACTGCGTGGGTGCTGCTACAGGCGCGGGCACCGAGAGCTATTACGCCCCGGTCTCGACCACCGGATTCGGAACCTGGACTCCGATGATCCTCTATCCGTTCGGCTTCCAGGATGCGGGATGCTCCACGTACAACGGGTACATCTACTGCGTGGGATCGTACTACACCGGAGGGAAGGAGCTGGCATACTACTCCCCGATATCCACCACGGGCACGGGAGTCAGCGCGTGGACCACCACCCAGTCTTTCCCCGACCTTATGTGCGATTCGGGATGCTCGATAAACAACGGTTACATGTATTGCCTCGGAGCGGACTACGGATTCTACTCCGCGCCGATATCCACGTCCGGAATAGGCACATGGAGCGGAGGCTGGACGTACCCAATCTCCTCGACATGCAACTCGGGATGCTCCGTCAGCAACAACTACATGTACTGCGTGGGATCGGCGACGTCCCCGTACACCCAGGACTACTACGCGCCCCTCACCTCAGGAGTCATCGGCGCATGGACGTCGACCACGAGCTACCCCGTAGGGTTCTCTGACGCGGGATGCTCCATATACGGCAGCTACATCTACTGCGTGGGAACGGGACAGGCCAGCCCATACGAGTTCGCCTATTACGCCCCAATCTCCAGCACGGGAATAGGCGCGTGGACCTCGACCACGAGCTACCCCGTAGGGCTCAAGGACACCTACTGCCAGATTCCCGGAACAGGGGGAGGCTACGGAGGAGGAGGCGGCCCGAACACGGGATCTATGAGCAGCGCGCCGTACTTCGTGAACGTGGTGGTGACCGACGCATACGCATCGTCGACGCCCTCACCGTTCCAGGAGATGCTCACGATAAACAGCCTCGCTTACCAGTCGTACATAAACTCGAACTGGAACAACGTCGAGTTCACGACCGGCCCCGCAGCTACGGGAAGCGTCATCCAGGCGTGGGTCGAGGCCAACCCGAGCAACGCGGCGACGAACACGCTGGTCTGGATCAACCTACCCAGCGGCATATCGGCGAACAGCAACACCATAGTGTACATGAACTTCATGACGAGCCCCGTGATGTCATCATCGGGACCGACGGGAGAGGCGCCGCAGCTCTCGAACCCATCCTACGGCCTTTACGACAACGGGGCGCTGGCGTTCCCGACCTTCTACGACAACTTCGCGGGCAAGACGATCAACGCCGTATGGAACGTCAATGGCGCGGCGGGCCAGTACAGCGTAAACAACGGCCTGAGCCTCCTGCCGAGTGCCGTGACGGGCTGCGCATTCACCCTTACGAGCACGTACACGGGACCTCTCGCCATCGACGCGTACCAGTCCGCAGCCCCCGCAGCAAACATCGTCTTCATAGGCTCCATATTCTCCAATTGGCAGACTTCTACGGGATCCTGCCCCATCGTCTCGGGAGCCTTCCAGGAGGTGTATGACTCCGGCATCGCAGTGAACTCGATCTCGCAGAACCTCGGCTATCCGGGAGACGGAGGAGTGGACATATCCAACCCTGCGACGGTAAACACCAACATCCCGCAGGTGACGAGCCTCGCGGTGTCGACAACCAACGCGATAGCGTACCAGAACTACAACAACATGCTCAGCCAGGCAGCGACCTACAACATACTCTCGGGGAACACGTATCCGGGGATAATCTCCGACGGCGCGCCACACGTCACGGTGTCGGCCACCTGGTTCAGGATCAGGGCGTTCCCGCCGGGCAACGTGATGCCGATCGCGAGCTATGGGCCGATAACGCACTGACGCCGCAGGCTGCCGCCACCGGGAGGATCCGAAAGGCTTCTCCCGCGGGAGGGGCCTGCTGCGCATCTGCGCCAACGCAAGGGATAGCCGGAAGCGTGAACGCTTTAATAAGTATGCTTTCTATCTATTTCCATGGAGAAACTGCCGCGCGCCTTCGATAATCTTAGCAGGAAATACAGATCAATTTCCGTCCCGATGAGGCTTCAGAGCGCGACGGAATTCCTTGTGACTTACGGATGGGCCATCCTCGTAATCGCACTGATCACGCTTGCCATCTTCGTCTCTGGGATATTCAACCAGAACGCCTACCACGCCCAGCAGTGCGTCATAAGCTCCGGGTTCGCATGCCTCAGCTATTTCGTGGGCAGCGACGGGACGCTCCTCGTGAACATACAGCAGGCGACCAAGTCGCCGATAAACATAACGGCGATCGGATGCAGCCAGAACAGCATGGTCACGGGCATCAACATGCTCATATTCGGCAGCGCCAGCAAACAAGTCTTCCTGCCAATAGGCGGCAACTTCACCACGGTGCTACAGTGCTACAACAATAAGGGCGCACCATACAACGGCGCAGTGGGCAGCGCCTTCACGGGATACATAGTGATAAACTACACCAACGACGCCACCGATCTTCCTGACGTCGCGGTCGGGAGCGTCTCGGCCAAGATCAATTCGCCAAGCCTACTCTACGCCTGCACCAGCACCACGACATCAGTTTCGACGACTTCGACCTCCGTCAGCTCCAGCACGACTGTGGTCGGCTCTTTTACGACGACCTCCACAAGCAGCACGACCACCTCGACGACAAGTACGACGATGGTGCAGTACATCTACTGCGTCGGGTCTGATAACGTCCCGTACAACGAGGAGATATACTACGCGCCCATATCGAGCGCGGGCGTGGGCGCTTGGACATACAGCCCCGAGTCAAGTCCCATCAATGTCAACGACGCGGGATGCGCGACATACAACAACTACATCTACTGCGTGGGAACGTCATACAATCCCCCATACAACCAGGTCTATTACGCGCCGATATCGAGCACAGGAGTGGGCGCTTGGACTTCAACCACGAACTATCCAATCAGGATGATCAACGCGGGATGCTCCGCGTACAACGGATACATCTACTGTGTCGGTTCACAGACATCCAAAACGACAGGCAAGGAGACATACTACGCGCCCATATCGAGCGCGGGCGTGGGGACTTGGACGGCGGGCCCGAACTACCCGATTAACCTGACAGACGCCGGATGCGCCATCAACAGCGGAACCATCTACTGCGTCGGAAGCGACAACAGCATCAACATGGCCGCGAGAACCGCCTACTACGCGCCGGTGTCCGGAGCGGGCTTCGGCACATGGAAGAGCACGAACCCGGACCCGATAGATTTCGGAATGTCGGGATGCTCCATAGAAAACAATTACATCTACTGCATAGGTTCGGAAAACGTAGGAAACAACCAGGTCTATTACGCGCCGGTGTCGGCGTCAGGAATAGGAACATGGAGTTCCTCGAACACGGTGAATTATCCTTTACCGATGACAGACACGGGCTGCGTCGTTGACGGAGGCTACATCTACTGCGTGGGATCTCAGCAGGTCAGCCCGCACACCCAGGTGTACTACGCGAATATCTCAACGGCGGGCGTGAGCGCGTGGACCCAGACGACCAGCTATCCCATCCCGTTCGATGACGCCTACTGCGCGGTCCCGGGATACGGCGGAGGATTCATGGGAGGAGGCGGCCCGAACACAGGGCCTGCGAATGGCGGCCCGTACTTCGTCAACGTGATAGTCACCAACGCATATCCTTCCGCGTCAACCGCGCCGTTCCAGCAGATGCTCACGATAAACAGCCTCGCGTACCAGTCGTACATAAACTCCAACTGGAGCAACGTCGAGTTCACGACCGGCCCCGCAGCGACGGGAAGCGCAGTGCAGGCGTGGATAGAGGCCAACCCGAGCAACGCGGCGACGAACACGCTGGTCTGGGTAAACATCCCAGGCGGCGTTCCGGCGAACGGCAACACCACAATATACATGAACTTCATGCCGAACATCGTGATGTCTTCATCAGGACCCACGGGCGAGGCTCCGCAGCTCTCGAACCCATCCTACGGCCTTTACGACAACGGGGCGCTGGCGTTCCCGACCTTCTACGACAACTTCGCGGGCAAGACCATCAACCCAGCATGGGACACTAATGGCGCTGACGGCTCGTACAGCGTAAACAACGGCCTGACACTGCAGCCGAATGGAATAACGGGCTGCGCCTTCACTCTCAATAACGCGTACCTTGGACAGCTCGCCGTCGACACTTACCAGTACGCGGCCCCTGTTACGAAGGTGGTCCGCCTGGGTTCCTCGTTCTCGAACTGGCAGACGTGGACTTCGCCGTGCGATGTGGTCTCAGGAGCCTACCAGGAGGTAGACAACCCCGGAGACGGAAGCGGGATGGAACAGTACCTCGTCTACCCGGGCGCAGGCGGAATGTCGGTTGACAACCCATCCACCATAGACACGGACGTCCAGCAGGTGACGAGCCTCGCGGTGTCATCGGCCAACGCCATAGCGTACCAGGACTACAACAACTCGCTCAGCCAGGCCGCCGCCTACAACATACTCTTGGGGAACACGTATCCCGGGATCATGGCGGGCAGCGACCCGGACGTTATGGTATACGTCACTTGGTTCAGGATCAGGTCGTACCCTCCGGACAACGTCACCCCAAGCGTGAGCTACGGGCCGGTCACGCACTGAGGCCGCAGGCGGCGCTTGCCGCCTCCCCGCGGCAAAACTTAATAAATCCGATTTCCGTAATAGGAGTGCTGGTATAGATGATGAATCCCGACGAGTTCTACGAATTCGAGGCCAAGATATTCGAGGCGCTCGAGTCCAAGCTCAGCCTACTCTCAAACGACGCCGACAGGACAAGGCACATAGAGACGATGGCGAAGATAATCTTCCCTCCCGCGACCCAGGAGGATGTGAAGAGGGTGATCAGCGACTCGAAGAACTTCGGAACTATAGACAAGCACGTGAACGACGAGAACATAGAGGACATAATGGTCAACAACACCACCAGCCTGTTCGTATACGTGGGAGGCAAGGGATACGAGAAGCTCGAGGATAAGATAGAGAGCAGGAAGGAGCTCGACATGCTTGTCAAGAAGATGAAGATGTACGCGACGACCTCCGTCGCGAACAGGAAGATATTCGACGTCCACCTCCCGAACGGGTCGAGGGCGAACATAGTGGACTCGCCTCTCGGGGCGGACATAACGGTCAGGAACTTCAAGCAGGCGGCGCTTAGCATAATAGACCTGATAAACTTTGGGGAGCTGAGCTACAACATGGCCGGGAGGCTCTGGCTGTACGTGGAGGGCCTGAAGATAAGGCCCGCCAACCTGCTGATAGGCGGGATGCCAGCGAGCGGGAAGACGACGCTCCTCAACGCCATGTTCAGCTTCTTCAGGCCTGAGCAGAGGGTCGTAATAATAGAGGAGACCTACGAACTCAACAGCGACACGCAGGAGAATGCGGTCAGGCTGGAGACGAGCCCGGAGCTGCCGATGGAGGAGCTGGTGAAGAACTCGCTCAGGATGAGGCCGGACATGATAATCATGGGGGAGGTCAGGGGCGCGGAGGCGAACGACATGCTGACCGCGATGAACATCGGCAAGATAGCCATGGCGACCATACACGCGAGCACCGCAAGGGACGTGATAACCA
Organism: uncultured Microcaldota archaeon; assembly: GCA_963753785.1. GTDB lineage: Archaea > Micrarchaeota > Micrarchaeia > Micrarchaeales > CABMGC01 > JAJYVH01. The sequence continues at coordinate 8,866 of CAVWDL010000003.1, forward strand.
GGCTCGAGCACACGCCGATGAACATACCCATGGACATAATACCGCTCATAGACGCGATAATAGTCGTCTCGCAGGTCAACGAGGGCAACACCCTCAAGAGGAAGATAACGCAGGTCTCCGAGCTCTCGGGGATAGAGACGCAGGTGCTGCTCTCCGACCTCTACGTCTACGACTACAAGACGAGGAAGAGCTCGGACGTGCTCCCTAGCGTGACATACAGGGACGCGCTCTCCAAGCTCACGGGCTACACGCCGACGGAGATAGTGATAGAGGAGCAGAGGAGGGGCAAGATACTCGAGAGGCTGAACAAGCTGGGCATAAGGGACCTCAAGGGCATAAACGACTTCGTCAAGGAGTACTACGAGAACCCGAAGAAGGCGCTTGAGAAGATAGACCTCGCGAACCTCGGCACGCTGCCTTGGTGGTAGGCTCCGCGAACCGCTTGCTGTTTATCTGCTTTGTGTACGGAACCAGACGGCGGGGCGAAAGACTACATTTTATAGCCTTTCCAGAGCTATTCTGAGGGAGGGGAATGGAAACTGCAGTGCGCGTAAGCGACCTGAGGAAGACCTTCGAGGTCGCTAAGAAGTCGCGGAATCTCATTGGCAGCCTGCAGGACGTCCTGCACCCGAAGGTCATCGAGTACGTGGCGGTGGACGACATCTCCTTCGAGGTCAAGCGCGGGGAGATAGTAGGTTTCATAGGGCCAAACGGAGCGGGCAAGAGCACGACGATAAAGATGCTGGTCGGCATACTGTTCCCGACATCCGGAGAGGCGGACGTTCTCGGCTTCACCCCGTGGAAGCAGCGGCAGAAGCTCTCGATGAGGATCGGCTCCGTGTTCGGACAGAAGCCGCAGCTATTCTACCACCTTGCGCCGATCAGCACGTTCGACCTGATGTCGAAGATATACGAGATCGACGAGAAGAGGTACAGGAAAAGGCTGAGGTACCTCGTGGACAAGTTCGAGATAGACTTCCTTAACACGCCCGTGCGCAAGCTCTCTCTAGGCCAGAGGATGAGGGCGGAGGTCGTCTCCTCTCTGCTCCACGAGCCGGAGGTGATATTCCTTGACGAGCCCACGATAGGCCTCGACGTGATAGCCAAGCAGAAGATAAGGGCGCTGATAAAGGAGCTGAACAAGGAGGAGGGGGTGACCGTCTTCCTGACATCGCACGACATGGACGACGTCGAGAAGCTCTGCAACAGGGTGATGGTGATAAACCACGGAAGGCTCATGTTCAACAACACGCTCGACATGCTGAAGAACCGCTACGTGAGGAGCAAGAACGTCGAGATAAAGTTCTCGAAGGCACCGAAGAGGTTCTCGTTCAGCGGCGCGAAGGTGATCGAGAGCAGCGCGTACGGGATGATCATACGCGCCAGCCGGCCCGAGATGATCCGCAACCTGGTGGACTACATCACCAAGAACTTCGAGATACTCGACATAAACATCTCGGACCCCACGATAGAGGAGATAATAGCGAAGATGTACAAGGGATGAGAGAGTGTCATATTCCAAGTACATCGCGATCGCAAAGACAGAGACGTACAGCACGATGGCGTACTTCTACGAGATCATCGCCCACTCCGTGTTCATAGTTCTGATACTATTCATCTTCTACAACCTCTGGAAGGCGATATACTCGGCGGAGAGCGTCACCTCAGTGTCGGGGCTATCGCTCCTTGCACTTATTTGGTATCTCGCGCTCTCCGAATCGACGGTTGCCGGATCCAGGGTGAAGAGCATATCTTGGCAGATAGAGCAGGACGTGAAGTCTGGAAACATCGCATATTCCCTCAACAAGCCTTACCACTTCATGGCGTACTACTTCTCAGCGACCTTCTTCTCGTCCCTGATAAGGATAGCGATAGTATTCGCCATGGGAGCGGTGCTCGTGTACGCGCTGATGGGACTGCCGCAGATAAGCGCGACGGAGATTCCCTTTGTGGTAGTCTCGGTGATCCTTGCGGCGGTGCTACAGTTCATGCTCGCTTTCATGATAGGTGTCAGCGCGTTCTGGGTGGAGGACACTTCCGCATTCAGGTGGATAGAGGACAAGCTCATCTTCATCATGGGAGGGATGCTCATACCCATCAACTTCTTCCCTGATTTCCTGAAGAGCCTGGCACTGCTCCTCCCCTTCAGCTACACGTCATACGCCCCCGCATACATGTTCGTGAACTTCAGCATAGGTTTCTTCGTGACGACGGCAGGGATGCAGCTGCTCTGGATAGTTGTACTGGCGGGAGTGTGCCTGCTGCTCTTCTCCTTAGGTGTGAGAAAGGTGTGCATAAATGGGGGTTAGGGGATTCTTCTGGTTCATACTTGCCTACGTGAAGATGAACCTGCAGGCCGCGATGGAGTACAGGGCCAGCTTCGTCATAAGGGCGGCGGGCATGTTCGTCAATGACATCGCGTGGGTGATGTTCTGGCTGATAATATTCGCCAAGTTCCCCTCGATAAACGGGTTCACGCTGAACACAGTGCTGATGATGTACGCGATCCTCACTACGGGCTTCGGGTTCGCGACCTTCCTGATGGGCAACTGGAGCAAGCTGGCGAAGGTCATAGCCATGGGCCAGCTCGACTACTACCTGACCCTGCCCAAGCCTTCGCTGCCCCACATCCTGGTGAGCAGGAGCGACTTCTCGGGGCTCGGTGACTTCGCATTCGGAGTGGCGCTAGCCGTGTTCGCGCTGCCTCACACGCTCGAGGCGGTCCTGCTCTTCATCGTACTGACCTTCCTGTCGATGGTGATACTCGTGAGCATAGGTGTCATAAGCGGCTCCCTGAGCTTCTTCATAGGAAGGAGCGAGGACGTTCAGGACGCGGTGATAAGCTCGATAATCGCACTCTCCACATATCCCTTCTCCATCTTCGACAGCTACGTCAAGATAATACTGCTGACGGCAGTACCGATCGGGTTCATCACAGGGATACCCGTCGAGATACTGGAGAACTTCAACCCTATACTCCTAGGGTACATGTCGATAGCGACCGTCGCTGCAGTGCTTATCGCAGTGACCGTCTTCAAGATAGGACTAAAGAGGTACGAATCGGGAAACCTCATCAACGTCCAGATCTGAGCAGAAGTAGTCACGGCAGGAAGTCCTTGTTCTTTATCTTCTCCCTTATGTAGTCGTCGACGAACGTGAGCCTCGGGCCCTGCAGCGCGTCCTGCTCCAGCTTCATCTTGGTCTTTATCATCCTCTCCAGCTCCTCGACCCACTCCTTGTGCTTGTTTATCCACTCGGTAGTTGAGCATCTCCTGCGCCCTCTTCAGGTCGACCTCGCTGGCCTTCATGGTGAGCTTGTTCAGGAACTCGTACTTGCTCTAGGTCCGACATCGTGACTCCGAGGAACCTTGCCTCCGGCGTGGCTACATCGCTCGCCCATGTAGGCGAGGTTTATGCTTCCCGTCTTTATCGTCCAGTAGATGTACCATCCCCAGGCGTCCGAGTCGTTGAAAACGTATACCGGGAAGCCCCATGTCCGCGAGCTTCCTTATCAGCCTCCTCGTGCCCCTCGCGGCCTGCCCCTGCGGGGTTATGAGTATCGCGTTCTCCTTCTTCCAGAACCTGTCCTCGTTGAGCCTCTGCCAGAGCGCGTCCTTCTCGACCACGAGCACGTACTTCGCCTTCACGTCGACGAACTCTATCTCGTTGTCGACGTCGCTGGGTATCGCCCATCCGCTCCTGCCCTGCTTGCTCGCGTCTATCTCCTGCCTCTCGCCTCCGAAGGTGTCCATTATCTTCAGTTGCCCGCGAGCACGCCCTTCCTGTTGGCGTTGAGGTTGAGCTCCTCCCTCTTGAGCTCCGAGCGCGACCTCGAGGTCCTCTATGAGAGGGTTGGATTCCTGCTGCTCGCTGAATATGTTCTCGTCAACGTCCTCGCCGAGGGAGAACTTGAGCTGGTAGAAGAGGCCCCTTATGGTGGTGTGGAGGTTCTCCTCGAGGAACTTGTGGCACTTGGCGGCGATGGCCATCGTCTGCATGAACTTCCTCGACTGCGCTACGTTTATGAAGTTCCTCTCCTCGTTGGCGCTTCCTAGCCTCAGGTAGCCCTCCTTCTTGTCGAAGACTATGTTGCTCCTGGTCCTCGCGAGAGTTACGAACTTCGGGTTCTTGCCCTCCTTTATGTCGTAGACGATTCCCTTCCCGAGGGTCTCTATCCTCTTTATGGCCGCGGCTTTACCTTCGTCCTTGGCCTTCCCATCCTCCTTCTCCATTCAAACCACTATTTTCCGACTGACGCCGTCGTCCCGGTGACCATGAGCGGCGCCTTCTCCCTGTAGTCGGTGGTCATGTAGCTCCTCAGCTCCCTTATTATCGCATCCCTTCTGCGAGCTCTTCTTGAGCGCGTAACCGAGCACTTCGGCTATGTTCTTCACGTAGAGGATCTTTATCCTTCTTCGAAATCTTGCTCCGAGGTATACGTCCTCCTTGTTGCTCTCGGGTATTATCACGTACTTGAGACCCGCGTCTATCGCGGCCTGCACCTTCGCGGTCACGCCCCCGACAGGAAGCACCATCCCCCTCACCGAGAGCGAGCCCGTCATCGCGACGTCCTGCCTTATCGGTATGCCCTCGAGCGCGGATATGACGCGACCGCGACGGAGACGCTGGCGCTGTCGCCCTCCACTCCTGAGTAGGTCTGTATGAACTGCACGTGGATGTCGTAGCTGGCGATGTCCATGTGCATGTGCCTCTTTATCACCGCGCTTATGTTCTTCACCGCCTCCCTCGCTATCTTGCCGAGCTTGCCCGTCGCTATGAGCTTGCCCTCGGACCTTGAGCTCGCGGGAGTGACCTCCGCCGCTATCGGCGTGATTATTCCCGTCGCGGTGACGTTGCTTGCGCCCATCACCGCCAGCCCGTTGACCTTGCCTATGGCGAAGCCGCTGGTGCTGAAGACCCTGTAGTCCTTGGTGTACGCGAGTTCCTGCTCGGCGTACTGCGCCTCTATCGGCTTCGCGAGCCCGAGCGCCTCTAGCACGTCGTCGGTAGTGACCGCCTTGTGGCCCTTCTCCACGGCTATGTCTCCCGCCGCCCTGACCAGGCCTCCGAGGTCCCTGAGTATGAGTGTCAGCCTGTGCTTCCTTCCCGCGCGCCTCCTCGCGTCGTTTAGCATCTCCATGCATGCAGCGTATGTGAAGGGAGGTATCCTCGTGTCCTTGTCCACCTCCTGCGCTATGAACCTGACTATCTTCTCCCTGTTCTCGTCGTTGTCGGGCATGGTCGACTCCAGGTAGATCTCGTAGCCGTAGCCCCTTATCCTTGACCTGAGAGCCGGGTGCATGCGCTCCATGTCGGGAAGGTTTCCCGCAGCCACGAGGAGGAAGTCGCAGGGCACCGGTTCTGTCCTCACGATGGCGCCGGAGCTCAGCTCGCTCTGACCCGTTATCGAGATACTTCTTCTCCTGCATCGCCGTCAGCAGCTCCTGCTGCGATTTCGGCTCGAGGTCCGCGACCTCGTCTATGAAGAGGACTCCCTTGTTCGCCCTGTGGACCGCCCCGCTCTCGACCCTGAGGTGCGCCGGGGTGCCAAGGCCTCCCGACTGCAGTGGGTCGTGCTTGACGTCGCCGAAGAGGGCGCCCGCCCTGGATCCGGTGCCGTCCACGAACGGCGCGTGGCTCATGCCCGTGTTGTCCACTATGAGCTTGGGCTCGTTAGAGTCGAAGACCCCTGGCATCATGCCAACCCTCTTGAAGCCGCCCACGAAGAGTATCGCGGAGGCGAGGAACATTATTCCGAGTATGATCGCGGCGATGACAACCAGCTGGTAGCCCGACATGTAGCTGCTCATCGCCGCTATGAGCAGTATCAGGACGAGTATCGTGGTTATGGGCACGACGTTGCTCTTGGTCTGCGTGTTGTCGATCCTGAGCTTCATCTTCTCCTTCTGGACTATCTGCCTGCCCTGCCCGTCGCCGAGCTTGCTTACGTCTCCGCCCTTCGAGAGGTTGGGATACGTCTTGACCGTCTTGACGATGGGGACGTTCTCGTTGTTCTGGTTCCTGTAGACCAGCACGTCCTCGAGGTCCGCGGTCGGGATCAGCTCGGCCATCGCCTGCGCGAGCATCGTCTTCCCGGTGCCAGGCTAGCCTATGAGAAGTATGTTCCTGTGCTGCTGCGCGGCCTTCTTGACTATCTTCACCGCCCTCTCCTGGCCTATTACCTGGTCTATAAGCTTTGGAGAGACCTTGATGTCCTTTGTCGTCTCGAATTTCCTCATAATCGTCACTGGTAATTGTGCGGTCAGACTTTAATAGGCTTTTGTTTCAGTAAGGTTTTGGGAGGTCAACAGGCGCTTCCGCCGAGGAGAGGATAGAACACTTAAAAACCCTGCATCGCATATATCTATCAACTATCCCAGGCATTCCAATGGACTACTCCGACACTACGGTGATAATACCCGTCAAGAACGAGCCCGCGGCGGGGAGGGTGGCCAAGGAGGCGCTCGAGAAGCTGCATGGATGCAAGGTCCTGGTGATATACAAGGGCGACAGGAAGGTACTCAATCTCGATTTCGAGAACGGGAACATGAGGGTCGTCGAGCAGCATGGGGCGGGGAAGGGAGTTGCGGTAAGGCAGGCCCTTAAGCTGATAGACACAGCCATACTCTGCCTGATAGACGGCGACGCCACATACGACGTCGATGACCTCAAGACGGTGATACAGAAGGTCAGGGACGGGGCGGACATGGCGACGGGAAACAGGTTCGCGAAGCTCGACAAGGACGCGATGCCCTTCATAGTCAGGTTCGGGAACGGCATACTCACCGACACCGCCAACGTGCTCTACGGAATGGCGCTAAAGGACTCGCAGACGGGCCTTCGGGCCATAAGGAAGGATGCCATATCCAGGATCGAGCTCAACGAGCCCGAGTTCGGGATAGAGGAGGAGATGAACATCAAGTTCAGGAAGGCGGGCTTCAAGACGGAGGAGGTGCCGATAAGCTACCACGTCCGCGTCGGGGAGTCGCAGCACATGAAGCTAACTGGCGGCATAAAGCTACTGCTCATCGACTTCAAGTTCCTGCGTTGAGGAACGTATCCGGAGCGCTCACTTGAGCGAAGTCTCTATCGCCTGGACGTAAGGCTGGCTGCATACGCTCGCGGGCACGTTGCCGTTCACCGCGCAGATCTGGGCGGTGAATATGTCGGCAGATCCCACGACCGCCTTCGCGATCACGGATGACTGATTGTGGATTTGCGACGCTATGTTCGTCCAGTTCCTGCCCGCGAATATGGTGAGGTCGTTGTAGTTCGCGCCCACCTGCGCCGACTGGTTCGCGAAGTCGATGAAGGGTATGCTTCCCTCCTGGTCGAACGCGCCCAGTATCGCCAGCTGCGAGCCGCTCAGCTTCTGGAGGGTCGGGTAGCTTCCGTTGACCTCGTTGTTACCCTCCGTCTCGACAGGGACGAATGAGATGTACTGGCTGGAGTATGTCGCGTTCACGAACGTGAATGTCGGAGTGTCGGCTCCGACATCGTTGTGGCTGCTGGTCATGTACTCGAGGCCGGTGAAGTTGCCGAACCTTAAGAGGGCTACGATAAGGCCCCATCGCGTGAGTGCGCAGTAGGGGCAGAACTCGGTGCCTATGTAGAGTATCTCGGGCTTCCCGTTGAGGGTGAGCGCTGTTGCGTTGACGCTCTTCGATGTTATCTTCGCGATCCCCACTCCTATTCCCGAGCTTTCGCTTGCGGGGACGCCCAGCTGCGATGCCAGAGACTGCGGTATCTTCTGGTTGTCGAAGGATGCGAGGCCAGTGCTCGGGCTTCCGCCTCCCCGGGTCAGGAAGTATGCTGCCACTGACACCACCACTATGGCGGCCAGCAGGATCAGATAGAGATGAGTGCTCTTCATAGCATCGGAGTAGAAGTCGCATCGAAGAATTAAATAACCATTCCAAGCCTGTGGAAAAATAAATAAGTAACAGAAAATATGGCATGTGGCAGAGGGGCCCGGACTTCCGGACCCGCATTTCCGCCACCAGTGCATTCAGCCTCAGTCAGTCTCAGCCTGTCTAAGATCCCCTGCAAGCGTCTCAAGCATTGAGACCACCACCAGCGTATCCTTCATCCTGTGCGCGGCCGCTGCCATCTGCAGGTTGCCGGATCTCTTTTCATATTCCTCCAGCATAGTTATCACTTCCTTCCTTAGCTCCGGCGCTTCTTTCATTGCGTAATCCGCGAGCCGAGCCATGCAATTCTGCCTGTAAGTAAGGTTTGTCGGAATTGCCTGCAGACTCCCCCTGCTCGCCTGCGCTTCGCTCATCCTTGTACGATATACCATTCCCACACCCTGCAAGAGGTATTATGCATTCCCTCCTATTTAAACGTATTGTTGGATCCCACAATATGTTAGAGCCGATGCTGCCTGTCGCTGCCGTTCTCGAGGGATGCCCTCGCTAGCTCCCTGTTTATGACGTTTATCAGCTGCATCATCTTCTTCTCCCTCGCGGCCGAGATGTAGAGGTAGACCTCGTCCTTGGTCCCCTGCGCAACGAGCACGTAGACGTCCCCCGCCCGGAACCTGCCAGTCCTGCCCTTCCTCTGGATGTTCCTGATCTCGTTGGGTATCGGCTCGTAGAAGATCACCACGTCGACGCTGGGGATGTCCAGCCCCTCCTCGCCGATCGAGCTCGCCACTAGCACGTTGAACTTCCTCGCCCTGAAGTCCTCTATCGCCCGCTTCTGCGTCTCCTGCGTCACGCCCTCCTTCTTCCCGACGAATGCCATCGCGTCTATCCCCCTCTTCCTGAAAGCCTCGACGAGCATCTTTATCGTGGACCTGTACTGCACGAAGACGATCGCGCTCTTCTCCTTAGAGTCGCCGAGGATCTCGGATCGCGGCGGCGACCTTCTCGTGCTCCTCGCCGGCGGCGAGCGCCTCCTTGGCGAGCTTCCTGGCCTCGCACGATGCCCTTGTTCGCAAGCAGGTTCTCGACCGCCCTGCTCTTCTTCTCCCTCGTCTCGAGGGTGTCCATGTAAGCGCTGAACGGGTATATCCCCTCGCTGACTAGCAGGTCGTAGGCGTGCTGCGTGTTTAGCAGCCTTATGTAGCTGAAGAGGGCGCCGAACTTGAATCCCTGCGCTGTTATCTTAGTTATCTGGTTGCCGAGAGCTATCAGCCTTCCCTTGGGCACTTCCTCGAAGTTCTTGGCGCTCATGAGCCCCATCTTGTTGAGGCTGTTCATGCTCTCGACCCCGATGGGCTTGACAAGGGCGGCTATGTGCTTTATGCGTTCGGTCTGCGTTCACCCTTACGACGTGCATGTACTTGGGCATCACGTACATCATGACGTCCGGGTCCGTCGATATCTTCGCCTCTATGTGGGTTATGTTAAGCGTGCCGAGCAGACTCGTTATCTTGTCCTTCCTGCTCCCGGGCGATGCCGTCAGTCCGAGTATCAGCGAGTTCTTTACTGCGAGCTCGTTTGCGATGTATGTGTAGGCGTACTTCCCGACCGCGCGGTGGCACTCGTCGAAGACGGCGACGCCGAAACCCTCGAGGGAGAACGTCCCCGCCTTCAGGTCGTTCGCTATCATCTGCGGTGTCGCTATGATCAGCCTTGCGTTCTCCTCGATCTCCACCCTCTCCTTCTTCCCGACGGAGCCGACCAGCAGCGCTATGCTGTAGGGGTTCAACTTAAGCATGGAGCGCATCGTCGTGACGTGCTGCTCTGCAAGCGGCTTTGTCGGAGCAAGGAGCAGTGCCCTCTTTCCGTTGCTGATCGCGTCGGCTATGACGGCGGCGCCTATCAGCGTCTTTCCGAGTCCCGTCGGGAGCACAACGAGGGTGCTCCCCTTTTCCAGGACGGACTGTATTATGTTGAACTGGTATTCTCGGAACTCCACGCCTTCCAGGTTTAGCAGGTTGGCCACTTCGCCGAGCTTCTGCCATCTCTCGTCAATCGGCATCTATCCCAGTATATAGGGCCGCCAATTCTTATAAGAATAAGTGTGATTTGGCCTGCCTATTTACGGACTCCCATCCTCGGATTTTCGAGCGAAGGACACCTTAATAAATACTTAAGCAGAAGAAATAGCTTATTGAGCATGCTGCCGCAGTAGCTCAGCCCGGGAGAGCGTCTCGCTGAAGACGGGAATGTCGCTGGTTCAAATCCGGCCTGCGGCAATGGATCAAACAACTTAGTCCCAACTATAAGATGTTATAAATACCTATAGCGAGCTATAACAGGCATGGAAACTACGACCATACAGATAACGAGGACGCTCAAAAAGAAGCTTGAGGGGCTGAAGGTCTATCCGAACGAAACGATGGACCATGTAATAGAGAGGCTTACTGAAAGCAAGATGGATCGCGAGCCGCTTTCGGCAGAGGAAATAAAAGAGATAGAGGAAGGGTTGGTGGACATAAAGGCAGGCAGGACATACACCACAAAGCAACTTAAAAAAGAACTGGGGATCAGGTGAGCTATCAGGTCATTTGGTCTCAGAAGTCTAAGAAGAACCTCGAGGCACTTGACAAGAAAAGCCGCAGCAGAATAATCGCGAAAGTCGAAAGCATAACAGAAAACCCATTTATCCACGTCAAGCATTTGGTCGGCGTTCCCCTTTACAGCCTGGGGATCGGTGAATACAGGGCAAGCATAGACATCAAAACCAACCAGATGCTGATATTCGTAATCAAAGCAGGACATAGGAAAAACGTTTACGATGGAGTCTAACGTTTGGTATTAAAGGTTTAACGGGGCTAAATCAAATGAATAAAATGAGACGGTTACTGTTATTGCTCGCTGTTCTGGCGGTGTTCCCTCTTCTGGCGCAAGCGGCGTCCACGTGCAACGTCACGAGCGGCGGCTGCAACCTCAACACGAGCGGGGAGAGCTTCCCCATCGTGAACTCCACTAGCACCTACGGCAAGCCCGTGTACATGGGACTGGCCTATGCGACGGGATGCCCGCACTGCGATGCGCTTGACAATTTCATAGCGAACCTCAGCATCAAGTACGACATCAAGGTCACATACATCAACGCGATATCCGACCAGAGCGAGCTCAGCGGACTCATAAACAGCTACAACGTCTCCCAGCAGTACTGGGGCCAGGTGCCGATACTCTTCGTCAACGGCAAGTACTGCGCGGGAGACACGGGATGCGAGGCGTTCCTTGAAAGGAACATATCCGCCTACGCGATAAGCGGCACCCCTAAGATAAACGTCACCGGCTCGTCCTCGTTCGGAACGGTAAGCGTCATAGAGTTCACGGGCCTCGCCCTTGTCGACTCGATAAACCCCTGCGCGTTCGCGGTGCTGATATTCTTCCTCTCGGCCCTCTTCATGCAGGACCCGGACAAGAGGTACAGGATACTGCTCGGAGGGCTGTCCTTCGCCGCGGGCATATTCTTCTTCTATCTGGTCGTGGGAATCCTGCTTCTTGCAGGCATCAAGTCCGCGCTGGCGCTTGCCGACCTCAAGAGCATCTACGTATACGGCGCATTCGGAGTCGTCTCGATAGCCCTCGGCCTGCTGAACCTGAGCGACTACTTCCTGCCGAAGGGACACGCCATAAAGATACCCGAGAACTGGAAGCCGCACATGACGAACCTGATGAAGAGGTACATCTCCGTGCCATCGGGATTCGTGGCGGGGATCATAGTCACCGCGTTCCTCCTGCCCTGCATAACGGGGCCCTACTTCATAGCGGGCAGCCTGCTGAAGAACATGTCCCTTGGATCCGCGATCCCGTGGCTCGCCTACTACGACTTCATATTCGTGCTGCCGATGATGATAATAACCGCCCTCGTCTTCGCCAGCTACACGAGCGTCGAGAAGGCGAAGGAGTTCAAGGAGAGCAACAAGAAGAAGCTAAGGCTCATAGCGGGGATCCTCCTGATAATCGTCGGAGTCTCGATATTCCTCCAGATATTGGGAATACTCTGATCCATCTGTTTCCGGGAGAAATAGAGGAGAGAACGAGAGCATCAAAAGGAAGGGCCGCGTAAAGCGGCGTCCCTTCCTTTCTCCCCACCCGTCACTGCCCCTGTAATAGTAAGTTATGGGTTTCCCCCTATTTAATGATTGACTTTAACGGTAGGAAAGGGTATTCAAGATTGCAGTCCAATATGGTGATGATCTAATGAAGGTCGCATTCCAGGGGGAGCACGGGGCATACAGCGAGCTCGCCGTCCTCCAGTATTTCGGTGAGGGACGGAGACTCTGCCGTGCAAGACGTTCTCGGACGTCTTCGGGAGCGTGGCTAAGTGCGCGGCTGATTTCGGCATGGTGCCAATCGAGAACTCTCTTGAGGGCAGCGTGGGGCAGAACTACGACCTGCTCACCGAGTCTTCCCTAGGTGTGTGCGGCGAGACGATACTGCGCGTGGAGCACTGCCTCATAGCGAACCCAGGGGTCGAGATGAAGGACCTGAAGAAGGTCTACTCCCACCCTCAGGCGATCGGCCAGTGCAGGAAGTTCATAGAGGAGAACAGGCTGGAGGCGATTCCGGTGTATGACACCGCGGGCAGCGTGAAGCAGGTGAAGGAGAGCGGAGAGAGGGACGCGGCGGGAATAGCCAGCGAGCTGGCCGCGAGGATCTACGGGATGAGCATAATCAAGAAGAACATAGAGACCGACAACAACAACTTCACCAGGTTCTTCGCGATATCCAGATCGCCGAAGGTCCCGAGGAGGGAGAAGACTTCGATAACGTTCATGCTCAAGCACGAGCCAGGCTCGCTGTTCAAGGCTCTCGGGGGATTCTCCTCGAGCGGCATAAACCTGACAAAGCTGGAGTCCAGGCCTATAATCGGGAAGCCGTGGGAGTACAGGTTCTACGTCGATTTCGAGGGCGATTCCGAGGACCCGAAGGTGAGGAACGCCCTAGGAGAGCTGGGAAGGCTGTCTGATTCGCTGAAGATCATCGGGTCGTATCCGAAGGCGGGAGGGACCTTCCTCGTGGCGCAGGGGCCTGAGGCTAGGAGCTCAGACCTCTTCGGGAAGAGGAGGGTCGCGGTGATTGGCGCCGCGGGAGGGATGGGGAAGTGGTTCTGCAGGCTCTTCGCGAGCGAGGGATTCGAGGTGGTAGTCAGCGGAAGGATGAAGACCAAGCTGGAGAAGCTCAGGAAGGAGGTCAGGGTCGAGATCGCCAAGAGCAACGCGGACGCGGCGGAGCGGGCGGACATCGTATTCATCTCGGTGCTGTTCAGCAGCTTCGAGGACGTGATAAGGGAGATCGCCCCCTTCTCGAAGGGCAAGATCGTCATCGACCTCACCTCGACCAAGGGCGAGCCCATCGCGATCATGCACAGGCACCTCAAGGGGGCGCGGGTCCTCGGGACGCACCCGCTCTTCGGCCCGAAGGCGGACGACACCAACCAGAACTTCATACTCACCCCCACGGACGCGGCCGAGGAGGAGATAGCGGAAGGCTTCGGCAGGTGGCTGGAGGAGAGGGGATTCCACGTCTCGAGGATGAACCCGGAGAAGCACGACGAGATCATGTCCATCGCGCTAGCGCTCTCGCACTTCGTCGGCATCGCGGTGGGGGAGACGTGGATGGAGTTCGACTTCGGGGAGCTGAGGAAGGCCATGCCCTCGAGCTTCAAGCGCCTGCTCGGGCTCGTCGAGAACATCTCGGAGAGCGATCCCGACTTCTACGCGAACCTGCAGGTGATACTGCCCCACGTCGTCTCGGCGGAGGAGAAATTCGTCAGGAACGCGCAAAGGCTACAGGAGATAGTGAAGATGCGCGACGAGAAGGGATTCGCGAGGGAGATGAGGAGGCTCAGCGACCAGGTCCACGCGGCGGAACTCGCGGACGGGAAGCAGAGTTAGCCGCCATTGCCCTGACACGCGAACGGACGGGGGCAACGCTTTTATATGCCTGCTTTTCATAGTCAGACAGGGGCCTTTCGCGGTGCGACGGGGCTCGGATTGATTCAATGCAGAAAGAGGAATTCGGCATCGCGACGAAGGCGCTGGTAATAATGGGGCTATGGGGCTTCAGCCTGCTCCTGATAGGCCTGCTACTTGCGGACCTCGTCCCCTTCTGCAACCAGGGGTATCCGAAGGTCTCGCTCGGGATAGCGCTCTACGCGCCCGAGGCGTTCCTGATAATACTCGCCGCAGGCATCGGCATCGTGTTCACCTACCTGAGGGTGATGGGCACCATATTCAGCTCGATCACGGACAAGAATTCAATCTACTCCACGATAATGCTGGTGCTGCTGCTCACCATAGAGTCCGCCTTCCTATTCAAGACCGGATGCTTCTAGCGCGATTACGCCTGGCCGGGGGGAGAGGCTTAAATAATCCCCTCTGCGAATGGTATGCGGGGATTGTATGTATTCGGGAGAAGTAGAGGACACGGACCTTAAGAAGGCAAGGGCCAGCATGATAGAGGAGCTGGAAGCCATAGACTGGTACGAGACCAGGATACAGGGCGCCCAGGACAAGGACCTGATAAGGATACTGGGACACAACAGGGACGAGGAGAAGGAGCACGCCGCGATGCTCATGGAGTGGATAAAGTCCAAGGATCCCAAGCAGGCGGAGGCCTTCGAGAAGCACGACTGAGGGAAGAAGGGCAAGCGCACTCCATAGTCTCAAAGGCTGCCGAGGCTATGCAAGGACAGCAAATACAATAGGCAGAGCGGAGGCGCTCAGGTCGTTACCTTCGCAGATATGGTCGCCACCTTCGCAGTCAGGAACGGGTTTGCTCCGCCGCTCGCGGTGGGAGCCGAATTCGACTGGGTGTAGTTGATCCATATGGATCCGCTGAAGGAGGTCCCTATCTGGACGTTCAGCAGGTCAACCCCGCTTGCCCCGTAGCAGTTGAGGGAGCTTATCGATATAGTCCCCCCGTTCGGGATGGTCAGCGTGTTGCCGTAGATCACGTTGCCGATCACATACAGGCTCGATGCGGAAGGTATGGAGCTGGGGAAGCTGTTCGTCAATAGGTATACCATCGCCGAGTTCGAGGTCGTCGAAGTCGGTGACGGGTTGGGCAGACCGGTGGGCGTTGCGGAACCGGCGCACGCCATCCCGACGTTATACATGGGCTTTCCGGTAAGCTGGCCGAAGGTGAATGTCATGTTGCCGTTGTGGTCGAAGACGGGAGTCTTGCAGGAGAAGCCAGTGGCTGAAACGCAGGCGGTGCCGGTGAGTGTGGAGCTGTTGAATACGCCCAGGCTGAAAAGCGCGCCAAGCACGGCGGAGATTATGAGTATCGCCCACCCGTAGGTCATGAGATACTCCATTGCGCTTTGGGCTTTGATTGTTCTTGCCATACGGATCACTTTATGAAATCGCCGCCACTTCCCGAAACGGCAACAGGATTCCTGGCTATTGTCTTGCGGGGCAGTCGATCCCTGATGAACCTGAAGTGTAAAGCGGAGATGAAGATTATGAGTAACACGGCCAGTGCGGGCGCCAACCCGATGCATAAGAAAACGGCCGCGTTCCCGATGATTCCTATCACAGGGATGATGAAGAACAGCCCGCTTCCCATCAGGGATGCCTTGACCTTGGCGTCGCGGCGCTTCTTGAGAGACATGCCGAGTGCTGCGATTTCCACAAAGATGAAAGCGACTATCATTGCCGCAGCGGCGAAGTATACCAACAGGCCGGATGAGACGGTCAGCCCCAGCATGATCGAGATGAAGAGGCACAGGACTATAGCGTCCGCAGGCCTCCCGTTCGAGTTCACCTTCTTGAGCGAGTACAGCAGGTCCTTGCTCTCAGACATGCTCTGCATCATCTTTGATGCGATGAGGAAGCACAGCGATATTATCCCGAGCAAAGCCGCCACTCTGACGGCGGACATCAGTCCGATGAGCCAGACAGATCCGAGGTAGGTCTTTTCAAGCAGCGGGCCGACGTTGCCCACGGCCATATGGGAGAGCAGCGAAACCATCGCCGTGGCAAAAACGACGTACAGGATAGACAGAAGTATTATGGAGAGCACCGTCGCCTTCGCGATTGTCTTGTCGGGGTCCGCGATGTGGCTCCTTGAGCGGGGAATCAGGTTGAACCCTGAGAGCCCGAGGTACGCGAGGCCTGCAGCGAAGAGGACGTCGACGTAATTGGACATGCTCATGCTGAGGTTCAATGAATTGAGGTCTATCCTTCCGGACGCGAAGAACAATGCGACAAGCACCGCGAAAACGCTGAGCGTTATCAGGGCCAGCAGCGACTTCATCGAGAACTTCAGGTGGGATATCACCAGAATGGCTCCGATTATCATGAAGGCTATTGCGAGAGAGGTGGACTCCAGAAGAGTCATGCCAGTGAAGAACAGCACGTTAAGGTAGGTAACTGTCCTTATCGCCACCGCAGCCGCGAAAGCGACCAGGGCGGATATGCCAAGGAGCCCTGCGACGAAGCCTAGGAGAGGGTTGTACGCCCTTGTGTACTCGTAAATTCCGCCGTCCTTCGAGACCACTGATGAGAGCTGCGTCAGGCAGATTCCGGATATGATTGCAAGCACAGCGGCTATGAGGATCGATGCGAGCACGGACTCGCCCGCGTAGTTTATCGCCATTGCGCCTACGATGAACACTCCCACCGCGACGATGCTTCCGGTGCCTATAGCGACGCTGTCCAAGAGCCCGAACTTCTTTTCAGTCCTGTTTGACCTCCTCCGAGTAGGCATGCTATCTGGGATTAACTGTATCTGAAAGTTTATTAAAGTAACGCACGGTTCGCAACCATGTCCCAGAGGGCGGCCATGCGATACGGTTTTTAATCTTAAACATGAATAGCTAAGGGTGCGAGCGTAGTCTAGCCTGGTAGGACGTAGCCTTGCCAAGGCTATAACCCGGGTTCAAATCCCGGCGCTCGCATTGACTTTTGGTGGTGGATGAATATGCAGAAGGAAGCGAACATAGAGGAAATACAGAAAGAGGTCGTGGAGAGGGCGTGGCCCTTGGACCTGATCCTTAAGGAAAAGGTTAGGCTCAGCTGCGGCGAGGAATCGGACACATATGTGGATTTCAAGAAGGGCTATGGAAACTCGGAATTCCTAGGTGCGCTTGCGCGCGGCGTCAAGGCGATAATCGACCAGGACACGACGGTCATCGCCACGGCAGGATATGGAGGGCTGCCGGTCGCTGCGGTCGTCGCTGAGAAGTACGGCCTGAAACTCACGATGATAAGGGACAAGCCCAAGAACCACGGGAATGGGGGGATGATCGACGGCTATGTGCCGACAAGCAGCGACAAGGTGGCGATCTTCGACGATGTCGTAACCAGCGGAGACAGCATGAGGAACATGCTTAAGGCGCTTGAGCCTACGGGCGCGAAGCTGTCCTGCTACGCCCTCGTGAACAGGGGCAACCCGGATATAGGGATGAAGATAATGCATTTGACAACAATCAAGGCGCTTGAGCGAACTTAGTCCCGCCCTTAGCCTGTTAAAAACTAATATTAAGCTTCAGAACAAACACATTGTGTGCGAGCGTAGTCTAGCCTGGTTAGGACTTTGCCCCTCCAAGGCAAAGAGCCGGGTTCAAATCCCGGCGCTCGCATCTTTCGAAACCGCGCAGCGGACGCTTTGCGATGTTCATTTCGAAAGGGCAAGCCATAGGTAATTAAGATTTCCTTCCGCAAGTTATCCATCAAAGGAGGGGACTGCTTGGATCTTGAGCATTACGAGAAGCTGAATGAGCCGCTCAGGGAGGTGACCCTCTGCTTCCTCGTCAGGGAGGGAGAGATACTTCTCGCCATGAAGAAGAAGGGATTCGGAGTCGGAAAGCTCAACGGGCTCGGGGGGAAGGTCGAGCCCGGAGAGAGCATAGAGGAGGGCGCGATAAGGGAGATTCAGGAGGAAGCGGGAGTCACTCCTACATCGATGCGCAAGGTCGCGGACATGAAATTCTTTTTCGACGGGGTTAGCCCCGACAAGAAATGGAACCAGAAGGGCACCATTTTCATAATCGACAAGTGGGAGGGCGAGCCTCGCGAGACAGATGAGATGAAGCCGGAGTGGTTCAGCACGAGCGAGATTCCGTACGACAGGATGTGGCCAGACGACATATACTGGATCCCCGAGATCCTGAAGGGCAAGACACTGAACGCCAATTTCCTTTTCGACAGTTCGCAGAAGCTCGTCGAGTTCAGGATCGGGGAGCGGGGCAAGCCGCCCGCGCCAGTCCAGAGGAGGGGAAATGGCGGCCCGCGGCCGATCCGGGAGGGATCCTAATGAGGGTCATCATAACGGTCCACGGGATAGTCCAGGGAGTCGGATACAGGGACTACGTCAGGAGGGTCGCAAGGAGGTACGGGGTGACTGGCAGCGTCAGGAACGTCTCGGACGGGAGCGTCGAGATCCACGCGTCAGGGGACGAGTCGCAGCTGCGGAACTTCGAGAAAGGGATAAGCGTGAGCATGAAGTACGGACCCCAGGTCTTCAAGGTCGAGACGGTCCCGCACTTCGGGAAGCCGGATGAGGCGTATCCCGAAGGCGACTTCGCGATAAGTGGGGACAAGGAACTATAGGTCGTAAGATCCTTCAAGGGTAGGGAGCTGCACGTCGTAGTTCCTGCGCTTGAGGTCCTCCATGAACTCCTTCGCCTTCTCCTCCTCGCCGTGGATTATGAATATCCTCTTGAGTCCATCTATCCTGGAGATCAGCTTGAGCAGCTGCGGCCTGTCCGCGTGCGCGGAGAGGTGGTACCTCTCGACCTTGAGGGCGAGCTTCATCCTGAATCCGGGCCTCGTCTCTATCTCTCTCGACCCGTCCTGTATCTCCCTTCCCGGAGTCCCGGGGGCCTGGTAGCTGACGAGCAGCATCTTGTTGTTGGGGTCGCCGCCGAGCTTCTCGAGATACCTCATGACGGGGCCTCCTTTGAGCATTCCGCTGGTCGTGACTATTATCGCGGCGCCCTCGCCCGTCATGACCTTCGACCTCTCCTCCTTGCCCTCGACCATGTTGAAGTTCTTGCTCTTGAACGGGTCGTCCTCGCTCATAAGTATCCTCTTCTGCAGCTCGTCCTTGCAGAAGATCACGTTGTGCCTGTAGATGCGCATCGCCTTGTTGATCATCCCGTCTATGTAGATCGGGACCGAGGGAAGGACGCCAGAGCGCATGTAGTCGTCGAGGAGGAAGAGCACCTCCTGCGCCCTTCCGACGGCGAAGCTGGGTATTATCACCTTGCCTCCCGTGCTTATGGTCTCCTTGAGGGATGCGACCACGGAGGTGAGGACCGCCTTTTCAGAGGGAAACTCGTCCTTGTCTCCCCCGTAGGTGGACTCAGTTATGAGCGTGTCCGCCTTCAGGTACTCCGTGTAAGCGGGATCTAGGAGCTTGGTGCCCTTGAGGTTTATGTCGCCGGTGTAGAGGAGGCGCTCGTCCCCCTGCCTGACCTCTATCATCGCGCTTCCGAGTATGTGCCCCGCGGGGACCAGCTTTACGGCGAGGTCCTTGACCCTGAACTCCTCGTGGTACTCGACGAAGCAGTAGTGCTTGGCCATCCTGCCTATGCCCTCCTTGCTGACGTCCCTTGGCTTCGATATCTTCAGGTAGTCGTTGACTATGACGTTCACGAGCTCTAGGGTGGGCTTCAGCGAATAGACTGGCCCTTCGTATCCGTTCGAGAATAAGTGTGGGAGGTACCCGCAGTGGTCGAGGTGCGCGTGCGATATTATTACAGCGTCGATGTCCTTCAGCATCGAGTCGGGGATGAGAGGATGCTCCTCGACCTCCCCGAGCTTCACTCCGGCGTCAAGCAATATCTTCGCCTGCCTGCCCTCCACGAGCACGCAGCTTCTTCCAACTTCTCTGGCAGCGCCAAAAAAGGTCAACCTCACTCAATCACTGTCTGGCTTATCCTCCTTGTCCTTCTTCTTTATGGTGGCGATGTCCTCGAGGCTTATCTCGAAGTGCTCCTCCCTCATCGTGCGCTTGGGCTTGAAGTCGTGGTCGCGGTCGTGGTGCTCCTCCTTCCTCTTCCAGCCGGTGGCGCTCCTCAGTTCGGAGAACAGCGCGTCCAGCTTCTTGTCAACGTCGAGGACCTGCGTCTTGTAAGACTCGAGGGCCTTTCCTATTTCCTCTATGTCCTTGGACACGAGCTCGACCTTCCTCTTGGCCCTGTATACCTTGAGAGCGTCCTCCAGCTCGTCGTTGATCTCGTTGAGCTTCTTGATCAGATCCTTCTCGGCAGCGAGCGTCGTGGCCTCGGTGGCTATCTTAAACTCCATGTCGGTCTTCATCCTCTTCAGCCTGCCGAGGTTCTTCGGCGCCCTGTTGAGGTCTGAGAGCTTGCTCACCGCCGCGTATTCCGCCTGCTTGTAGTTGAGCTTGTTTCGGAGCCTGCGCATCTGGTCTATGAGGGAGTTCCTCTTTGTCTTCTCCGCCTCTATGAGCGCCTTGATCCTGTCGACGTTTGGGTCTGACGATACCGCAGCGGGAGCTGCGGGAACCGGCGCGGCTACCGCTGCCGCTCCTGCTTTCTCCTCGACCTTCGCTTCCTCCTTGGCTATGCCGTTGTTTTCTTCGCTCAGTAAACCGCCTGGTTCGACACTACAGAATCGTAAGTATCAATTAGGGTATCGGTAACGCGCTCGATTGAATAACTCTTCGCTGTGCTTACCGTATCCTTTGTATATGAGTCGCAATTATTTAAAACCTTGTTTATTTTGTCAGCGCATGCAACGTAGTCGCCCGGAACGAATCTCTCGCCGTTCTTGCCGTTCACTATCAGGTCCTTTAGCGCGAGGTAGTTGGAGCCGACGACAGGCTTGCCCATCGCCATCGCCTCGAGGGAGACGATCCCCTGAGTCTCGAAGGTCGAGGGCAGGCAGAGCACGTCGCTCGCGGCGTAGACCTGCGGAAGAATATCCTTGTCGACCATGCCGAGGAACTTGACGCGATCAGATATCCCGAGCCTCGCAGCTATCCCCTTGTACTCCTCGAGCGCGGGGCCCGCGCCTCCGGCGACAAGGTACGCGTCCTTCCTCTTCTTGAGTATGAGCTTGAACGCCTTGAGCAGTATATCGACCCTCTTCTCCTTGCTCATCCTGCCGAGGTAGAGGACTACCTCGTCGCTCTCCTTGAGCTTGAGCTTGGCCCTTACAGCGTCGCCGCTTATCTTGCGGTCGAACCTCTTCAGGTTTATGCCGTTGGGCACGACGCGGGTGTTCGTGAGCCCGTGCTTCTTCAGGAACCTCTGAGTGGTGAGGGAGGGCGCGATTGTCAGGTTGCACCTCCTGTAGAAGAATGTGGTGTACTTCCAGAGGTACTTCGCCGAGAAGTCCCTCAGCCTCTTGTTCTTCGGGTAGTAGGCGCTAAGCGACTTGCTCCCTATCATTGTGTGGAAAGAGCCGACGAGGGGATACCTGCCGAGCTTCGCGGCCATGAGGCTGTTGAAGCCCATTATGAAGGGAGTCTGCGCATGGACCAGGTCTATGCCCAGCTCGTTTAGCTTTAGCGACGAGTAGTATGGGAAGAGCGCGACGCTGTACTGCGGGTACGGCTTGAACTCGAGGCCGG
Organism: uncultured Microcaldota archaeon; assembly: GCA_963753785.1. Taxonomy (GTDB): domain Archaea; phylum Micrarchaeota; class Micrarchaeia; order Micrarchaeales; family CABMGC01; genus JAJYVH01. Next base: position 30,327 of record CAVWDL010000003.1, read on the forward strand.
GATAGAGGAAGACGTCCTTGCTCTCGCACTTCCTCTTGTCGCGCATCTTGCAGCTCGCGAAGATGTACACCTTGTGGCCCCTCCTGTCGAGCTCGCGCTTGAAGTCAAGCATGGATGTGACGACGCCGTCGACGGCGGGAAGGTATGTGTCCGAATAGAAAGCGATGTTGTATCGACGCATCAAAAAACACTCAGAACTTTACGGTCTCCCCGCCCGCCTCCTTGATCTTCTTCTCGGCGCTCTTCGTGAAGCCTGCGGCCTTGACTATGACGGACTTTGTCATCTTGCCGTCGCCCAGTATCTTGTAGCCCCTGAGCTCTATAGTCGGCTTCGAGTCCTGCATGCCCGCCGCCCTCTTCGAAAGCACGTTGAGGTCCATCTCCTGGAGTTTCTTCCTCCTGTACGGTGCGAAGCCCTTCTTGTAAAGCGTGTCCTTCTCGTAAACCATGAGGTAGGTCATCTTGTGCTTCCTTCCGCCCTTTCCGACGCCTCCCCTGTCTCCGGCGCCCCTGGCGTTCTTTATGTTACCCGCTCCCCATCTCCTGTTTCCGAGGTACTTCCTCATCTTGCTTTTTACTCTTAGAACCATAATCTCACAGCATTCTGTTTATCAGCTTGTTTATCTCGGCCTTCCTGTTCCCGAGTGCGCCTCCGCTTGCGTAGTCGTGCTTTATGCCCTCGTAGCCGTGCCTCGGAGGGTGCATGCCGAAGGGCAGCTCTATGTTGAGGTCCTTCGGTGTTTTGTCTCCCGAAATCAGCGAGTCGATCGCGGTCTCATCAACTGCGACGTCCTTCGCCTTGAGCAGCCTGGTGAGAACGGCCTTGTCGATCTCCCCGAACGTTATGAAGTCCTTGCACTTCTTGACCATCCCCATGTAGGATGCGCTCTTCGTGCTTATCAGGACGAGGTTGTTCACCCTCTTGAGCCTGAGCCGATCGAGGGTCTCTGCGATGCTGGCCCTGACCTTCACGGTTCCCCTTACTCTTATAACTGCCAGTAGCTGGTTCTTTTCCGCCATAAGGACACGTCATTACATATTGGTTTGAAAAGCTTTAAAGCCCTTTCAGTAGTCGTATTTGTAGTAATAAAGTGCAATGAATATATTAAGGTTTCAGTGGGAGAGGCTTTGTTGAAGAAACTAATTCTGTTGGAATTATCCAAGGCTTGTCCGAATAATGAATCGCCATGGACGAGTCGCGGCTCGATTCACTGCCCGGACCTCTCTCGAGGATGGGCGTTAGGGTTTTATACTTTGGTTTTTAATCTTATTTGGTTGTCAGGATGAAGGCTAGTCTTACACTGATCTCTTTCGTGCTTCTTCTCGCATCGGCGCAGCTCCAGGTCAGCGCGTACATCAACGCCACCTACCTATCGACAACGGTGTTCCTCACCAACTCCACGACCGCGCACGTGGTCGAGAGCACGCAGCTCTTCATAAGCAACTCATCGACGAGCACATACAACCAGGACAGGCAGGCGTTCAACCTCTCGCTCAACGCGTGGCAGAAGGTGATAGTCTCCCCTTTCCTGGCTGAGCACGTCTTCAACCCGAAGGGCAGCATCTCGAACTTCACGTTCCTTCCGGGACCGATAGTTTCCGGGGGGATCACTGGCGGATACGCTTCCCTCACCCTCAGCTACGACGCGCACAACGTGACCAACGTCGTCGCGATAGCGCCGAGGAAATTCGAGTACGCATTCAACAACACCGCATTCAACTTCCTGCACACCGCAGGAGGGCAGAGCCTACTGCCAAACACCAGGCTCGCTTTCATGATCCCTGCGGGCACGCAGTTGGAATCGGTATACCCGCTTCCGGACTACCCTCAGCAGAACACGGTGGGGAAGTACAACAGCACAAGCTTCGCCTGGTTCTCGGGGGAGCCGCTGCAGAAGTTCGCGTTCACTTACATAACCTCCCAGACTCCGCAGCAGGAGGTGGTCCAGTACTTCAACGACGTATACAAGAAGTACACTTCGCTCGTATATGCGGCGATGGCGCTTATCCTGATTGCAATCGCGGTCTACATCTACATCAAAGTCTTCAGGTGAATTTGGTTGCACAGACACGAAATCGCGGTGCTCAACGCGCTCAGGAAGAACAGGAAGCTCAGCCTCAAGGGGCTGCTTGAGCAGACCCGTCTCGGGAGGGACGAGGCGATGTGGGCGGTGCAGAACCTCGAGATCGAGGGGCTGGTGGAGGCGAAGAAGGAGGCAAGGGAGGAGGCCACGCTCACTGAAGAGGGGAAGAAGTACGCGAGCGTAGGACTCCCGGAACGCCTGCTGCTCGACAGGCTAGGATCGGGGCCCGTTGAGATAAGGAAGCTCGCAGGAAAGGAGGACCAGATAGGATTCATGTGGGCCAAGAAGAAGGGCCTCGTCACGATAGACAAGGGAGTGGTAAAGCTCACCGACAAGGGAAAGGATAGCAAGAACAGGGGAGTGGACGAGGAGAGGATACTCAGGGACATAGGCGCTAACAAGGACGCCTACGAGAAGTACAAGGATACCGATGCCGTCTCGGAGTTCAGGGGAAGGGGCATAATTGAAACGAAGAGCAGGGAGGACGTCAGCGAGATTACGATCACGCAGAAGGGAATGAAGACACCAATAGGAGACGCTGAAGCGTCGGAGGGCCTTGAAGAGGTCGACAGGAACGTGATAAAGGGCAGGCTCTGGTCCGGAAAGAAGTTCAGGGAGTACAATGTGGAGGCTCCGGTGGAGCCGAAAGAGGCGGCGATGGGCCACCCTCTCAGGAGGACCATAGACGATCTCAAGAACGCCTACCTCAGCACCGGGTTCAGGGAGGTTTCCGGACCCGTCATAGGGCCGTCCTTCTGGGGCTTCGACTACCTTTTCATGCCGCAGGACCATCCGGCGAGGGACGTGCAGGACACGTTCTTCCTTTCGAGCCCGAAGACGATCCCGATAGAGGGAGAGGAAGCTCGTCAGCAGGATAAAGGAGGAACATGAGAAGGCATGGCACATAGACTGGTCGGAGGACATGGCGGTGCAGGCGATGCTAAGGACGCACACGACCGCGTCACGGGAAGGTACATAAACGCCATAGTCGAGAGCATCAGCAAGGAACCGGACAAGTACGAGCTTCCGGTCAAGATATTCAGCGTCGGAAGGGTATTCAGGAACGAGAACATCGACTACAAGCACCTCGCCGACTTCTACCAGAGCGACGGCATAATAATAGGGAAGAACCTCACGCTCGCGAACCTGTTCGACACGCTGCTCAAGATATACGAGTCATCGGCATAAGGATAAGGTTCAGGCCCCTGTACTACCCGTTCGTGGAGCCAGGAGTAGTCGTCGAGGTCGAGTTCGACAAGGAATGGCTGCCTCTCGGGCGGAGCGGGAATAATAAGGAGGGAGATAGTCGGAGTCGACAGGAAGAAGGTCAACGTCCTCGCCTGGGGGCTAGGCGTCGAGAGGATACTGATGGTCAAGGACAGGGACATAAAGCACATCTCGAGCCTCTACGGGCCCAGCGTCGGCTGGCTCAGGGAGAGGAGGATAAGGTGAGGTGAACCAATGCCGGTATCAATGTACAACAAGGAATACCTCCTCAGGGCGCTGGGCTTCAAGATCGACATGGACGAGCTGGTCAGGAACATAGACAACCTCGGGCTCAACGTCAAGAGCATCGGCGAGAAGGAGCTCGAGATAGAGTTCAACGCGGACAGGCCCGACCTGATAAGCGCGGTAGGGCTGGCGAGGGCGCTCAGGTACTTCATGCGCAGGAGCAGGGACTTCGAGTACGAGGTAAGGGACGAGGAGAAGGACTTCGTGATAAACGTCGGCGGCAACGTCGCGAAGAGAAGGCCCTACATCGCCAGCCTCGTGGTCAGGAACCTGAAGCTGGGCGAGGAGGAGCTCCAAGACATAATAAACTTCACCGACAAGCTCAGCGAGAACTACGGAAGGAAGAGGAAGAAGATAGCGATTGGCCTGCACGACCTCAAGGAAGTGAAGCCGCCGTTCTACTACGACGCGTACGAAGACGAGGAGTTCGTGCCCCTCAACAGGAGCAAGAAGATGAAGTTCAGCGAGGTCCTCGAAGAAGGAGGAGAAGGGGAAGGAGTACGGGCACATGCGTCGGAGGCTCGGGAGGAGGTACGTCGCGCTCAAGGACACAGTCGGGCACCATGGCGCTCGTACCGATAATAAACTCGGAGAGGACGAAGGTGACCCACGCCACGAAGGAGCATGATAATCGACATCACAGGCACCTCGAAGTACGTGATAGAGAAGGTCGCGGACATGCTCGCCGCGAACTTCATAGACATGGGCTGCGACGTCTACAAGGTCCTGATAAACTACGGCGGAGAAGTCCGAGGCGCTGCCGAAGATGGAGAGGAAGGCGGTAAGCGTGCCGTCTCGAGCAGGTGAACAGGGAGATCGGCGTGACGATAGGCTTCAACAACGTGATACTGCTCGCGAACAAGATGGGGCTACGAGGCGGCGCCTCGTGGGCAAGAACATAAAGGTCAGCGTGCCCGCCTACAGGCTCGACGTCATAAACGACCAGGACGTGGTAGAGGACATCGCGATAGCCTACGGCTACGACTACATACAGCGCGTACCGCTTCCCACGACCTCTGTCGGGAGTCCTGGAGGACAAGAGCAGGGCGATGAAGGAGATGAGCGAGGTGATGGTCGGCCTCGGATTCAGCGAGGTGATGAACTCATACCTCACTAATGCGGAGACGAACTTCAAGATCGATGAGGCTGAGGGAGCAGAAGCGATCAGCGATCTCCAACCCCAAGTCGTCGATCGCGACGATGTTCAGGACGTGGCTCATGCCGTCGCTGCTCAAGGACATCGCGCTATCGATGCACGACAGGATGCCGCAGAGGATCTTCGAGATGGACATGGCGTTCGAGCATGGGGGCAAAGGTCCCGAGGAGGGGTACCACCTCGCGGCGGTGAGCTGCGACGTCAAGGTGAACTTCAACGACATGAAGGCGGTCTTCGAGTCGTTCGCGAAGATACTCGGGCTCGACTGCAGGGTGAAGAGGGGAAGCCATCCCAGCATGATAGAGGGCAGGTGCGCGGAACTGTTCCTACGGTGAAGGAGAGGGTTGGATTCATAGGGCGAGATGCACCCCGAAGTGCTGCTCAACTTCGGGATAGAGGAGCCTGTGACCGGCCTTCGAGATAGACCTGTCGGGATGGCTCGCGGACGGTAAGGAAGAGGAAAGCAGTAGGGGAGCGCCGCAACGCTCATGCGACGGCGGAGCCGGTCATGTATTCCATCTCCGCCTTCTCCAGCATCACGTTGTTCTCAAAGTCTCGCACATCTCGTCTTCCTCTCGGGGGACGCGCTTGCTATCAGCCTCTTGAACAGCGGCAGGTAGGAGCTTATTATCTCCTGCCTGTTCGTGTGCAGGAACGGCGAGAGCTTGCGGCGATCTTCGCCTGCAGGTTCCTGTTCTCCTTTGTCGTGCTGAGGTACTTCACCCTCGAGGGGAAGGCGTAGGGAGCGAGGAACTTTGTGACCCCTCCGCTGGATATCGACACGCCCGCTATCCCGACTGCGGCGTACTTCATGTAGCCGTAGTACCTTACGCGCTCTGCGCATCTCGAAGAACCTGCTGGCGAATGCGAGCTCAGCGTACGCCTTGCTCACGGACTGCTTGGTCTGGAAGCGGTTGGGTATGTTCTCCTCGACCCAGTTTATCAGCATGCTCATGTCGATGTCGCTGTTGTCGACCGCGATCTTCGCCGCCATGAAGTCGTTTGTCATGAATATCCTGTCTAGAACCCTGAATATCTCGAGCTTCCTGTTCCTGACGCCCAGGTTGTCTATTATGCGCTTGCCGCCCATGCATCACTATCTGCCAGGTCGTTGAGCGCGCCCCTGACGTCGCCGTCGCTCCTCGCGGCGAGCTCCTTTAACGGTTTCCTCGACTGGCGGCGCCTTCCTTCCACGGCTATCTTCTTCAGGTATGCGGCTATCTCCCTCGTCTCCACTTTCTTGAACTCCACCTTGTCGACGTGGTTCCGCAGGAAGCTTATCCTCCTGTCCCAGAAGTCGCTCGCCGTGAACGCGATGGGCTGCTTGGACTCCTTGAGTATTTGGAGTATGACCGTCTCCGCGCCCTTGTCGAACTTGCTCGGAGAGCTCGTCTATCTCGTCGAAGAGGATCATGTGACCTTGCTGAAGAGGCCCCTGCTTCTCGACCGCGGGGAGCAGCTTCTTCCTCAGGGTCTCAGCGTCGCGGTAGTCGCTGGACGTCAGCTCAACGAGCTCGAAGCCGTTGCTGTACGCCAGCGCCCTTATCGCGGAGGTCTTGCCGGTGCCCGACGGCCCGTAGACCATTATGGGCCTCGGCTTCTTGCGGGACTGCGCGTCCTCGCCGAACTTCTTGAGCTTCTCGATCGCCAGCCTGTTGCCGATCAAGCCCGTTGAGAGAATTAGGCGTGTACTTCTCGTAAAGCAGCATGAGTAGCGACTACGACAGTTAAGATATTAATATGTTGAGAACATAATCTATACTCAAGCTCCGATCGTCTAGTCCGGTCAAGGACACAGGCCTCTCAAGTCTGAAACCCGGGTTCGAATCCCGGTCGGAGCACTCATTCTTCAAGAGGAAGCAGGTCAGCATCTCTGCTGCAAATTTAAAGTTCGAAATCCCATTAAATAGAAGCGGCTCATCTGGCGCCTCCGCCTCCACCGCCAACGCCTCCTCCGCCAACGCCCCCGCCACTTCCGCCCGTCGCGGAAGATACGGCGCCTGCGAATGAAGTGCTGAAGAGATAGACCCCATGGTAGTTGTTCAGCCTATCGGCGTCCACCTTTCCCAGCTCCTGGAACTGTTTCAATACCTTGTCAGCAACGCCCAGGGCAGTGGCATAAACGAGATATTCTTCCCATTGGACCATCGCATCGGCCTTCGCGTCCTTGACCGAGATCAGGTGCGAGAGACCGTTCTTGAAGGCGCCCCACTGCAGATACTCCTCGTAGAAATCCTCATTGTACTTTATCATAAGCGGGATCCTCGTATTGACTATGAGCGAAAGGATAAGCAGTACGAATGATGAGATGGAGAGCAAGATTGTGTTCGTATAGGTGCCGATGAGCATCAGCACGAAAGATATGGAGAAAAATAACGTGTATCCTTGCATGCCGATGAATTTATTGCGTTCACTGGCGATATCCGAGGAGAGTGTGCGCAGATGGGCGATAAGGCTTGCACGCATCGAAAAGCTGCTTATCACCTTGTTGACATCGAAATAATCTCCGTCGCAATCCTTGGAGTCGGCTGCTCCCTTCGTCTCTTTAAGAAGCGTGAAGAATTCCGCTTCTACGTCGTCAAGGTTTCCGGGATCCTTGTTGATTTGTATGTATGTG
>CAVWDL010000004.1:0-10695 GCA_963753785.1 uncultured Microcaldota archaeon
CCCATCCCTTCTTTATGTTGTCGAACATGGACTGAATAAGGATGTCGGATTTATATTCGTTTCTCAGCGGGATACCCTTCCGACAAGGTATGCGAATGTCGAGCCGGTGATTCTCGCGCTCGCGAAATCCCCTAGGGAGACTCCTCCCCCGTTGAGCGCGACCTGCAGGTAGCCCTCGCTCCTTCCCGATAGCGAGACTCCTTCCTTCTCTGTGACGAGCACCTTCAGCTCCCTTCCCACGAACTCCTTCCTAGCGTCCTCCTGGATCGACCTGACGAGCTCGGATATCTCGACGCTCCTCCTCTTCGCCTCCTCGCTGCGCATCTGCTTGAGCCTCGACGCCTCCGTGTGGGGCCTTGAGCTGAATCTTGAGATGTTCGAGACCTCCGGCCTCACCTCCCTCATCAGGCCGAGCGTCTCCTCGAAGTCGCCCCTTGTCTCGGTGGGATATCCGACGATTATGTCGGTCTCCACCGAAATCCCAGGTATCCTTTTCCTGATCTCGGATACCTGGTCCGCGAACTCGGCCGCGGTGTACCTCCTTCCCATGCTCCTAAGCACGCTGTCGCTCCCGGACTGCACCGGAAGATGAATGAACTTGTATACCTTCTCGCTCCTGTACGCTTCCATCAGTTCGTCGAAGTACCAGTGCAGGTGCTCGGGATTCAGCATCCCTACCCTAATCCTGAAGTTACCCTGTATTCGGGACGCCTTCTCCAGGAGTTCGGCTATGTTCGTCTTCTTGTCGATGCCGTACGCGCCGGTGTCCTGGGCGGTGAGCTCTATCTCCCTGGCGCCGTTCGCGACGCTCATCTCTATCGCCCTGAGTATCAGCCTCTCCGAGAAGCTGTTGAGGGGGCCCCTCGCGAACTTGGTCTCGCAGTAGCTGCAGCTGCTCAGGCATCCCTCGCTTATCGGTATCTTCGCTATCACAGGGGAGAGCGAGCGTGACGCGTCGAACAGGGACTGCTTGTCGACTACGGAGTACTTCTCGTACGCGACCCTCTCCCCGAGGTGTATGCTCTCGAGTGCGTCCTTGATTCTTACGGTGTTGCAGGGTGCGATGATGCTCGCCTCCGGTGCCGCGGCCCTCACCTTGTCGGGGTTGGCGCTCGCCATGCATCCCGTCACGACCAGCCTGCTCCCCAGGTCCTTCATCGCCCCGATCCTGAGGAGTATCTTCTGCTCCGTCGGGGCCTTCACTGTGCATGTGTTGAGTATAACGTAGTCCTGCTTCCTTGCGGGGTCATACCTGCCGTGCTCTACCGAGTACCCTGCCTTCTTGAGCAGCGAGCCCATCATCTCGCTGTCCGCCTGGTTCATAGTGCAGCCGTAGGTCTCTATTAGGACTTTCGGATTCATTTGGATCCCGTGAGCCTTTTCCAGTTGTCCCTGTAGTTCGCGAACTTCCTGTCAAACTCGTCCTTTGTAGTGACATCTATCCCGAGCGAGTCCATCTTATTCCTTAGCGAATCCAGCGCCTTCGCCCGTCCTGGCCTTTCGCAGATCTTCTCGAGCTCCAGTATGTATCCGTAGCCCCTCGTCGAGTCGACCATGGCGCTGACTCCCTGCCACTTGAAGGTTGTCCTCTTCCTGAACCACTTGATAAGGGGCGGGAATCCCATGATCTCCATCGCCCTCGCGAGCGTATCGAAGTCCTTCCTCCCGAACCTTATCTCTATCTCCTCGTGTATGGGGTCGTGCTGGCCCTTCCCTATCTTTATCCAGAGCTTGGAGTGGGAGCCGTTCTTCTGTATGCGCACGCTGTTCCTGTCGTTGAGCGTGTACGTGACCTGGTTGTCGCTGCCCATCAGTTTCCCCTCCTTTGCGAAGAAGCGGAGGAGCTCTCCGTACTTCCTCCTCGTTATGAAGCTTCGGAGCTCCACCTCGAAAGCCATAGGTGGATTCCGCCTCTCAAGCTTAAATGGCTTATCGCAGCAGGGCGCTTAAGGGTGGCTTTTTATATCTGTAAGGCGCAAACTACCTAATACGAGTGATCAATTGCTTTGCGAAAGATGCGGAAGGGACATGTTCAAGTTCGAGACGTGCGACTACTGCAAGAAGAAGATATGCAACGACTGCATGAAGAGCTCGAGGAAGAGCAGCAAGATACTCAGGAAGGTCATATGCAAGGACTGCTGGAGCAAGCTGCCCAGCAGGAAGGCGTTCAAGGCCACCGTGATGGCGGTCAAGACTCCGGAGTACGAGCGCAGGTACTAGAAGTCAGTCTGCCTTTGTTATATCAACCCTGAGAGTCTCCTCTTCAATCTCCTCCACCTTAGCGGAGCTCTCATTCGCTATCCCCTCGCGGATGGTCTTTGCGCCAACGTTCTTCCTAATCTTGTCGGCGTTCTTCCTTATTATGACGGCGAAGTTCGCGCTCGCCTCGTACGAGAGGTTTATCCTGTCGCCCTTGCTCAGGGACTTGCCCTTCCTCGCGAGCTGAACCCTCCTCTCGAACTCCTTGACCATCGCCTCCTCCATGAGCTCGGTGCTCACGTTCGGGTCTATGCGCGCGACCCCGTGCCTGAACTTTATCGCATTCTCCCCTTCCACCCTATCTATTACAACGAAATGGTCAGGTTTTATGCTGAAGACCCCCTTCGCCGTATGCAGGGGATATACGCCGCTCTTCTCTATCGTCTCCATCAGCTTGTCCGCGTCCTCCTTCTTCAGCGCATCGGCGACCATCTGCGAGTCCTGCTTGAACTCGGGACCTAGCTTCGTGAATATCGGCCTTATCTCCTTGCCGAAGCCGGCCACCCTCCTTATCGTGACCTTCTTCGCGTTGGCATACTCCGCTATCGTGTTCGATAGCTTCATGAGTGCGCTCTCCGCTCCCGCGTCGTTGACCTCTATCGTCGCCTCCGAGATGGGCCACCTCAGCTTTATGTTCGCCTTCTCCCTGCTGCTCAGTATCGCAGTTATCGCGTCCTGCGCGACCACGAACTCATTCTCTAGCCCCTTGTCGAGCATGCCCTTCTTGACCTTCGGCCATTCCTCCAAGAGTATGCTCTCCTTCGCCTTGTAGTTCTCCAGGTATACGCCCTCAGCGACGAAGGGAGTGAAAGGCGCGATTGCTATCAGCGTGTTGAAGAGGACGTAGTTGATGGTGTCGATGCACGAGACGGCGCTCTTCCTGCTGCCGTATAGTATCTTCTTCTTCGCGATCTTGAGGTAGAACCTGCTGAGGTCCTCGATTACGAAAGTCTTTATCGCCTCGGCCGCGACCCCCGGCTCGTAGGCGTCGAGGCCCTCCGTGACCGTTCCTATCATCGACTCGTATCTCGACGCGATCCAAGCCTCCTCGTTCTCCATCCCCGCGCGAAGCCTGCCCCCCTGCTTAGGGGAGTACCCTATCGCGTCCGCGTACTCCTTCACGAGGTTCGCTATATTATATAACATCAATATGAGCTTCTGGTTGTCCCTTATCTCCTCGTCGTTCTCGCTCCTGTTGTCTATCTGGTTGTGGTTGAGTATCCAGAACCTGAACGCGTCCGCGCCGGCGTACTTCACCATGTCGTTTAGCGGCCTGAAGTTCCCGAGGCTCTTGCTCATCTTCTTCCCGTCGTTGCCCCAGAGTATCCCGTGGACCGCTATGTGCTTGACGGTCGCCTTCCCGTAGGCGAACATCCCCGCCTTGAGGAGGGACTGGAACCATGCGCGTATCTGCTCCACGTACTCGACGATGAAGTCGACGGGGAAGAGCCTCTCGAAGTCCTCCTCGCTGAGCGCGAGCCTGAAGCTCATGCTCGAGTCGAACCAGACGTCAAGGACGTCCTTCACCCTCGTGCTCTCGCCGCCGCACCTGCTGCACTTGATGACTACGGCGTCGATGAACGGCCTGTGGAGGTCCGTCATCGACCTTACGTACTCCGGATTCGTCGACATCTCCTCGAGCTCCTTCCTCGACCCTATTATGTCGACGTTCTTGCACTTCCCGCAGACCCATATTGGCAGCGGCGTTGCCCAGTACCTCTGCCTCGAGATGCACCAGTCGGGCGAGTTCGTCATAAGATCCTTCTCCCAGGACCGCGCCTCCGCTGGGTGCCATGCGATCTTCTCGTTCACGGCGAGGAGCCTCCTCTTTATCTTCTGAACGTTGAGGAACCACTGCGGCGTCGCTATGAATATGACTTTTGAGTGGCAGCGCCAGCAGTGGGGATAGCTGTGCGTCAGCTGCCCGCTGTACTCGAGCATACCTAGCTCCTTGATGTCGCTAAGCAGGCGTACGTTCGCGGCGTCGGGGACCTTCAGCCCTTTGTACACTCCAGCCGCTTCAGTGTATGCTGCGTCGGGACCGACAGGGCAGAAGATAGGAAGCCTGTTTTTCACTCCAAGCGAGTAGTCGTCAAGGCCATGGCCCGGCGCTATGTGCACAAGGCCCGTGCCCTCCTCCTGCGAGACCAGCTTCGGCGCAGCGACAACCCTGTGGTACTTCCTGAGAACTACCTGCTCGGGTATGTTCTTTTCCAGGCCGCTGGTGTAGTACGCGCCCTCGAGCTCGCTGCCCTTGAATTCCTTCAGGACGATCACGCTCTCGTTGAGCAGCGAGGAGACGTGATCCATCCTGCTCTTGGCGAAGACCATCTCCTTGCCCCCGATCTTTGCGAGGACATACATGGAGTTCGGGTCTATCGCGACGGCGACGTTCGCAGGGAGAGTCCATGGGGTCGTGGTCCAGACCAGCAGGAATATCCCCCTCTTCGCATCGGCGCCAAGAAGTGTCCTCGCTTCCTTGGAGCGGGCGAGGTCCAGCTTGAAGGTTATGAATATCGACGGGTCCTTCTCATCGTAGTGCTCGACCTCCATGCTTCCCTGCGAGACCACGCACTCGCAGTGCGGGCAGTACGCGGTCGTCTTGGAGCCCGAGTAGAGGTAGCCCTTGCCCGCTATCGTCTTGAAGAGCGCCCACTCCCCCTCCATGTACTGGTTGGTGTGGGGCAGGTACGGGTTGCTGAAGTCGAGCGAGATGCCGAAGCGCTCGAACTCGTTCTCCCATTTCCCTATGTAGTAGTTGACCTCGTCCCTGCAGGCCTTTATGAAATTCTCTATGCCTATCTTCTCCTCGATGTCCTTCTTCGATGTGAGCTTCAGCTTCTTCTCTATGAGGTTCTCCGCGGGCAGCCCCTGGCTGTCGTACCCCGCCCTGTCGACGACGTCGAATCCCCTGTAGCGCTTGTACCTTATGACGAGGTCCTTGAAGGACTTGGTCCAGACCTGGCCAAGGTGAAGCTCTCCCGTCACGAACGGAGGCCCGTCGAGGAAGTAGAACGGCTTCCCTGTGCCCTTGTTCTTCGCCTTGACCTTCTCGTTTATCTTGTTCTCCCTCCAGTATCTCAGTATCTCCTCTTCCTTCTTGCTTATGTCTAGCACTAAAATCCACCGAGTGAGAGCGACGATTACAATGGTGTTGCTATTATTATAAAGTTATTGCGCTATCATTAACTGATTCAATGCGAAGCGCAGACATAGTCACGCTGCTCAGGTTCCCGCTGCTCCTCTTGGTGGCATACGCGATATACATAAAGGTCAACGCCATCGCAGTCGTGCTGCTGATAGTGCTGCTCTTCGCCTCCGACGCTTTCGACGGCTACTTCGCCTCGATGGGCGAGCACTCCCTCCCGGACATGGCCGCGTACCTGATTCACGAGGCCACGGGGCGCGGGAAGAAGAAGGAGTTCCCGAAGGACATGCCGAGCTACGGCGCGTGGCTGGACATAGGGATGGACAGGGTTGTCGAGTACGTTCTCTGGCTTCTCTTCGTCTACGTCGCGATAATACCTCTCTTCGTGTTCGCCATAATCTTCGTCAGGAACACGATCGCGGACTCGCTCGTCATGAGGAAGAAGAAGAATTTCTCCAAGATGCACAGCGGGTTCGGAAGGATCGCCTCCTCTCACGTCAGCAGGGGGGCCTACGGCGCGCTCAAGGCGATAAACTTCGTCTACCTCGCGCTCGTCTTCGTCTCGGGCTGGCCTGTTGCAGAGGCTTACGTCCTCACAGGAGCGGTCGTGGTTTTCTCGCTTGTGAGGGGGGCGGCGGAGATATACGAGGCGCTGATTCCGCAGAGCAATGAATAATCCATAGCGTCCGCCCCTGGAAAATGGCGGAGCGCGGACAGCGGCGGGGAAATTCCGTGATAGATAATATAATAAATGTGTTTTCTTATCTATTCACATGAAAAATACCGGGCAATCCACTCACCGCGGTGCGATTGAAAAAAGAGGAAGCGCAGCAATCTCTAATTCTTCAAAAGGACAGGAACACAAAAGGTCAACCAAGATAAAACAGCAGAGCGCGACGGAATTCCTTGTGACGTACGGATGGGCCATACTTGTCATCGCAATAATAATGCTAGCCGTCTTCGCCACCGGGATTTTCAACAGCAACAACTACGCGTCCCAGCAGTGCGTCATAAGCTCCGGATTCTCGTGCCTGAGCCTCTTCGCGGGAAGCGACGGGACGATTCTAGTCAACATACAGCAGGCGACCAAGTCTCCGATAAACATCACCGCGATCGGATGCAACCAGAACAGCATGGTCACTGGCATAAACATGCTGACGTTCAACACAATCAAGAGCCAGATATTCCTCCCGATCGGGGGCAACTTCACGACCGTCCTCCAGTGCTACAACAACCAGGGCACAGCGTACAGCGGCGCGACCGGGAGCGTGTTCTCCGGGCACATCGTGATAAACTACACCAACGACCTTACGCACATACCCGCGATCGCAGTGGGCAGCGTCTCGGCGAAACTCAGCTCCCCTAGCCTCCTCTACGCCTGCACCAGCACCATCACATCAGTTTCTACGACTTCGACCTCCGTCAGCTCCACCACGACGGCGATCGGATCTCTGACATCCACTTCGACGAGCACCACAACCTCCTCTACGACAAGCACGACGATGGCACAGTACATCTACTGCATAGGGTCTAACATAATCCCATACCAGCAGGTCTACTACGCGCCGATATCCAGCACCGGAGTTGGAGCGTGGAGCTACAGCGCGGAGGTCAGCCCAATCGACGTCAACGACGCGGGATGCGCTACATACAACAACTACATCTACTGCGTCGGGACCTCTTACACACTTCCGTACAACCAGGCCTACTACGCTCCGATATCGGGCACGGGAGTGGGAGCGTGGACCCAGACGACCAGCTATCCCGTCTCGATCTACAATGCAGGATGCTCCACTTACAACGGGTACATCTACTGCGTGGGATCTCAGGGAACCGCAACGGGACAGGAGACGTACTACGCGCCGATATCCAGCACCGGAATAGGTGCGTGGACGGCAGGGCCCAACTACCCCATCTCGATGATAGACTCGGGATGCTCGATAAACAGCGGAACCATCTACTGCGTCGGGAGCACGGCAAGTGCAGCCGCGGAGAAAACCGCCTATTACGCGCCGGTATCGGCCACCGGATTCGGCGCATGGACCAGCACGAACGGCGACCCCGCAGGGGCGGGAGGAATAGGCTGCTCGATATCAAACAACTACATCTACTGCGTCGGGTCCAACACCGGTTCATTCACAAACGTCTATTACGCACCCGTCTCCAGCACTGGAATAGGGGCATGGAGTTCCGCGGCCGCGGCGCCTTATCCTTTCGCGGTCGCAGACACGGGATGCGCGATAACGGGAGGATACATCTACTGCGTGGGAACCCAAGGAACCAGCCCGTACAACCAGGTGTACTATGCGCCCGTCTCCACTCCGGGAGTCGGAGCATGGACATCCACAACGAACTATCCGATTTCGATGCAGGACGCCTACTGCGTGGTCCAGGGATACAGCGGAGGATTCATGGGAGGAGGCGGCACCAATACAGGATCCGCAAGCACTTCGACAACCACCGTGCCCCAGGACATATACTGCACGGGCACTCTGGGAACAGCCACTGGCAGGGAGACATACTACGCGCCGATATCCAGCACGGGAATAGGCGCGTGGACGGCAGGGCCCAACTACCCTGTTAGCAAGTATTACGACAGCTGCGCGATAGCGAGCAACAACTACATCTACTGCGTGGGTGCTGCTACAGGCGCGGGCACCGAGAGCTATTACGCCCCGGTCTCGGCCACCGGATTCGGAACCTGGACTCCGATGATCCTCTATCCGTTCGGCTTCCAGGAGGCAGGATGCTCCGCGTACAACGGTTACATCTACTGCGTGGGATCGTACTACACCGGCCAGGGAACAGAGCTGGCATACTACTCTCCGATATCCACCACGGGCACGGGAGTCAGCGCATGGACAACCACCAAAGCGTTCCCCGACCTTATGTGCGGTTCGGGATGCTCGATAAGCAACGGGTACATATACTGCCTTGGTGCGGACTACGGATTCTACTCCGCTCCGATCTCGGCTGCGGGAATCGGCGCGTGGAGCGGAGGATGGTCATACCCGATTTCCTCGACATGCAACTCGGGATGCTCCGTCAGCGGGAATTACATGTACTGCGTCGGATCGGATACCTCCCCGTACACCCAGGACTACTACGCGCCGCTGTCCACAGCGGGAGTGATGGGCGCATGGACGAGCACCACATCCTACCCTGTAGGATTCTCTGACGCGGGATGCTCGATAAGCAACAGGTACATCTACTGCGTAGGCACGGGCCAGGTCAGCCCGTACAAGCTCGCATATTACGCGCCGATCTCAACTCCAGGAATAGGAGCGTGGACGGCAACCACCGGCTACCCAGTAGGGCTTGAGGACGGCTACTGCCAGACTCCAGGAACAGGAGGAGGCTATGCGGGAGGCGGAGGGCCGAACACAGGACCGACGAACGGCCCGTACTTCGTGAACGTGGTCGTCACCGACGCATACGCATCGTCGACGCCCTCACCGTTCCAGGAGATGCTCACGATAAACAGCCTCGCTTACCAGCCGTACATAAACTCGAACTGGAACAACGTCGAGTTCACGACCGGCCCGGGGGCGACGGGAAACGTCGTCCAGGCGTGGGTCGAGGCCAACCCGAGCAACGCGGCGACGAACACGCTGGTCTGGATAAACGTACCCGGCGGCGTTCCGGCGAACGGCAACACCATAGTGTACATGAACTTCATGCTCAGCAACGTGATGTCCGCTTCAGGACCCACGGGCGAGGCACCGCAGCTCTCGAACCCATCCTACGGCCTTTACGACAACGGGGCGCTGGCGTTCCCGACCTTCTACGACAACTTCGCGGGCAAGTCGATCAACGCCGCATGGAACGTCAATGGAGCGGCGGGCCTTTACAGCGTCAACAACGGCCTGAGCCTGCTACCGTCTAGCGTGACGGGCTGCGCCTTCACCCTGACGAGCACGTACACGGGACCTCTCGCTGTCGACGCCTATCAGTCCGCGGCCCCAGCAGCCAACATAGTCTTCATAGGCTCAATATTCTCAGACTGGCAGACCTCGACGGGAGGCTGCCCCATAGTCTCAGGAGCCTACCAGGAGATATATGACTCCGGCATCGCAGTGAACTCGATCTCGCAGAACCTCGGATATCCGGGAGACGGAGGAGTGGATGCATCCAACCCTGCGACGGTAAACACCAACATCCCGCAGGTGACGAGCCTCGCGGTGTCGACAACCAACGCGATAGCGTACCAGAACTACAACAACATGCTCAGCCAGGCAGCGACCTACAACATACTCTCGGGGAACACGTATCCCGGAATCATCGCGGACGGGGCATCATCAGTAACGGTGTCGGCGACCTGGTTCAGGATCAGGGCGTTCCCGCCGGGCAACGTGATGCCGATCGCGAGCTATGGCCGATAACGCACTGAAGAGGATCCCTCGGACAGGCGGAGGATTAAGGGGCAGCGGAGAGCGCCAATTGGGTGAAGCGGCGGCCCGATCTTCCGCCTCTTTCCGATGACGAATAGGTCGCCAAGTAAAAGATATAAAGATATGTTTCCATGTAATCACATGGCAGTGAACAATAGGACCTCCCGACCTAATTCTTCGAATAATCACGAACGCAATCCCAAGCACAATGCATCAATCAGGCACAGAATCAAATCACATTCCATTTCTCTGAAAGAAAGCAGCCACCGCGGCCGCAGGATGAAGCAGCAGACCGCCACCGAATTCCTTGTCACTTACGGGTGGGCCATACTGGTCATAGCCATAATCATGCTAGCGATCTTCGCCACGGGCGTTTTCAACACGAGCAACTACGCGGCGCAGCAGTGCGTCATAAGCTCCGGATTCTCGTGCCTGAGCCTCTTCGCGGGGACCGACGGCACCATCCTTGTCAACATACAGCAGGCTACGAGCGCTCCCATAAACATCACCGCGATCGGATGCAACCAGAACAGCATGGTCACGGGCATAAACATGCTAACGTCAACACCATCAAGAGCCAGATATTCCTCCCTGTCGGGGGCAACTTCACGACCGTCCTCCAGTGCTACAACAACCAGGGCACAGCGTACAGCGGCGCGACCGGGAAGCGTGTTCTCCGGGCACATCGTGATAAACTACACCAACGACCTTACGCACATACCTGAGATCGCCGTGGGAAGCGTTGCTACGAAGCTCAGCTCTCCCAGCCTCCTCTACGCCTGCACCAGCACCATCACATCCGTTTCGACGACCTCGACAGCCGCCAGCTCCACCACCACGGTGATAGGAGCCTCGACGACCACCAGCACCACAGTCACCACCACGAGCTCGACCACT
>CAVWDL010000005.1:0-138666 GCA_963753785.1 uncultured Microcaldota archaeon
CGCGTTCGCGTGCAAACCGACGGCAAGCTGCAAACCGGACGCGATGTTGTCATCGCCGCGTTCTGGGCGCGGAGGAATTCGGCTTCGCCACCACGCCGCTCATCACCATGGGCTGCATCATGCTCCGCAAGTGCCACCTCAATACTTGCTCGGTCGGCATCGCCACCCAGGATCCGTGCTGCGCAAGAAATTCCAGGGTGCCCGGCGCGAACCACTTCTTCGAGGATAAGGTGGAAGACCTCACTAAGGCGGTTGAGGGCTATCTGGACAAGCGTGCGCTCGCTCAACCGAAGCCGGGCCGGAAGGAAAAGGAGAAGGCACCACCGCCTCCGGTGGTAGAGGAGGAGTTGGAAGAAGAGCTGGGCGAGGAGGAATAGCCGGGGCGGCGGATCGTCATCGCGAGGCGGCCTTGGCCGCCGCGGAGGCCGCCTCCTGCGTCATCCGGAAATGCCACAGGCATTATCCGGGATATCAAGAAAATGCGGGCGACTCTAAGTATGGCGCCATGTGCCGTTCCGGGCTGACGCTGCGGGCCGATACCCGCAATGCGGCGACGAAGAACGTAAGGAACTGCGATGATCGACGTTTCCAAAGCGGCATTCGTGCATCCAAGCGCGCTTCTTTATGGACAGGTCGCGCTTGGAACGGGCGCGTCCGTATGGCCTTACGCTGTTGCCCGCGCCGAGATGCACCGCATCGCTATCGGCGACTACACCAATATCCAGGTTGTTTCTCGTCTTTATCTCTATGAAGTTGCCCAGGTGCGTCACAATCCCATTCCTTTCCCTCTCGACTTCATCGGTAGACACGGAGATCTCCTTGAATTTATACAGCGTCCTGTTCTTTGTTATCGTCTCCCTCACGGGATACAGGACGAACAGTTTGTCCCTTGTCGGACTGTCTATCTCGCACTCGAACCTGTCGCGTTCGCCTGTGGCGTCAGCAGGACCCATATAGATGAGTCTCAGGGTTCCGGAGTCTTCCCTTATCCTGATGGCTTCCTCCGCATTCGTCGAAGTGAGGTAGTAATCTTTCTGCGTCACGCTATAGACCTTCTCCGCTCCTATTTCATCCAGTTTATCTGCGTCGAAGGTGCCTCGGTATTTGACCTGGACCTCCCTGTTTCCGATATGGTTCGATCCCTTGTGGGGATCATAGCCGTTCTCGATTATCAGGTCCGCGTTCCTGCTCGTGAGATCGATCTGGTTGTAGTATATGGGCAAGATTATGTTAAGCTGGTGCTCGAGGCTAACCCTCAGCGCTTCGGAGAGCAACGCCCCTTCTCTCTCCTTCTTGGCCGCGGCCTCTACCGCGGGGTATCTCATGACCCTCCTGAACACGCCTCCCTCGGGAGGCGTCCTTACGAAGACATTGAAATTCCCAATTGGCGCAATCGCATCGTCCAATGCGTGAAACCCTTCCACCACAGTCACCTTCGCAGGTTCGACTGTGCGCGTTCTTTCCTCGTAGTTTCCCGTTGCTTTGTCGGATATCGCCATGTTATCTCCGATCTTCTTAGGAGGCATTATCTCCCCGTACTTGCTCGTATCCTTAAACGCTTCTACGCGCTCCCCTGTTTTGGGATCGAATAGCATGCGCTCCCCTGTAGCGTGGTCGAATGTCGGAACTTCCGTCTTCATTCCCCTGGACAGATCCCACACGTTCATCAGCAGGACAGGAAAATCCAACGCTTCGCGATCATTGGAATCCATGCTTCCTCTCTTGCCTCCATGTCCTATCGAGTAGCCATCGCCAAAACTTCGTTTACAGGCCTCCTCCCCTATTGAGTAGTTGCCCAATGAGACGAGCACGCCTTCGTGAGTCTCGGCTAGCTCCTTGGCCAGCGTAGTCCTGCCCGAATTCGGTCCCCCGCCTACCAGTACGGTGGTGTGGCGCTTGTCTTCGGACCTTCTGCGGATCGCTGTGTTCAGGAGGGATATGGCCTCGTTCTGGCTATAGACTACAGAAATGCCCTCATCGATGGTATGGACGACAGACGCGGGGATGTCGATTCTGTCCCTTTTGCTTTCGAAAACTTTCGAAGGTGCCTCCTGCCGAGGTGCTTCCCTTGTGTTCACTGTCACCCATTCACCATCGGTCTTCTGACCTTCAAAGTATTTAACGATTGGTGAAATTAAAAGGAAGCGGAGGATTGATTTCATGTTTTGGAGAAACGAAACCCCAGAAATCATTATTAAAGGGCTCGGAGATAGAAAATTGTGAGTGAATGCCTGCAAGTAGCACGATACAGGAAAAACAGAGAATGGCATCCGAGGGGGCTGAGCTCAGCATGAGAGAGATCAACATGCTGGCTGGCGTTGCAAAGGGAATGGTCAACCCGCACAATCTCAGAAACAAGAATCTGGTGAAACTGCTGAAGCGCGGTGATGCGAGACTCTTCATTCCAGTTTCGACGGCATGGGGAGACCGCAATGCCTATGAGGATCCTAGCGTGGAAGTCACTTCCAAGGGGAAAAAAGACCTTGAGGCTGCAATCATGGAGGCAAGGAGGCGCAAATCGGATGGATCTTACCAATCCATCTGAAGGCGTTGCGGGCATTTAAAATAGGGGACGCCAAATACCACCATGAGAATCAACGTCATGGTGACCGCGAACGCAAAGGCGCCCGCCGTCGTCAAGGTAGACGAAGACAACTACAAGGTGAGGGTTAACGCTCCGGCCATCGAGGGCAGGGCTAACGGATGCCTGATCGAAATTCTGGCGGAGCACTTCGGCGTTCCGAAGTCGCACATAAGGATACTCAGGGGCCTAAACGGCAGGAAGAAGTTGGTCGACGTCGAACTGTGAAAGCGAGGATGGATTCCCGCTTAACTGCGGATTATCATACGTTCTTAGGGAGTCGGATGCTCCCGTCGCTTCCTACGAAGACGGTGAAAGTCGATCCGAGGAAGTCGCTTCCTTTCGAGTCGTTCAGCCATACCAGCACTGTGTACTCTCCGGGGCCGTACTTGCCAGTTAGGCCCTTCAGGTTGAAGGACACGTCGAAATTTCCGCCGCCCACGGAGTAGCGGTCCGCGTTTATGGAGCTAAGTCCGGGATAGTAATAGAGCGGGCTGCTGACGACTCCCGCCACCTCCGTCCCGTACCCGTAGGAGGAAGTCATCGCGAGCTGGGAGTGCGTCAGGTTCTCCACGGGGGAGTCGTAGCTCACTAGTACTGTCTCGAGCGAGACGGAACCAGGAAGGGAGCCTGAGAGGTACATCTCGTCGGTGGCAGCGCTTGGCCCGTAGTCCTGCCAGTTCACGTAGTTGTCCTCGAAGTCCTCCACAAGGTAGACGTCGCTAGAGTTGTATGCCACCCCTATGCTGACGCCCGTGTGGTCAGGGTCGAGTATGTTCTCCCTGTGGCCGTTGTTGCAGCACTGGGAGTCGTTGTACATCATGCTGTACTCCATGTCATTTATCGATGAGGTCACGTTGATGTCACCGATGCAATCGGAGCCTTCGCAGAGAGCGCTGTACCTGTAGGCGACGTTCTCGGAAACGGACCCGCGGCCGCCCAGCAGGGTGTAGCGCATATAGGGCTTCATGCCGTACGTGTCCCAGTGGCTGAAGTAGCCCTGGCTCAGCATGCTGTCCGCGTGCTGCTGGCCGGAGACCTCCGAGGAGAGCGTCACGTTGGCGAGGCCGTACTGTTTCCTGTCCGAGTTTATCAGCGAGAGAGTGTAGGAATAAAGGCCGGCCATGCCGCTTGGGATTGTCGTCTCGAGGGTGGTCGTTTGCGTGGACATGGCGGTGACGGTCTGGTTTGGCGATGTTCCCATCGAAATTGTGCTCTGGATCTGGGACCGCGAAGGGCCCAGCAGCGCTCCCCCCTCGTAGAGCATGAAGAGGATCGACAGTGCTATGAAGGAGAGCAGAAGCAGTATGACCGCCTCCACCGAGGAGGCTCCCTTGATTCCCATCGCAGAGGCTATCCAATCCAAGTATTAAAAGACTTCCCGCGCAGCGGCTGGGGAGCTTCGATAGTGGTGTGCCGTAGCCTCCCTTCTGTTTTAGGTGACATTCGACTAAGCGGCTTTTTAGCCTTGCGCGCTCACCGCATGCGCATCGGCGCGTTTCATGCACGTATGCGCGCTCGTC
This sequence comes from uncultured Microcaldota archaeon, assembly GCA_963753785.1. GTDB lineage: Archaea > Micrarchaeota > Micrarchaeia > Micrarchaeales > CABMGC01 > JAJYVH01. The sequence continues at coordinate 4,105 of CAVWDL010000005.1, forward strand.
GTGTCATCGCTTTATGCGCACTCGTGCTTACGTTTCTGTTCCGAATCGGGCCTTGGGCCCATGCATGCATCGCGTGGGGAGAGCTTCCTCAGTCATAAGACCGTAAGCCACCCGCACACCACTGCTTAGATTAAAAGCTTTTTTAGTATATAAGGGTATTTGCGTGTTTTGAAATGGCGATTCTGGACTTCCTGGTGTCCGAGCTCGGAGTGCTCATAGGCATAGCGCTGGTCATACTGGTCGTATGGAAGGTAGGCAAGTTCCTGCCCAAGATAATCCTCGGGCTTCTGACCAACAGCGTGCTCGGGTTCGTCGTCCTGTTCCTCGCCAACGCCTTCTTCAGCGTCAGATACCAGTAGTGCTTCCGGTGGTCGCGGCGGTCGCGCTCTTCGGCCTGCCTGGCGAGGGACGATAATAATACTGCACCTGGGGCTGCTGGTCTGACCGCTACTTGGCCAGCTCTATGTCCGCCTTCTTGACGGTCTTCCTGCTCGCGTGCTTGGAGAGGGCGACCGCCTTCTTCGCGACAGAATAAGCGAACTTGTTGAGAAACTCCGCGAGCTCCACCGATGCGTCGTCGCTGATCCTGTCCGCGCCCGCGCTCTTCAGTATCTTCTTCGCTGTGAGTTTCGAAATAGACATGTTTGGTATTTAAAATAAAAGGTTTAAAATGGTGTCTGCATGGAGATAAGGAACTTTTCTCGTGACGACGAGGAGGAGCTGTCCGACCTCATGGCCTCCGTGTACGACGAATCCCCGATCCTTCACCACTTTCGCCGGCCAGGCCGGGCAGGGAGGCGATCGCCGACCTGTCAAGGAGGAAAGTCGGACGGGGCTCAGGGGAGGCTACCTTATGGACCTGGTCGCGAAGCACGAAGGGAGCGTGGTCGCCAACTGCGAGCTGGTGAAGAGGGGCGACTACGATGCGGTCATCGGAGTCATAATAGACAAGGGGCAACGGAGGAAGGGGCTTGGAAGCAGGCTGGTCGAGAGGTGCGTCGAAGGGGCAAGGGCGCTCGGGGTCAGGAGGATCTACGCCGAGATAAACAGGGGGAACAAGGGCGCGGTCTTCTTCTTCTCGAAGTGCGGATTCAAGGACTACGAGAGCAGGGCCGACGTGAAGGTAATGGCCAAGGAGATAGAGTAGCAGCTAGCCTGTCACGTTGTACGTCCCGAGGAGGCTCCCGTCCATCTGGGAGAGCACCACGTATACCTTGTTGCTCGCGGAAGGTGCGGAGTACTTCACCAGGTATATGTTGCTGAAGTTCAGCCCGTTGAGGTTCACCGCGCCGTTGTAGAAGTGGGAGCTAACGGACACGTTGTCGAATCCGTACGTGCGTATGAAGGCGTTGACCTCTGGGATGTTGAAGGTGTATGCGCGCGTCACTGCCACGGATGGGTTGTACAGGCTGTACGGGACCGATGAGGACGAGACGCCGACTATCGTGCAGTTGGGCCTCGTGTAGATAGTCTGGTTCCTGTCAACGGGGAAGTACTGCGGGTAATCGAAGGTGTCCGAGAAGTATGAGGGGCACGGAGATGTGAAGTTGAGGACTATGCCTATCACTATCTTCCAGTTTCCGGGAGTGCTGAGAGCGGTCGCGTTCGTGGACGTTATGTTAGCGTAAGGGTACTTGCTGAGCTCGTATATCCTGACCTGGTTCAGCGCCTGCTGCTCGGTCACGCCGCCAGAGGGCACCAGCGAGACCACTATGAAATAGGCGGCGAGCAGTACCGCTATGAGTATCACTGCGAATACGACGACGCGCGTCAGAAGTTCCATGCCTTACATGAAACATGCAAGTATAAAAATGTTTGAGGGGAAACGTGGGCTACGCGTATATCAGTTTCGACGCCTTTAGGGACCTGGAAACTACCCCCCTCATGCCCATGTGCTTCGCGAGATCGGCCACCTTCTCCCGGTTCGAGTTCAGCTTCGGGTTCTTCGCGTTCATCGAGCAGACGTCCCTGTACTGCGTTATCGACTGGTCGTAAGTGCCTATCGCCCTCGCGACCTTTATGATCTCCTCCTTGTCGTAGCCTATCAGCGGCCTGAGGACCGGGACCTTGAGCCCGAACTGCTCCGCCTCTATGTTCTCCGCGGTCTGGGACGCCACCTGCCCGAGGCTCTCCCCCGTGAATATGGCGTGCGCGCCCTCCTTGAGCGCGACCTGCTCCGCGAGCCTAAGGAAGAACGTCTTCATCATCACCAGCTCGTACTTCCCAAGGCCCATCGATGCGGCCTGGAAGATGTGCGATGGCACGAAATATGCCGAGTAGCGCGGATGGAATCCGGAGAGAGTCTTGATTAGCACGGGGATCTTGCCCTTCATCGCCTCGTCCGCGTTCTGGAAGGAGTGGATGTGAACATATATCGGCTGCATCCCCCTCTTCATCGCGTACCACGCGGCCACGGGGGAGTCTATCCCTCCCGAGAGGAGTATCACCGCCTTGCCTGAGCTTCCGACGGGGAGACCTCCCGATGCCTTCTCCTTCCCCATCGACATGAACGCCGCTTCTTTCGTCACGCTGATGTTCATCTCCTTCTCGTATCCCTTCGTGATGGGATCCACGCCGTGCTTCTCGAGGACTGGCTTGAGCTTCCTAACTATGTCGTTCGAGTCGAACGGGAGCTCCTTGTATGACCTGTGGGCCTCTATCCTTACGCTCTTCGGCACCGGCTTCACTGAGAGCATCTTGTTCGCCTCTGCTACTATGCTCTTCATATCCGGCTTGACCGCGGTCGCGAGCTCTAGCTTGCTGAGACCGAACGTCCTCCTGAGCTTGGGCATTATCGAGGCGACGTCGCTTCCATCGTCAATCCTCAGGATGAGCCTGTCGAAGTGCCTCTCAAGGACGAAGCTCTCCCCGCCAAGCTGCTCCCTTATGTTCTTCTCGAGGAGGCGGATGTAGTCGTTCCTGTTCTTCCCCTTCAGCCAGAGCTCGCCGAAGTTGGCTATTATCAGCTGCTCGCGGTTCTTGAACGTCATCATTGGGAATCATCTCATTAAGGGGATTGGGTACGGGAAGGGACGCTCAGAGATATTTCTCCAAGTCCTCCCATTTAAGACCTGTGTCTTTCAGAATCAACCCTATGATCTTGGGGTACAGCTCAAGATACAGGGGTATCGTCGTTTTGTTGCCTTGCGGGCCTTTGAAATGTGCGTGACTGCCTTTCGTACCTATGTAAACGTAGCTGTAGTATTTCGTCAGTATGCGCGTCAGATCAGAACTCTTTATGGGCCGCAGTTTTCCCATGCACTACGCCAGGTTCTCGATGACATTCTCCTTTACCTTCTTGACGATGCTCTTGCTGTACTCCGATTCGTGATTCAGCACATCCTCAAAAACAAGAGCCACCGCATCCTTAAGGTTCTTCTCCAGCTCCCGCAAGGTAGTTGCTTGGGTGTTTGCGTGCAGATCGCTCACTGTGCCAACGTAGTATTTGCCATCCCTGAATACTTTCGCCTTGAATCCATACACCAAAATTCCCATTAGCCGCACCTTGATCGCAGTGATATTATCTGATGCCACATATTTAAAGGTGTGGAAACCCGCCTTGACGGCTTGAGAAGAAGGTAATTCCGCACCCTAAGTCACGCAGGATGAATATTTAGAATCAGCTGTCACTACTTCTTCGCTGCGCGCTTCGCGATCTCGGCCTGTTCCTTGGGCCTCTGCTTCTTGCGCTGCACGCTGTCGTACTTGTAGCATCTCTCCGAACAGTAGTACTTCGCGGCTCCGGTCTTCTTGACGTACATGAGCCCGGTGCCCCTTTCTACTTCCCTAGTGCAGTATGAGCATTTCATCCAATCACTTCACGTTTATGGGCTTGTCCTCCCTGCTCGTGTCTCCGAACCGGAGGATGTCGCCGACCTTGACCCTGCCGCTGAGGTTCCTCCTTATGACCCTCCCCTTGTCCTTGCCCTCGAGTATCTTGCACATTGCCTGGTGGATCGATCCGAACATTCCAGTCTTCATCGGCTGGACCTCGACAACCTCCGCCATGTAGCCATCGAACGGCGATTTCTGGACAACGGGTGCTGCAGCTTCTTCGGCCATGTTATTCAACTAATATTATTTAGGTGCTTCCTCCGCCTTGTGGTGCTCGTGGTGCTCATCATGATGCGCTTCGTGATGGGCCTCGTGGTGCGCCTCGTGCTTCTCGGACTTCTCCTCCTTCTCCGCCGCCTTCTCGGACTTCTCCGCCGCCGGCTTCGCGGATGCGATCCTGCCTGCCGACCAGCTCGCCGCCTCCTTCAGCTGCGCCTGTCCCTCGCCCGCCTTCTCTATGGATGCGGCTGCGCACGGGACGGTGAGCCCTACCGCCTTGCCCAAATCGAGCTTCGCGGGTATGAATACGAAAGGTATCTTCTTCTGCTCGCAGATCGTCGGTAGGTGCATCACGACTTCCTCGGGCTCAACGTCGCCGGCTATGAGTACCAGCGACGCGAGACCTCTCTCGACGCTCTTGGTAACCTCGTTCACTCCCTTCTTCACCGAGCCGCTCTGCTTTGCGAGCCTCAGCGCTTCAAGGGCCTTGTCGACTATTTCCTTTGGTACTTCGAATTTCGCGTATGCGTTTGCCATATGGACACCTCATTTCATCGGTGCAGAAATCAGCACCTAAGCGTAATACCGGATAATGTTACAGTAAATGATTATTTACCATGAAAGGCTTTTAACTCTTCCCTTCGTCAGTCCAGGAAGTCCTGAGGCGTCGGAGGCTCCTCCTTCTGCCCTTTCCTCTTCCTTATCTCCCTGACGATCTTGTCCTGGAGTTCCTTGGGCAGCTTCTCGTAGCCCGCGTACTCGAAGTACCATATCGCCCTTCCCATGCGTGGCGCTCCTCATCTCGTTGGAGAAGCCCTTTATGACCTCTGCCACAGGCATCTTCGCGATGATGGTCGCCTGCTCGCTCTCCTGCTGTATCTCGCGTATCTGGCCCCTCTTTCCCTGAAGGAACGTGATTATGTCGGACATGTACTCCTGAGGTATGTTAACCGTGAAGTTCTGCTTTGGCTCGAGAAGGATGCACGCCCGCCAGTGAGCATTCCCGCGTATATCGGCCTTCTCATCGCGGGTATTATCTGCGCCGGGCCCCTGTGCACAGGGTCCTCGTGTATCGTCGCGTCTGTTATGAGCACCTTTATGCCGTAGCACTTCTCCCTTGCGAGCGGGCCGTCCTTCATCGCCTCGTCGAATGCCTCTATGAGCAGCTCCATGACCTCGTTGAGGTACTGGACTCCGTTTGTTGCGTCTATCAGCATGCTGCTGTTCCAAATGTCCACGACGCCCTTCGCCTCGTCCCTTGGCATTCCCGCCTTGACGAACTCCTCTATGTGCTGTCTTTCCCTTCGGCTTGCCCTCCTTTATCGTGCCGTTGTCGAGCAGCTCGACGACCGCCGGGCTCGAGCGGCGTCACGTTACATAGAACTTGGTGTGCCTGTTCGGGCTCTTTCCCTCGATGTCCTTCGCCGTGTTCTCGATGGTCTCCTTGTAGACGACTATCGGCTCGCTGGTGATTATCGGTATCTTGAACTCGTCCCTGAGCTTGGTCTCTATGATCTCCAGGTGCAGCTCTCCCATTCCGCTGACCAGGTGCTCTCCGGTCTCCTGGTTGATCTCGACGACTATGGTCGGGTCTGCCTTCGAGAGCTCCCTGAGCGCCTCTATGAGCTTAGTCGTGTCCTTCGTCTCCTTGGCCTCTATCGCCTTTGTGACGACGGGCTTTGAATAGTGCTTTATCTGCTCGAACGGCATCTATGTTGTTCTCGCTGAGCGTGTCTCCTACGCGACGGGTCCTTCGAGCCCGACGATCGCCGCGATGTTGCCCGCGGATATCTCCTCTATCATGCACCCTGTCAGGGCCCATGTATAGGCCGACCTGCTGTATCTTCTGGGGTCGTTTTTCCCGACATGTAGACCTCGGTGCCCTTCCTCATCACTCCGGAGAAGACCCTTCGCAGTTGCGACCTCCCCGCCGTGCGGGTCGTAAGTGTACGCCGAACATCACCATGTTCACCTTCGCCTTCTCGTCGACAGTCATCATCGCCTTGCCGTCCGCGGCTGTTGAGGTCGCCGTGCCACAGGTGCGGTATCCTGTAGGCCTGCGCCTCCCTGGGGTCGGAAGGTGCTCTATCATCATCGGTAGCGTCGCCTCGTCTATCGGCGCGACCTCCTGCAGCTTCTCGTCGTTCTTGCCTCAGTCAGGTCGAATATGTCCTTGAACGTGACCTTGTACTTCTCCATTATCCTCTTGGAGATCGCCCACTTCTTGTACGCGGATCCGAAGCAGACGCTCCCGTCCTCGACGCTGACCTGCCACTTGCCCTGCGAACTCCTCAGGAGCGAAGTCGTTATGAGCTTGTTCATGTCGTTTATCAGCTTGAGCAGCCTCTCGAAGGTCTGCTCCTGCGTGAGCTTCAGCTCGTTGAGAAGCCTGTCGACCTTGTTTACGAAAAGGACGGGCTTCGCCTTCTCCTTGAGCGCCTGCCTGACGCACGGTCTCGGTCTGCGGCATTATCCCCTCTACGGGATCGACCACCAGCACCACTCCGTCGACGGCCCTCATCGACCTCGTGACGTGTCCTCCGAAGTCGACGTGGCCCGGGGTGTCTATCAGGTTGATTATGTAGTCGTGGTTCTTGTACTCGAACGCGAGCGAGATGTTCGCCGACTTTATCGTCATCCTCCTGTCCTTCTCTATCGCCTCGTAGTTGGTGTAGAGCGCCTCTCCTGCCACTGACTTCGATATTATTCCTGCCTTTGCGAGCAGCGAGTCGGTGAGGGTGGTCTTTCCGTGGTGCACGTGCGCGATTATCGCGACGTTCCTTATGTGCTTGACGTCGCTCATTATCTTTGCGACTTCATCAGCGACGAATTCCTTCCTTACCATGTCACTCACTACCTTGCGCTCCTTGCTATCCTCTCGAGTTCGACCTTCTTCTTTATCGCGTAGCTGTTCGAGTCCTTGGCTGCTGCGAGTATGATCTCGTCGGCGAGCGCGTCGGCGAGGCTCTTCTTGTTCTTGAAAGCGCTAATCAGCGAGGCGAGCGCCACGTTCCTGAGCGCGACGTCGAGCCTGCTCTGCGCGCTTATTCCGACAGCGACGTTGTAGTTTATGCCTCCGTACCTGATCCTTGTGGTGTCCTCTATCGGCGCGGCGTTCTCGAGCGCGTTCACAAGTACCTGCACCGGATTCTTGCCCGTCTTCTTGTTGATTATCTCGAAAGCGTCCTCGAGTATGTGCATGACCTTGAGCTTCTTTCCCTGCAGCGCGCCCTTCGTCCTTATGACCTTGCCTCCTATCTTCTGCCCGGTGCCTCCCCTCATCAGCTTGTTGATGAGCCTCTCTACCATGTTGACGTGGGACGCGTAGTAGACGCGGTTCTTCCTCCTTCCGAAGATGTTCGGGAACGCCTTGGTGTGAGCGTTATGTAGTTCGCGAGGCTCGGGTCGTCGACTGCGACGTCCTTCATGCTGTACTTTCCGAAGAGGAGCGGCTCCGTGACTGCGATGTCGTCCTTCTTCGCGCCTTCTTTGACGGCCGCTTTCTTCTCCTTCTTCTCAGACTTCGACTTCGTCGGTGCACTGCCTGCACTTCTGCCGCAGCCGCGAAATCCGCGGGCTGAGGCACTTCGTCTTTTCCTCCTTGACCTCTAGTTTGTTCTCTTCTTGCAAGATCACTACCTCTTTGGCTTCTCGACTTTGCCCTTTACTATCTGGTAAAGGTCAGCGCCGTTAATCGCTATGACTCTGTACTTGATTCCAGGAATGCATCCCATCTGTCCTCTCTGGGATCCTCCCAGTCCCTGTATCGTGACCTCGTCGTGCTCCTCTATGAAGTTTATCGATCCGTCTCCGGGAACGTACGCTCCGACGACTTTCCCGTTCTTTATGAGCTGCACTCCCACGCACTTGATGAGCCCGCAGTGGGGCTGCTTCTGCTGGAGCGGGAACTTCTGAGGACGAGCGCCTTCGCCATCGGGACGCATCCCACGGCGTCGTACTTCTGCTTGAGCTTGAAGTGCTGCCTCTTCCATGACTTCTTGTGCAGCCTCTCTCTCTTCCTCTTCTTTATCATCTTAAGTGCTGCGAATTCTCCCTTTGCCATACATCATCAATAATTTTCGTTAAGTATCTTGGATTCTCCCGCCTCTATGACGGCGAGGCTGTTCACCGAGAAGGGCTTTCCGCACACTGTGCCGAGCTCTATGGAGCTGCCCTCGAAGTTCATGACCTTCACGCCTGCGACGTTGCAGAGGTGGACCATGTCGGCGTTGCCGCCGGCTTTCCCTTCGAGCTTATAATCACTATCTTCGCCTTGTTGCCGCTAACAGCACGCTTCGTCTCCTCGGTGCCGAGGACAACGCTTCCAGTATCAACAGCAAGCCTAAGGTCCTTGTTAAAATCTGCCATGCTAACCTCTAAAATAGCGCCTTTCAGTTAAGAAAGAAAACGCGATAATATATTGCTGTTCTAAAAGTATTTAAAGGTTAAGGAGTCGCGGTGCGGCTATAGGAAATAGAGGAATAGGCGGAAGATAAGGAAGGAACGGATCAGATTCTGAGTTGGAGACCGCATAACTCAATCCAGACCTTATCTTTTCTTAAAACCTACTGCAGAGGCTACATGAATTACTTTCTCTTTTCGCATCTTCTTTAATTTTCTGAGGTAAGAGGCTTTCAGCCTATGTTCAAAGACAATAACATCATATTGTTCTGCCATCGCTCATATCGCCTGTGATTTCAAGGAGTGAGATCTGTTGCAGCCCGCGGGCGTCGACAGCTGCCCGCTCAGGAGCAGCTTCACGTATCCCACGACGGGTATGTCCGCTATGACGTAGCCGAGCACCTCGCTCTGGTTCGCGGGATAGTTCGCGAACTCTATGTCGAGGGCCTGGTTGTTGTCGCCCTTTGTCAGGAAGTAGTAGCTGCCGCTGACGTTGAGCACCGCGTAGAGCCTGTGTATTATGCTACCGCTGAACGCGTCCTTGCCGGTGGTCTGGTACACGACGATCGGGTTGGAGTAGTTCTCCACCAGTGTCGTGTTCAGCACGATATGCTTGAGGTGTATAGCTCGTTGTAGGTATTGCCGCCCATCGAGAGCCTGCCCACTGAGTAGTTGTATCTTATCAGGTTCGTGCCCTGGAGCTGCGGAGTTGACGTAGCACATGTAGCTCTGGCTGGAGAGCCCCAGATAACTGCTTCTCCGAGAGGCACGGCGTGTCGTAGAGTCCAACCGCGTAGTTGCTGTTGTTGTTTAGCAGGTAAGATATCTCGGTCTTGTTGCCGTTGTAGTATGCGAAGAACGCAAGGAACTCGTCCTGTTGATTCCTGCTCTCCATCCCCTGGAACTCGCCGCTCGTGACGTTTATCACAGGGACCTGTGTGGCGGAGAGGAAGCTCTTCATGTTTGTTATGCCGTGGAGCACGACGAGGTCGCCCCTGTGGAGCGCAGGCAGCATGCTGCAGCTCGATACCGCGTCTACGGGAGCCGACGTCTGCAGTAGAAAGACCAGTATGAGCCACACGACGACAGCGGCCCCTATCGCGGTCGCTATGTCGATATATGCTCTTCTTCGTCCCCTCGGCCTTCACGCTCGACCTGACCTCGAAGACGAGTATTATGATTATGGTGAGGAGGGCTATCGCGCCTATGAGCGCGTTGCTCGTCACGGCGTAGAGTATTATGGCGATCGCGAGCAGAGCGTAGAGGATCCACGTCAGTTTCGAATCGTCCTTCTTAACGCTTTTTTGCTTCAAGAAAACCAACACTACTATTTGCTGCTATTGCTTGATATCTCTATTCCCACCACCTTCGACTGGCCGTCCGTCTTGACCACGCCTATGGCGGCGTCCGTGTTCACTATCAGCGAGTCGTTGTGGCTCACGACTATGAACTGCGCCTCCTTCGACATCTCCTTTATCAGCTGCGAGAGCCTCTTCGAGTTCTCCTTGTCAAGGGCGCTGTCTATCTCGTCGAAGAGGTAGAGCGCGGACGGCTTGCACATGTGGATTGAGAATATGAGCACCAGCGATATCAGCGACCTCTCGCCTCCGGAGAGCGACCCGAGCCTCCTGCGGTTCTTGCCGTCCTCTATCCTTATGTCGAGGCCGCTGTCGAGGGGCGTTGCGGGATTCTCGAGCTCTATGCGCGCGGTCCCTGGGAAGATGTAATTGTAAAGCTTTCCGAAGTTCTTGTTTACGGTGTCGAAGGTTGTCGTGAACGCGCTCAGCTTCTTCGAGTCTATCTCCTCTATCATGGAGAGCACCGCGTGCTTCTCGCCCTCGAGGGTGCTCACCTTCTCGTTTGCCTCCTCGACGCTCTTTGACTTCTCGCCGTATACCTCCGGCGCCTTGAGGTTCACGTTGCCGAGGGCGGAGACCTTCGCGTTCAGCAGGTTTACCTCCTTCTCCATGTCCTCCACGTCGTAGTCGATCATCTGTATCGCCGCGTCCCCGTACGTGCTGAGCTCGGCCGCTATGTCGTTGAGCCTTACCTCCATCTGCCCCTTCTTCACCATGACGTCCTGGATCTGCCTCGACACGCTCTCCGAATTCGAGTTCGATGCGCCCTGCTCCTTGTTCAGGACGTCGAGCTCCGAGTTCACTGACCCGAGCCTCTCGTATGATTCCTTGCTCGACTCTCCCGTCTTCTTGACCGCGCTCTCTATCTTCTCCCTCGCCTTGCTAAGTTCCGCCTTCTTCTTGAGGTCGGATGCGACTTCCTTCTGCGTCCTCAGCACCATGTCCTTCTTCTCCTTTGCGCTCGCCGCAAGGCCCTGCACGGCGCTGCTTCAGCATCGCGTTCTCCTTGTTCGCCTCCGCGACCTTTATCTTGAGGTCGCCGAGCTCGTTTGCGAGCCTCTTGCTCTCCTCGTACTTCTCCTTGCTCATGCCCTTCCTTGAGACGTCCTGGGACTCCTGCACGGTCTTGTCGTAGACACTCTGCATCTCCTCCCTCGTCTTCGCGAGCTCGGACGAGTTGTGCTCGGACTCCTTCTTCGCGGCGGCCTCGGCCTCCCTGAGAGTGCGGAGCTCGTTCTCGTTGGCAACGAGGGCATCCTCCAGCCTCTTCCTCTGCCCGGTGTACTCCTTCAGCCTCTCGCCGGCCTTCGCCGAAGATTCGTTGAGCGAGGATGCCTGCATTCCTAGAAGCGCCGACCTCCTTCCTCGTCGAGAACAGCAGCTCGTTCGAATCTGTGATCTCCCTTGCGACCTTCGTCTTCGTCTTGTCAAGTTCGGCGAGCTTCTTGTCGAGCGACGCGAGAGGCATCGTCTTGGACCTCGACCCTCCCGAGAGTATTCCGGACCTCTCGACTGTCTCGCCGGTGATCGGTGACGTACCTGCACCTCCCGACGCCTAGCTTCTTCGCCTCCTCGACGTCATTCACCAGGTAGGTGTTGTTGAACAGGTATGTGAAGACCCTCTCGAACTTCGGGTCGTATGTGAGCAGGTCCTTGACCGCCTGCAGTCCCTTCTCCTTCCTGTCGTCAGAGACGTTCAGCTCCTTCATGCGGTATGAACGTCGTCCTGTCCGAGGCCGTTCTTCTTGAGGTACTGTATCATGTCGTTCGCGGTCCCGATCGCGTCCACGACGAGATAGTTGAAGTGTGATCCCGCGGCCGCCTCTATCGCCTCCGCGTACTGGCTCTCGTAGTTGCAGAGCTCCGCTGCCGTGCCGTAGAATCCGTCCTGCTTAGTGAACGCGTTCCTGAGCCTGTCGTAGGCGAAGCTGTCGCGCCCTCTCGCCATCGCCCTCTGCTGCCGAAGCTCGATCATCTCTGAGTCTATGCTCCCCTGCGTCTTCACGAGGGAGTCTATCTGCTCCTGCAGTTCCCTCTCGGCCTTGTCCAGGCTCTCCTTCCTCTCAGACGCGGCTCTGGCCCTGTCTTTCGCCTCCGCGATCGCGCCTGACTCCTCCTCGGCCCTTCCCTTTACCTCCGAGAGCTCCCTCTGCATGTTGGACCTGCCTGCCTCCAGCTGCGCGCCGCTCTCCCTCATCCTCGAGAGCATGTCCTGGAGCTCGGCCACGTTCTTCTCTATTCCCTGAAGGGCGAAGCTCAGCTCCTTCATCCTGGCTCCCGAGTTTATCTCGCTGGCCTGCTCCGACGTCTTGCTGGACTTCTCGACCTTCGCCTCGAGCTCCTGAATCTTCTCCCTGAACTGCGATATCTCCGCCTCGTTGGCGCCTATCTTCTGCTCGTTCCCCTCTATCTCCTTCTGTATGGACTCGACGAGCCTGCCCGCCTCCTCGATGGACGCGTTGCCCGTGCCTATCCTGACCTCGAGCGCGTTTATCTCCTCCCCCATGTCGGAGAGCTTCTTGTTCGTACCGCTGAGCTCGTCTGAGCTCTCGCTGAGAAGCGTCGTTATCTTCTGCCTCTCGGAGCCCAGCTCGATTATCCTCTTCGCAGTTCTAGCGATCTTGTCCTCCAGGGCCTTCTTCTTCTCCTCGAGCTTTCCGATCTCGGCAGTGAAGCCCTCTATCGTGCCCTGCACGGAGGTCCTCCTCTTTGTGAGTATGCTGTACTTCAGCTCCTTCATCCGCTTCGACATCTCTATGTACTTCTCCGCGGCCTCCTTCTCCTTCTCCAGCTCCTTGAGGAATCCCATCCTCCGATCAGCGTAGCCTGCGCGGTGCTTATCTTCGATCCCGACCTTCTCGAGCTCTGACATCGCCTCCTTCTTCTTGTACTCGAACTCCTTTATGCCGGCCGCGAGGTCGAGGAGCTCCCTCCTCTCCTTCGCGTTGAGGTTGATCAGCCTGTTGATCTCCCCTTGCGCGATGGTGCTGGTCTCGTCAATGTGTATGTTGTACGCCTTCAGTACCTCCAGCACCTCCTGCCTCGTCATCCTCTTGCCGTTGAGCCTGTAGGCGGTCTTTCCGTCCGCCCTTACGCCCCTGACGAGCACGATCTCCTTGTCCCCGCCGAACTCGAGGCGGACGTACGCCTTTGACATGCTGCTGACCTTCTTTCCGGTGGTCGTGTTTATCAGCTGGTCGAGCCTGGGGACCCTGAGCCTCCTGAGGGAGCTCTCTCCCAGAGAGAAGAGAAGCGCGTCACCTATGTTGCTCTTTCCGCTCCCGTTCGGGCCCCACGACGCAGTTGAATCCCTTGCTGAAAAGTAGGCTGGCGTGCTTGAATGACTTGAACTTGTCCATGCTCATGGACTTCAGGTAGAGCAAATATACACCGTGGTCGCGGGGATAATGCATGTTAAAAGGCTTAAATTACTTTTGATGCGCCCTCGGGGGATGAAGTGGCCTCCTCTTTAGAAGTATCGACACGATGTCCTCGAAGAAGACGTGCTTCTTCCTTTCCTCAACGAGATCGTATCCGAGCCCCGATGCAGATTTCAGGAGTTCGTGAAGGTCCGCGAATGAGCTAGATATTAGTAGGATCCTGCCTCCCTTCGAAAGGTGCGGGACTGCCTGGCTCAGAAAAGCGGTTGCGATACCTATTCCGTTCTCCCCTCCGTCCCACGCGGTCTCGTCGGAGCTGAGTCTCGGGGAGTCCTCCCTCGGAAGGTACGGAGTGTTGAACACCATCAGGCCGAAAACGGACGACTTCGGAATCTCGGAGAAGAGGTCGGTGTGCACGAACGAGCATTTCGCCATCAGCTTCCCGTTCGACTCGCAATTCCTCCTTGCGAGTGCGACCGCGCTCTCGTTCTTGTCGCAAAACACGACCTTGCCCACTTTCTTGGATTTTGCGGCGATCATTCCGAGAAGCCCCGCCCCGCATCCCATCTCAAGCACGGACAGCGATTTCTCCCTGTATGATTCGAGAAGCCGGAGAAGGTGCTCCGCGGCGAGGAAGGTGTCCTCTGCGGGTTCGTAGACGTCGGAGGATGTTTCCAGAACAAGCCCTTTATACTCCGTGGATTCACCCGGACGTCATGCGCCTTTCGTCCTGTTTACCAGGCGCAGCGAGAGGAACGTCTTAAGGTGCGGAAGCGTCACGACGCCGGCGAGCTTCCCGTTCCTGGTGACCGCTAGTATCCCCATCTCTCCCGTCTCCATCAGCTGGAGCGCGTCGAATATTCCCGCTCCGTAGTTCACGCTCGGTATCACTATCGCGATCCCGCGGGCTGAAGCGACTTTCCTCATCTTCTTCCTTTCCATCAGGTTCACGTAGGCGTAGTCGGGTCCTATTTTCGTCATAAGCAGGTGCTCCTTCGTCCTCCTAACAACGCCGTACAGGTCGGCGACGCTCTTGTCAGGATCCACGAACACATAGTGGCTGCTGACGACCTCGCTGAGCTTTATCCCCTTAGACGCTCTCCTTACCTCGTTCATCTCCTGCTCCCCTTCGGCGCCGCCGTACAGGAAGAAGACGATGAGAAGGTCCCAGAGGAAGACGAACTCCTTGTAGTACATGGGAGATGGGGTGATGGCGAGCCAGACGACGGTGCCCACTATGAAGAGCACCATTATGCACTTGCTCGCCTTGACCGTCAGAAGCGTGGCGTCGTACTCGCTGTGGTTCCTCTCAAGGTAGCTCCTGAACACCCTTCCCCCATCGGTCGGGAACGCGGGCAGCAGGTTGAAGACTCCAAGAAGTATGTTTATCTCGAAGAGGAACTGGAATATCTGGTTTGGCAGCCCCGACGGCGCAAGCACCACGAGCACCCCGAAGACGGCGCCGAGGAAGAGGCTCATGAGGGGCCCTGCGATCGCAACGTTGAACTCCACGGCGGGGGGGATGCTGATCTGGTCTATTATCGACGCGCCGCCTATAGGAAGCAGCACTATCTTCCTCACCCTTATGCCGTTCTTCATCGAGACTATGCAGTGGAGCAGCTCGTGTATGAGGACGCATATGAACAGCAGCGCTATGAGCAGGAATGCGTATGGGCTGAGGAGCAGAGTTATCAGCATCAGCGCTATGAACGTCCAGTGCAGCTCGATCTCGATCCCGAGAATCCTGCCCATCTTGTAAGAGAGGTCCGCCATCGAATACGAGTGCTAATCGGGAGCTAAGGATAATAAACCCGCTTGAGAGAGAATAACCGATGCTGATATCTTTCGTCAAGGGCTATCCCGCGATGCTGATAAGGAAGGAGAGTGTCCTCGTGGCGGGGGACCTGCACATAGGCCTCGACCTGAAGTTCAGGCAGTCGGGGATCCACTTCCAGAACGCGACGGAGAGGCTCGCTGACAAGCTCCTCGAGGCGTACAAGAAGTCGGGGGCGAAGAGCCTCGTCCTGCTCGGCGACATAAAGGAGAGCGTCTCCTCTCCGAAGTTCGGAGAATACAGGGAGCTCAAGCTTTTCTTCGAGAGGATAGGGGAAATAAAAACCAAGGTCGTCAAGGGGAACCACGACGGAGACATAGAAAGGGTCTTCAGGAACATAGGCGTCGAGATTGAGGTCGGAAAGGAGCTGGTCATAGGGGGCGTGGCTATGGCTCACGGGAACTCATGGCCCTCGGAGGAGGCGATGCGCGCAAGGTACCTCGTTCTCGGCCACGGGCATTTCGCTCTCAGGAAGGGATATGGGACTGAGAAGGTCTGGTTCACCTCGAAGATCGCGAAGGGCGCTGCGAAAAGGTACGCGAGGTTCAACAGGGACGAGAGGCTCGTGGTGATGCCTCCCTTCAACGAGCTCATAACGGGAAGCGTGCTCGGCGCTGAGACCAAGAATCACCTGCTCGTGCTCAAGGATGACGTCTTCTCATTCAGGAAGGGGAAAGTCTACGATCTCGAGAGCAAATATCTGGGAACCGCCGCAGAGGTGGCGGAATAGTCCTCCCTTCTTTCTTTTGCCCACGCCGCTACTGATCTATCGAGAGCGTTGCAACCTGCGAGTAGAAAAAGGTTGTGTTCGAGCCTACCTGGTACATCGCCCACAGCTCCCCGGATGTCGGAATGGCTATCCTCCCCACGGGAATTGTGACGTTCGTGGTTGCGCCTGACGCCAAGGTGCCCACCATGGGACTTGGGTTTCCGGAACTGAACAGACCCGGGGCCTCCATTCCCGCCGTAACGGGGCCTGAAAAGTATGCGAGCCTCAAGTGGTTCATGGTTTTACCTGTCGACTGCCCGAAGACCAGCGAGATTGCGCCTCTGGCGCTCGAGTATGAAAGGCCGAAGCAAAGCAGGTTGGCGGCAGCGATGCATGAGGTGCCGACGCGCGAACCGTTTGCGGATATCGAGATGGTCGTTGGCGCGGTGGTGGCGATCGTTGTTGAGATGGTCGGAACGGTAGTGGAGCTTGCAGCTCCCGGCGACGGCTTAAGGACGAACGGGAGAGCGAAGTACAATGCAGCTATGAGGACCACTATCGCGATTATCGGAATTATGAATTTGTTCATGCTCTTCTTCTCCGGAACGGGAGAAGGGGGAGGTATGAGTGAGGGCGCCGGCGCGGGAGCAGGTGCGGGGGCTGGAGCAGGCGCTGGAACCGGCGCAGGCTCTGGGGCAGGGCTAGGCGGGACGCTATCGTTCTGGGCGGGTGCGTCTGGCATCGCAATGCTTTGGTCGTTATTATCGGATTCCATGTGCTCAGATCGGTTCGACTTGGAACTTCGTCTTTATCTCGTGCATCTCCTTCTCGACCGCCGCCTTCCATGGCTTGAACTCTCCCATGTTGGCGGGGTACTTCTTGTAGAGCGCAAGCATTGTCTTCATCTTGTTCGCGGTGAAGAGCAGGTTCTTGAAGGCGTTCATGTTTCCTATGCCGCTTATCATCTTCTGGAACTTGCTCGCCATGCTTATCTCGGGCACCCTTCCATAGGTGAGGTCCACAGCCTCTTCCTCCGTGAGGAAGTGGCTCATGCCGTAGTTCATCAGGTCGTTGTTGAGCGACTGCAGGTAGACCCTGAAGACCTCGAGCGCCGCCGTCTTGTTTCCGTATGCTTCGTTGAACTGCAGGTTGTACTTCCACAGGTAATCCATGCTCGTGTCATTCTCGCTACCGCCTCCGCGGCGACCTTTCCCGCCAGAGTGCCGGTGACCATCGCAGGCCCTATGCCTCCCGCGCTCACGGGGTTCGGCATCGCCATGACGTCTCCCGCGCCGAGGTAGTTCTTGTAGACCAGGCAGTCGAACTGCCTCCTCACGGAGACGGACCAGTATCCCTTCCCGTTCTTGTCAGTGTCGTCTATCTTGAGGTTCTTCACGCACTTGTTCCATTCGACGTAGCCGTCTATGAGGGAGTGAAGGTGTCCTTCTTCCCGAGCTTCGCGTTCCTCTTGTCGAGGCTCTTCTTCTCTATGCCGACTCCTATGTTGACCCTGCCGCCGCTCTTCGGGAAGACCCATCCGTAGCCTCCCGGAGCCATGACCTGGTTCATGTGTATAAGCGCGTTCTTGGGATCGTAGTAGGTGAGGTCGTTCCCCTCGAGATCGAAGTTCGCTATGTACCTTCCTGTGGACTCGATGTCCTCTATCTTCACGTCCCTCTCTATGAAATCGTTGGCGGGAAGCTTCCTCCTGATCGTGCTCGCCATGCCGAGGCAGTCTATCACTATCTTCGAGTGGAGGTCGAACCTGCTGGGTCTTGGCGTCCTTTCCGAACACGCCGACGAGGTCTCCGTTCTCGATTATTGGCCCCTCTATCTCGTACTTCGGCCTGTACTCCGCCCCGTTCTTAACGGCTATGCTGACGAGCTTTCTCGCCATCTTCGGCCTGTCGAGGGTGTACCCCTCGCCCTCGAAAGAGAACTTGTTCTGAAGGTCCGGACTCAGTGGCGTAGACTCGGTCGACCTTGCTGTCGAGCTCGGGGCTTGCGAACTTTATTCCGAGCTCCTTCTCCACGAAGTCTATGTGCGCCTTCGCGACCGCGTCGCCGCAGACCCATCCCCAGTTTGTCTTCTTTCCGGGCTCGGTCTCGTCGTTCCTGTCAAGGAGAAGAGTCTTCGCCCCGTTCTTCGCAGCGGAAGCCGCGGCGAGAGAACCCGCAACGCCTGCGCCTGCAACTATGACATCATAATCGTAGTTCATGAGATCAACCTGTAAAACGCAATTACTTCTGGATCTTGCTCCTTACCACGACTATGGGTATCGCGTCCTCGCTGTACTCGAGCTCCGCGAGCCTTAGAGGGTCCGTGACGTCGATGGGTACCTTTATCAGAGGTGGTGCCCCGTAAGCAAGCTGCAGCGCCCTTGCGCCAATGATCCTCGCCTTCTCGAATTTTGTGTATTCCATGATAATCCGCTGTTAGAAACGAAACGCCTGGAACTGATGCTTAATAGTCTATGAATAGACCCGAGAAAGCTTATAATGGTTGCTGGGTGGAGGGAAAGCGAGCTTACCTTATAGGTTCGTATGTCTCCTTCGGCTTCTTGACAAGGCTGTACCTGATTATGTTGCCCATGTGGTAGGTGAAGTAACCGATTATGCCCCACGCCTTGACCCTCCTTATGCTCGCGTGCACGACCGCGCCGTCAAGGTACCTTATCTCCCCCTGCCTCCTCAGCCTGAGCGAGAGGTCGTAGTCCTCGTAGGTCAGGAACTTCTCGTTGAAGCCCCCCACGTTCTTGAAGGCGCTCCTCCGAACGGCGAAGTTCGATCCCACCACGGACGGCCTGCCGATCAGTATCGACGCCTTGACGAACAGTATGGAGACGAATTTGAACCCAAGGTTCATCCTCCTGCTGGTCTTCTCAAGCGGCAGTATGGGTCCCGTTGCGGCGATCACTCTTGCCCTGCTCGAAGACGTTGTTGTAGATCTCGAGCAGCCTCTCGTTTGCAGAGGTGTCGGCGTCCAGGAAGACGAGTATCTTTCCCTTCGCGACCCTGGCGCCCGCGTTCCTGCCCGCGGATATCCCCTTCTTCTTCTCTATGACTATCCTGACCTTCGGGTACTTTTTCGCTATCTCCCTTGTCGAATCCTGGCTTGCGCAGTCGGATATCACGATCTCGAAGTCCTTGAAAGTCTGCTTGCTCAGGCTGCCCAGAAGCCTTCCGAGGTACTTCTCCTCGTTGAGGGTGGGCACCACCACGCTTATTGCGGGACCATCATTCATACAATAACACTTAATTGGCAAGTTATAAGAAACGACGAGATGTTGCTTCGGGTCGGTGCTCCATCATAACAGATAGCAATTCAAGTTCTGCTTTTATACGCTTCATCATGGGGTACGAATGAGATAAGAATGAGAGTTTTGGTATCTTCATCGATTCTATATCTCAGCACAAAGGATCCGACGTGAACTCTGAACGAGCCTTTGAGCACATTGCTAAGCGGTTTTCTGAAATGCGGTTCCGCACAGAGTTCGTCAATTTTCTTTCCCAACCGATTGTAAAGTGCCCTATCTGATTTCTTCAAAGTTTTGAGAGTCTTCTCGAATTCTTCTGTTGGAGAAATGGAATACGCCATTTCATGCGCCTTCAGGCCATCGAACGTTCAAGCTCAGCAAAGTTCTTGAAAACACGCAGTTTACCCTTGCCTTGCCTGATCTTGTTATCGAGCTTTGTCTCTTTTCTCACGTAACTAAGCTTAAACCTGCTTTCTTCAGGATAAACCTCTTCCTCTACTATGTGTGTCAATGCATCAAGACGTTTTATTATCTCATCTAGTTTAGATTCGATGTGTTTTTCCTTTGCGTCCTGTACCGGGCTTTGCCTCTGCATTCAATCAAATTTTTATGAATCCTAAAGTATTATAATGCAGGGGGTGAGATTTGAACTCACGCACCCACAAAGGGAACGGGTCCTAAGCCCGTCGCATTTGGCCAAGCTCTGCCACCCCTGCCTAAGGAAATTATGGCACACAGCATTTATATTGTTTCATTGCGACATAAATTCGGTATCATGCTGACAACAAAATTCATACGCGACAACATTGACGCGATAAGGAAGTCGCAGGAGAAAAGGCACAGCGACTATCCGCTAGACGAGCTGCTCTCCCTTGACGAGCAGTCGAGGAAGATAAACAAGGAGCTGCAGGACCTGAGGGCCGAGAGGAACAGGGGCAGCGAGCAGATCTCCGCGATGAAGAAGGAAGGGCAAGGAGATAGACAAGGAAGTTGTCGCAAAGATGGGCGAGACGAAGAAGAGGATAGACGAGCTCGAGAAGAAGCTTCCGGAGACGGACGCGAGGCTCGAGCATCTCATGTGGAACATGCCGAACGTCCTCCACGAGAGCGTGCCATACGGCAAGAGCGACGAGGAGAACGTCGAGATCAGGAAGTGGGGGACGCCTAAGGGCGGACAAGCCTGCCGGGACACGAGGAGATACTCGAGAAGCTCGGGCTCATAGACCTCAAGCAGGCGGCGGAGGTCGCCGGAGCGAGGTTCTTCTACCTGAAGGGAGACATTGCACTGCTTGAGCAGTCCCTGATAAGGTTCGGTATAGACGAGCTCATCAAGAAGGGATACACGCTAATAGCGCCACCTCTTCTGATGAGGAAGCAGTACTATAGGGGAGTCACCGCATTCGGAGACTTCGAGGAGATGCTATACAAGGCCGCTGATCCTAGCGAGGCGCAGGCGAAGAAGGACCTCGAGCACACTGACGACGAGCTTTTCATGATCGGAACTTCCGAGCACCCCATCGCAGCGATGCACGCGAACCAGGTGATTCCCGCAAAGGAGCTGCCGAAGAAGTACATAGGCATAAGCCCGTGCTTCAGGAGGGAGGCGGGCGCGCACGGCAAGGACCAGAAGGGAATCTTCAGGGTACACCAGTTCTACAAGATAGAGCAGTTCGTGTTCTCCAAGAAGGAGGACTCCTGGTCGCTGATCGAGGAGCTTATCGGCAATGCCGAGTCGCTATTCCAGAAGATGAACATACCGTACCACGTGGTGAACATCTGCACGGGCGACATAGGAACGGTCGCCGCGAAGAAGTACGACATCGAGGCGCACATGCCTTCCCAGGGCAAGTACAGGGAGGTCGTTTCGTGCTCTAACTGCACGGACTGGCAGTCCAGGAGGCTCGACATAAAGTACGAAGAAGGCAGCGAGAAGGAATACGTGCACACTCTCAACTCCACCGCGATCGCGACGAACAGGACGATCGTTGCGATAGTGGAGAACTACGCGAACAGCGACGGCACGATAACGGTGCCGGAGGTCCTTGTCCCTTACATGGGCAAGCGCACAATAGGGAAGTAGTCTTCCGAATGTGTCTACAACTTGCGACATCGCCAACACGAAGGACACCTCGTGCTCGCGGGCTTCCACAGCAAGGATCGAGTCAACAAGTCGACTGCGACGCAGAGGTATACCGAAGCAGCAAGGGAGGTTTATGATGATGTCGCCAGATAGTAAATAGATGACACGGGAATGTCAGCCACTGAAAGAGACGGAAGGCATCACTCCATTAGGAGGGAATGTCCTTATCCTTACCCAGTGGATGTTTATCATCCCCCCGTTCGAGCTCCAGGTGATTCCTCCTATGGGATACTGGGACGAAGGCAGCCCGGAGGTTATCGTCTCTGCCGTCCCGTAGTCGTAGCCGAACGAGGAGAATGAAGAAGAAGGCCAATAGGTCGAAAAGACATGGTTTGAGCCGCTCGGGTTTATGTTTCCTTGTGCGCTTCCAGTCATGTCTTCAAGCGTGCTTCCGGAGATGCCCCATCCTGCTGCGGGCCCTCCAGTTTCGACGTAACCGAATTCCGTGTTTGTGAAACTCACTCCGGAACCTGTGATATTTCCATAGAAGTCAAGGACTTGCGAACCGTTCAGGCCGTAGTCGGCGTCTGTCCAGAAACGGTTGTTTGTTCCTGAAGTGAATGCAATAGATAGGCCGTCATTCACGGTGACGCTCCCAGAATGGGCATACCATCCGTCAGGGACGCCGGTTCCGGCGAAGTTCTGATAGAGAACAGGAAATATTGCGGGTCCGTTGTCGTATTGCCCGTAGGTCGACGATAGCTGCGGAGCCTCGCCCAGCCACACTCCGTCGTAATCAGCGCCGGATGCAAAGGTGACATTCAGAAGCAGGCTGCCATCGGCATCTATGCCTTGAGAGACGTTGATCCAAAACAACGCGTGAGTCGAAGAGGAACTGCAGTTGCTCTCACACCACGCATGGAATTCGGAGTTCCCAAAGTAGAATCTCAGGTTGCCGAGATCGCCCGTCGCGTTCTGGAACAGCGCGCTGGTCGCATCGATCACAATCATCTGCTGGAAATCAGTTCCAGTTCCCGTGCCTTGATTATTAGACAAAGTCATCGTGACGTTCGGGTACGCAGATGAAATGATTGTGGTTGAGGAGGTACTCGTTATCGTCGTAGAGGTGGAAGTTGCCTCTATCGATGACGTTGCGGAGGTGGATGTCGTAGAGGTTGAAGTTGAGGTCGATAGGGTGGAGGAGGTGGATGTGCTGGTTGATGTCGTCGTGCTTTCGGATTCGGAGTAGGTCATGCGCATATTTGCCCCCGAGTTCTCACCGCAATCGCCCCTCCAGGTTGGCTTCTGCCATGTCTGGAAGCTCACACTCGTATTGAAACATAGCCAGGTGGAACCTCCCGGACTCCTGTACGTCCTGAACGACCCGTAGTCGCTTCCCTGCAGGACAAGCCAGTAAACATTGCCCTCGCTTATCGCGACACTCTGCGGTATGTTCAGGTCGTTCCATCCGGTCTGCATCGCATGCGCCGTCGAGTTTCCAAGCCATGCTCCAGGAGTTCCCGATGAATCAGAGTATATTCCGACCTCAAGATCTGCCGCTGCAGTGGAAACGTTCACTCCGACGCTCTGCAGTGTCCCGGAGGAGGAAGCGGTAATTGGCCACAGAGCTTCCCAGGAATAGCTGTCGGTTCCGGTTCCCCGCCCGATATAGTCAGTGACTCCCGTACTGACTGTGGTTGTTTGGGAGGTGGAGGTCGATGTGGATGTTGATGTCGTTGAGGATATGGTCGATGTAGTCGTGGAAGTTGTAGTTGTCGTCTGCTGTTCACATCCGCTTCCATTGAAACAGGCAGACGGCATCACGCCATTAGGAGGTCTTGTCCTCATTCTTACGACGTAAGCATTGAAGCCGTTTCCAGGGGTAGACCAAACATAGCCTCCAAGGTGCAAAGATGCCGTAGGAGGATCGGTAAGACTTTCGGCGTTTGAATAATCGTAATAGTAAACAGTAGACCCAGAGGCAGGATAATATGTTGTGAAGACATGGTCCGCGTTCAGCGAAGCATACTTGGTTCCTTGGGTCTCCGAGGAGCTATCATCTGCCTGTATGGAGGTATACCCGCTGCCGCTTCCGCTTGAACCCCATCCCGCCGCATTTCTGTATGTTTCTCCTATGTATCCGAATTCTCCATTCGTGAACTGTCCTGCAGATGTTCCTTGACCTATCCAATCCATAATTTGCGAACTATTCAATCCATAAGTCCCAGAGGTGTGGATATAGGTGGTGTCCCCGTTTGAATCAGCGTGGACACCGTTGTCTATCGTCATTGCCGAAGCGGTTATCGTCCATCCGCCCGGAGTCGAAGTGCCTTGGAAGTTTTGATATTCAAAGGGGAATGCGTTAGCGCCGTTGTCGTATTCTCCGTATGTTTCGGACAGCAGAGGCGACTCGCCTGCATACACATCATCATACTCGATTCCCTTGTTCAGGAATGTCATGTTTATAGTGAGGTTAGAGTCAGCAGGTATTCCTTCTGGGAGGCGCACCCAGAAGAGTGATGGGTTTTCCCTCCACGAGTAAAGTCCAGTCTGCCCCGAGAAGAAGCGGACGTTGCCGCCATCGGAAGACATATTTTGGAAGATCACAATATTCGGATCTATCCTGACCATTTGCTGGAAGCCCGCGCCCGTTGAAACGCTCTGGTTATTGTATAGAATGACAGTCACGTTCGGGTGATATAAGTCTACGCTTGTTGTACTAGATATTGCCCATGCGCCCGCAGAATCCTGCACCGCGTAGCAGAAGTATGTTGTGGAGTTTATCCGAAGGGAGAACGAGTCAGAAGCATTGGCATCGTAGTTTATGTCCTTCGTCCCTCCGTTTGATGCCCAGTTCCATGGTTCCTGGACATCAGTAGTGCAGTTGCGGTCTGTTCCGTAGAACCATACATAATGAAGGTAAGGAGAGGTTCCTTCGCTGACGTTTGCATACAAAGTGGCATTGCTTCCCTTTGCGACAACAGTGGCATTTGCTGTCGGAAGGCCTGCGACCATCTTCTGATTGACAGTGAATAGAGTGTGGTTCGTACCCGAACCCACATAGGAGTTGTCATCTGAATTATTCCACTCGTTGAGCGTAATGTTAAGAATATAAGTTCCCGGAGTCAGGTTCACAGAGATTGGAATCGTTACGGAAGACTTATTCCCGTGTTGATAGGCAAGATTTCTTGTGAGGACCAGCATTCCGTCCGATGCGTATACCGAAGCGTTCAAGTCGTAAGGGCTTGTCGCTTCGCTGCTGTTCACGATCCACGTTGCGGTGCCGCCCTGGTCCACGGAAGTGAGATTTCCGTATGCCGAGAGCGAGATGGGTACTGTCTTGAAGAGGACAACAGGGGAATAGGAGGAAGCGGCAGTATATGAGGAATTGGAAGCAGTTACCACAACGTTCACGACTTCAGGGAAGTTTTCGGACTCGTTCGCGTCTAGCGTAATGTTTTGTGTGTACGAAGGGGCATTCGTTGTGACGGTCACGGTATGAATCACGTCATCTGAGATTTCATTCACTACAGAGTAGGTGTAGGTGTACGGCGGCTTGGCCAGACCGTTGGTGGTGGTGTTTGCTATCACCATCAATATCTGGGACCTCAATGCAGGCATTGCCGCTTGGACTTTCAAAGGAATTCCGAACATTACCTTCGGCATCACGGCATTCGGAGGGGTGTTCCTAACCCGTATCCAGTGTATCGTGGCGGTGTTATTCAAAAAGGCAGGATAAGAGGTGGTGCAACCCCAACAGTGAGGATCCGAAGCCATGGCAAAGACATCGGTGCTGTTATGCAGTGATGTCGTATCGTTGAGAGGTGCACCGACTCCATAGGAAGTGTTATAGCCGGAATAGCCGTTCTGCAAGTAGAATCTGCCTCCATAAAGTGAAAAGCTCAGCGGAGGAAGGAAAGTATAATAGTGGTAGTTTTCGTTTATCGTAGAATCGAACACATGTTGCACTTCCGCGGTGCCGTTAAATGTATAGAAGGAGGAAGAGCAACTGCTAATACTGCCAGAACTACAGTAATCAGGTCGCATTGCACCCAAGTCAAAGCCGAAACTTCCGGCACCAACGAATCCCCCATGACCAGTAGGCCATGAGTCGGTTTGGTGGCAGTATATGTCATGACATATGCCTTGAGTATTAGGTTCCCATGGAACATCGACCGTCTTGTTTAGGTCATGGTAGTTCGTTTGGTTTATTGTGAGATTTGAAAGGTATACCACAGAAGAGATGCCATCTCCGAGCTGCCCGAAGGTCAAGCCGTTGTCAACTCTCCATCCGGTGTTGTTGCTCCCGCTGCTAACTTGGGAATCAATAATGCCAATTCCGGATCCGGAGAGATTTCCTACGAAATTATCATAGGAATCAAAGACATGATTTCCGTTGTCGTATTCCGCGTACACAGAACTCAGATTAGGCGCCTCCCCTGTCGGGCCATTTGCGGACATCATGTTGTTTGGCATCACGTCCATGTAGATCATGAGATTGCCAGATGCAGGTATGCTCTGGTTCAGCCTAACCCAGACCAGAGTGTGCGTAGAGGAGTTGGTGGCGTTGCTCTCGACCCAGGCCTGCAGGGGCACGCCAGTGGCGTTGGTGAACTCAACGTTGGTCCAGTTGGAGTTTATCGGATACTCAGTGCTGTTTACCGTGAGCAGCTGCTGGAAGGGAGGAGTGATGGAAAAATGCTGGGTGTTGTTCAGAAGAATAGGCACTGAATGAGGAATTGCACGATATGCAGATAAGGTGACATTGGGCGTAGTAAAATTAATTTCATTGTAATTATAAGCTTCGGGTTCGGGATAGGGTGCACTATTAAGTAATCGGTTCAGGGTGTCATTCAAGGTGTTATTAAGTGAACAACTCAAAGTGCAGTTCAGTACACGATCCATTGCACAATTTAGCAATTTGGAATATGCAGTATTCAATAAGTGACTAAGTAGGTTCCTTGAGTTGCAATTCAACAAAGGATTAAGTGTACGGTTCAATAAGCGATTCAAAGAGCCGCTATCGTCAGTAACGAAAACTGCAAGGATCATGTTGTGAGTGATAGGCAAGGTGATGGTCGAGCTGTAACGCGGAGAGGTTAGGTTAGTACGTGAGAAATCAAATCCCATCTCAGCCCACTGGTAGAGAAGATTATTAGAAGCAGTTCCACCATTTACCATTGCTTGAAAGGTGGCATTTTTACCAAAGATCAAAGAATGAGGAATTTTGATTTTAACGACGTTTAAATCTCCATAGGTTACCCAAAAACTAGTACCATCAGGGGTGATCGGGTCAGGATTTGCCGCATCTCCAGAAGTACCTGTTATGTTACGCCCAATAGAGTATGCAGTCAATATATAGCTATTGTTATAGAAAGCCAGAGATCTTGAAGAAGAATTGCCGTTGACAGTATATTGTACAGATAAGTTTTCGCTGTGTGTGAAGTCATGACCGAAACTCACATAGCTAAAGCGCGGTAAGGTAGTGTTGGATTCAGTAGAACCCCAAAGATAATAGTTAGTCAGTGTAGGTCTTTCTTCTATGAATTCAGCAGTAGTGTTATCTGGAGAGAAAGACACTTCCTTTGGAGGATTGCTCCAGTTCTGCGTTATATCTCGTATGTATAGAATCCATCGTCCGCTGGTTTTATTTAATGTTATTCTTGCATTGATGAGATCATTAGCATATACTGCTCCTGGTATTGGTAACTGTCGTTCTTTTCCACTGCTCGGTTTAGTGCAATTAGGTTCGCCAAAACATTCATACCATGCATTATAGCCCGGAATATCCCCAGAAGTGCCATAGGCGGTTCCGATTTGGATCAGATTGCTACCTCTACCTCCTATTCCAAGCCATTGTACGGATTGTCCGGTCTGAGAAGAAGAAGGCACAATCCATGATGCATTTATTCCAGTTAAGCCTGATTGGGAAAACCCATATCCCGACCATATTGGATTAGGGAGATTGAATGCTGTCGTATCTGTTGTTGCACTAATAGAATAACATAATGCAAAAATAGTAAAAATATAGAAAAAAATCGTTGCTTTTAACTTCTGCATGAACTCATTAAAAAGATGAATATTAAAAAGGTTCTCATTTTAGAAGAAACTACGACTTTATGTTGCCTCTTTTCCAAGTATATTATCTGAGGATAAATATATCCACGATACGTCTTGAGGAAAGAGTTATTAATTTACCTCCCATATTCTGAAATATGGAGTTTAAGTTTAAGATTGCAGGCATAGTTGTAGTTGTTTTTTTAGTTCTGTTGTTTTTAGGAATATTAGGGGAAACAACTCAGGGCCCGAATGCCCTTCAACTCCCTATATGTGTTACAGCATACAACTTCACTTGCGTAAACTTAGTTTTCCAGAACGCGACGGCAAATTTGACGATGAACGTAGGGCATAAGTCTCAATATTGGTCGAGTTGGGCTTTGGCATACGTGCCACAAGGTGCAAGCAAAATAAACGGAGTGCCTGATGTTCCTTTCATTCTGCAGAAAGATGGTTTTAATATAGGAGAAAATAGACAGATTCAGCTAAGTTCTTCGATGAGTGCTCCAGTCAAAATAGGAACGTTCATTGCTGGAGAAATTTGGGTTTGTTATTCAATAAATGAAACGATCAGCAGTACAGGGAAAGGATATTGTCAGGGAAGCAATACCATCAAATATGAAAAGATTGCGACTATAGCAGTAAGGGCAAGTTAATATCTCTGTGTCTGCTCCTTGATGTAGAGCATTAGCTCGGGTTTCTCCTAGGTATCAGGTTCGCTCTTATACTGTAGACCGCATTTATTCCATTTCCCGAATGAAGTAGCGCCCCTGTGCAAGGCAGATCAGATGCGGCAAACGCTTTTTGTGAGGGTTAGCCGAGCTATAGCAACAGAGGGGATGAAAATATTATCCACTGAAAGAGAAAGAAGGCATAACCCCGTATGGAGGATATGCCCTTATCCTTACCCAGTGGATGTTTATCGTTCCCCCGTTCGAACTCCAGGTGATTCCTCCGATTGGATACTTGGAAGAGGGCAGCCCTGTGGTGAGCGTCTCCATCGTCCCGTAGTCGTAATCAAACGAGGAAGATGACGAGGACGGCCAATATGTCGAGAATACGTGGTTCAGGCCGCTCGGGTTGACGTTTCCTTGGGTGCCTCCTGTCATGTCTTCAAGCGTGCTTCCCGAGATTCCCCATCCGGCGGCGGGTTCGCCTGTTTTGACGTAACCGAATTCGGTGTTGGTGAATCCAACTCCCGAACCCGAGATGTTCCCGTAGAAGTCAAGTGCCTGCGAACCGTTCAGGCCGTAGTCGGCGTCTGTCCAGAAACGGTTGTTTGTCCCTGAAGTGAACGAGATAGCCAACCCGTCATTTACTGCGACGCTTCCGGAATAGGCGGTCCATCCTGAAGGAGAATTGGTTCCGGCGAAGTTCTGATAGAGTACGGGAAATACTGCGGGTCCGTTGTCGTATTGCCCGTAGGTCGAGGATAGCTGCGGAGCCTCACCCAACCACACTCCGTCGTAATCGGCACCGGATGCGAAGGTCACGTTAAGAATCAGGCTGCCATCTGCACCTATGCCCGGAGAGACGTTGAGCCAGAACAGCGCGTGAATCGAAGAGGAACTGCAGTTGCTCTCGCACCATGCATGGAGTTCGGAATTTCCTATATAAAACCTCAGGTTGCCGAGGTCGCCCGTCGCGTTCTGGAATAGTGCGTCGGTCGCATCGATCACGATCATCTGCTGGAAATCGGTTCCGGTTCCCGTGCCTTGGTTATTGGACAGGGTCATTGTGACGTTCGGATACACAGATGAAATGATTGTAGTCGAGGAAGTACTCGTTATCGTCGTCGAGGTTGAAGTTGACCCGATCGATGACGTTGCAAAGGTGGATGTCGTAGAGGTTGAAGTCGAGGTAGATAGAGTGGTGGAGGTCGATGTGCTGGTCGATGTCGTCGTGCTTTCCGATTCGGAGTAGGTCATGCGCAGGTTAGCTCCGGAGTTCTCGCCGCAATCGCCGCTCCACGTCGGCTTCTGCCACGTCTGGAAGCCAACTCCAGGATTGAAACATAATGAAGCGGAACCTCCAGGACTCCTGTATGTCCTGAAAGACTCGTAGTCGCTTCCCTGCACGGCAAGCCAGTAAACATCGCCCTCGCTTATCGTGACGCTCTGCGGTATGTTCAGGTCGTTCCATCCTGTCTGCATCGCATGCGCAGTCGAGTTTCCAAGCCACGTCCCGGGAGTTCCCGATGAATCGGAGTATATTCCGACCTCCATATCTCCCGCTGAAGTGGAAACGTTCACTCCGACGCTCTGCAGCGTCCCGGAGGAGGAAGCGGTAATTGGCCAGAGGGCCTCCCAGGAGTAGCTGTCTGTTCCGGTTCCAAGTCCGATATAGTCGGTGATTCCAGTACGGATAGTGGTTGTCTGAGAGGTAGTGGTCGAGGTGGAGGTCGATGTCGTCGATGAGGTGGTTGAAGTGGTCAGGGTGCCTTCAGAGTTAAAGAAGACCGAAGGCATGACGTCGTTAGGAGAATGGACTCTCAGTCTTACCCAATATATGCGTATAGTGCCTCCGTTCGAACTCCAGGTGATTCCTCCAATGGGATACTCGGAAGACGGAAGACCTGTGGCAAGAGTTTCTCCGGATCCGTAATCGTAGCTGAACGAGGATGAAGAGGAGGAAGGCCAGTAGGTCGAGAAGGTGTGGTTTGAACTTCCAGGGTTGGCACTCCCCTGAGTGCTGCTGGTCATATCTTCAAGCGTGCTTCCCGAGATTCCCCATCCGGCGGCAGGTTCGCCTGTTTTGACGTAGCCGAATTCGGTGTTGGTGAAACCAACTCCCGAACCCGAGATGCTTCCATAAAAATCAAGGATTTGAGAACTGTTAAGGCCGTAGTCCGAGTCCGTCCAGAACCTGTTGTTAGTTCCTGAAGTGAAGGAAATGGTCAGGCCATTGTCGATGGTGGCGCTTCCCGAATAGGCGATCCATCCGGCAGGGGTCCCAGTCCCTGTGAAGTTCTGGTATAGGGCAGGGAACATCATGGCACCGTTGTCGTATCTTCCGTAAGTGCTCGACAGTTGCGGAGCCTCGCCCGCATAGGCTTCGTCGAACTCCGTGCCTTTAGGCAAGAAAGTCATGTTTACTCCCATAGTGGAGCCGGGTCCAATTTCACCTGGCAGCCTTATCCAGAAGAGGGTTGCATTTTCTCTCCAAGAGTAGAGTTCAGTATCCCCCGAGAAGAAGCGGACGTTGCCTCCGTCATAGGACAGGTTCTGGAAGATCGGGTCTGTTGAGTTTATCCTGACCATTTGCTGGAAGTCCGCAGCAGTGGGAACAGTCTGGTTGTTGTATATGATGAGAGTCACGTTCGGATGGTACAGGTCCACGCTTGTCGTGTTGGATATCGCCCACGTGCCAGTGGAATCCTGCACTGCATAACAGGCATAGGTCGTGGAATTTATTCGAATAGAGAATGAATCGGAAGCATTGGCATCGTAGTTTATGTCCTTCGTCCCTCCATTTGTTGTCCAGTTCCACGGTTCCTGAACGTCAGTAGTGCAGTTGCGGTCGCTACCGTAGAACCATACATAGTGAAGGTAAGGAGAAGTTCCTCCGCTGACGTTTGCATATAAGGTGACATTGCTTCCTTTAGTGACAACAGTGGCGTTTGCGGTAGGAAGACCTGCGACCATCTTCGGATTGACGGTGAAAAGGGTGCTGTTCATACCCGAACCCACGTAAGTTTCATCTTCGGAGCTATTCCACTCGTTGAGCGTAACGTTAAGAGTATAAGTTCCAGGAGTCATGTTCGCAGGGATGGGAATCGTTACGGAAGACCGGTTTCCGTGCTGATAAGTGAGATTTCTTGTGATTACCAGCATTCCGTTTGATGCGTATACCGAAGCGTTCAGGTCGTACGGGCTTGTCGTCTCGTTGCTGTTCACTAACCAGGCGGCGGTGCCGCCCTGATCCATTGAAGTGAGATTTCCGTATTGCGAAAGCGAAATGAGGACTGTCTTGAAAAGGGCAATCCGAGAGTAAGGTGACGCGGCAGTATGCGAAGCGGAATCCGCAATGACAACATTAACAGCAGCAGGAAATTCCGCGAGTTCGCTGCCGTTAAAGGTAAAGTTTTCCGTGTAAGAGGTCGCGTTCGCAGTATATGTTGCGATTTGTATGGAAGCTTTTGTAAGAGAGTTCACTACAGATATAATGCCTGTGTAAGGAGGCTTTGCGAGATTGTTTACTGTAGTGTTAACTCTGACCATCATAGTTTGACCTTTCAGTCCAGGAAGTGAATAGATAGAGGGGGTTATGGGAAAGTCGAAGCTCACGTTCGGCATGACTCCGTTCGGCGGAGTGTTTCTTGTCCGTATCCAGGATAGCGACACAGGCCTATCACTCCAACCAGTACTGAGAGTGAATCCTTCATCTCCCGTTATCTCAGACGCATTCTCCATCTGAGTAGTGACAAGAGAGTCGACACGATTACCAGGGCGTTCGGTTCTGCTTTGTATTAGGACCTTGCCGTC
Source organism: uncultured Microcaldota archaeon (assembly GCA_963753785.1). GTDB lineage: Archaea > Micrarchaeota > Micrarchaeia > Micrarchaeales > CABMGC01 > JAJYVH01. The sequence goes on from CAVWDL010000005.1 coordinate 35,718, forward strand.
GTATAATGCAAAACTGACAGGGGATGTCAAGATATCAGAGGTATTGGATACTGTAGATATGCCGTTAATTGTAGTGAAAAGGATCTCGGAAAAGGTGTTTTCACTGGGTTCTAGAACTCCAACGCCATAAGGGCAGGGAGGCTGCTCCAATCCCGACCAGTCATAATATCTGCAAGTAGTATTTCCGCTTAAAAGGGTCCATCCCTCATAGCCTGTAGGATTAAACGATGAACCCTCCCAATAACCCCAAGGAACATAAGGGGTGTCTACGGTAATGTTTGCATTCTCGTAGGCTGAAGGGGTTATGTTTGCGCTTTGAAATCTTACTCTACCTAAGAAAGTCAATCCGTTGTCAACTGTCCAGTTAGAATCTGCTAAGCCGAATATCTGTTGGTCTCCCGTCGAGTTATTTCTCAAAAAGTCGTCGTAATGATTGAAAACACGTCTCCCGTTGTCATACTCCGCATATTCTGGGCTTAGTGTCGGAGATTCTCCGGTGGTGCCGTTTGCAGACATTACATTGTAGGGCAGTACTTTCATGTAAATAGTAGCCTTACCGTTCGCCGGGATACTTTGGTTTAGTCTCACCCATACTAGCGTGCTCCTCGACGAGTTGGTGGCGTTGTTCTCCACCCATGCAGGTATAAGAGTGCCTGTGGCGTTGGTGAATTCGACATTCGTCCAGTTGGAGTTGATCGGATATTTAGTGCTGTCTACTATGATCGACTGTTGGAATGGAGGATTGATTTGGAAAGGTTGGGTGTTGTTCAGGATGATGGGAACAGAGTAAGGGACTGCATGGTAAGCAGATACAGTGACATTAATAGAAGTAAAGTTGATCTCGTTATAATTGTAGGCCTCTGGTTTAGGATCAGGCATACCATTATCCGTAACAAATACTGCAAGAATCATATTACGAGTGATGGGCAAGGTAATTGATGAATTATGGCTCGGAGAGGTTAAATTAGTACGCGAAAAACCGTTTCCTATTTCTGACCATTGATAAATAAGATTTTTCGAATCAGTACCACCGTTTGCATGCATGAAATGTCGCGTTTTTGCCAAAAACCAACAAAGGAGGGACTCTGATCTTCGAGACGCTCAGATCTCCATAAGTAATCCAAAAGCTTCCATCGGGAGTTATTGGATCAGGCATCGCGAGCGTTACTCCAGGAATATTGCTGCTCTGGTTAATTTGGATTATACTCGGTATATCGCTTCGCATCAAATACACATATGAAGGGATGGAGCTATTTTCATAAAGTTGACTAAATGGTTTGAAATTTGAATTACCTTGTTTTGCAGATAAAGAGTAATCAGGATTAGTAAAATGACCTCCTCCCCCGACTAAAGTCGGGGGTATCCTCCGCGTTTTAGGAGGCAAGCCTCGTCTGTCTATATTGGTCCTGGTTTCTGATGTAATTCTGTATCGTCTCCTCGTTCTGGGGGCCGACGCTTCCGTTGCTGTACCCCTCACTCCAGAAATGCCCTCGGTGATATCGCAGTCGGTGGTTTGGCATCTCCTTGAAAACCACATACGCGGAGTATCCTTTCAGCAACTGCACTGCAGTCGCGACAGACATCGTGTTCGGCACGTCGATTTCGAGATGAATATGTTCGAAGTCGTCGCCAACGGCGAATTCTTTCACTCCTATTCCGTGCCTTAATGCGGAGTCGTAGATCGCGTCGTGTATTATTTCGCAGGTCTTCGGGTTTTTGAACATCATGTATCGGTATTTCGTCACAAAAACCATGTGCTGCCAATTATACCTGTGGATGCGCGCCGTCGCACTTTCCTTTATATCCCTTTCATTGTTTACACTACTCACACAAACACTTCGGCGGCAGAAGCTTCCGGACCTCGAAAAATTTTGGGGTCACCCTGCCGTCGCTAATCCTTCTCAGAATCCGTTAAAATTAGTGCAGGAGCACTCAAAGTGGGGTCAATTCCTGTCCACGGGCTGAAGCTCGTGGCATACCTTGACCCCACACCCCGTTAGTCAGGACCGAATTCAGCATGGCCAAAGTCAGACATCGAGTCACAATCATATCTCGCCCCGATTAAAGGGATAGTCACATAACAATGTTGAGGAAACTCCTCGACAAATTCGAAGGATTGATTATTCGGAGTATAATCCACAGTAGTCTCACTAGGGTGAGTCCAGGGGTGGGTTAAGTCAGTAATGCTCAAGTTCCACGTGTTTTGACTTATTCTTTTTATCTCTGCTTTCATTTTGTCATTTGCTTCAACTACTTGATTCAAAGATTCTGCATTTTGAAAAGGAAGAAAAGTACACTGATACTGTCCAGTACATTCTAACCACGCAGAATAATTAGAGTTGATATAGCGCGTACCTATCTGAATTAAATTACTTTCCAAATTTCCTCCAATTCCGACCCATTGTGCAGAGGCTCCATTACCTGACTGAGCAGGAACAACCCAAGAAGCAGTCACGTCAGTCACATTAGGTAAATCTATTTCATAACCTGACCAGAAAGGATGGTAATCGAAAGTAGTCTTCGAGTTTACGGAAATGAAAAGAGAGAATAATATTAACAAGGAAATTAAGATTCCGCCATATGAGAGTTTCAATTGCATTGACTTAGCCTGCTTTCGCCGAAAGGGTAGCAATTTCAGTATACTCAACAATAGCACTGGAATTTCCTTGCGGAATGCAAATACTATTTCCCCCTAAGATATTCGTCACGCCCTTACTTTTTGTGTAACAAACCCAGAGACCACCGACGGTTGAGGTTCCTACTATAGTTTCTGGTTGTGATGCGAACAATATGCCTGAAGGTATTTTTATACTATGTCCTGAGTAAAAAGGAGTCGAATTAGGCACGGTAACGAAGTTTACAGTAGGCATCCCCACAAGGGCGTAGGTCTCATTTGGAGCATAACCTATTGCCCAACCTGTCCAGGTTTGACCTGTGTTTTGCCTCACTATGATGGTGAGATTTCCTGTATGATGAGAATAGAAAAGTTCAGTACAATAGAAGTTTGACTTTGCTGTGCAATTGACTCCTATTGCCCCTGGCACAGAAAATAAGTTTATACTAACGAGGGCAAGAAATACCACAATTAGCAATGAAACCATAATCAAGACTATTTTGATGCCTTTCTTCATTCCCTACCTCCGCATTCTGGTATGAAGCCAAACTTTAAAACCCTTTCTTAGGAGTTGGAGGTTGTTTGATAATTTTCAGTCACCTGTTCCGAGCCGCGCTGAAGCACGGCGAGGCTATTTATTCGATTCATGACGAGCCCTGCGGACAGCGAGCCCACGAGGACAAGAGAAGGTGCCGTGCAATCGTTACAATGCGTTTTCTCCAACTTCCTCTTCGCTGGGGTCACCCTCTCGGCTACGGCGACGCGTAGCCGACCGAGCTGCTGATGCTTGCTATGCAGTTATTGTTGCTGCTGGTTCTGTCGTAGCTGTTGTTGATTCTTGTTGTTTATGTTATGACGCTGGCTTTGCTGGACCTGTGCACGCCCAGCTCGCTCATCACACTACCAACCGACAGGGGCTGGAGCTTTCACTCCAGCTTGCCCTGCTCCTTGGTGTAGAGTATCAGCTCGGGATGCCTCCTAGGCATAGGGTTCGCCCTTATGCCGTGGACTGCCTTTATTCCCCTTTCTCGAACGAAGTAGCGCTCCTGTGCAATGGTATTAAATCATATACAAGCCCATTACCATAGAATACAATTCGGATAAGGTCGAAACGAATGAAGAGCGAGTACGAGAGGATAAAGGAGATAAAGAGGCTCAAGTCGGTCAGGGGGTCGGGGACGCAGCTGATAAGCGTCTACATACCCGCCGGCTACCAGATAAGCGAGGAGGTAGCGAAGCTCAAGAGCGAGTATAGTACATCAGGCAACATAAAGTCGAGCAGCACGAGGGCGAACGTCCTCAGCGCGATCGACAAGATAATCCAGTACCTCAAGCTCTACAGGGAGACGCCGCCGAACGGACTCGTGATCTTCTCTGGCAACGTATCGAATGATCCTAGCAAGACGCAGATTGAGCTCTTCTCAATGGAGCCTCCGGAACCGCTCAAGGTCAACATCTACAGGTGCGACTCGAACTTCCTCCTTGAACCCATCGAGGAGATGATAGACACGAAGGACACCTACGCCCTGGTGGTCATGGACGGAAGGGAGGCGACCATAGCGACCCTCAAGGGATCACACATACACATAGTCAAGCGAATTCACTCGATGGCCCACGCCAAGATGAAGAAGGGAGGCCAGAGCTCGGGAAGGTTCTCAAGGGCTAGGGAGGAGGACATAGCCGCCTACAGGACCCAGATAGGGGACAGCGTCAACGACATATTCATACAGGCCGAGTTCAAGCTAAAGGGCCTGATAGTAGGGGGGCCGGGGCCCGCGAAGGAGGATTTCGCGAAGGCGGGCAAGCTCAACTACCAGGTCAAGATACTCGGAGTCTTCGACACCGGCTACACGGACGAGACGGGCCTCAACGAGCTCATGGAGAAGGCGAGCGACCTTCTCAAGGAGCAGGAGGCGGCGCAGGAGAGGAGGGTTCTTGAGAGGTTCATGAAGGAGATATCCGTTGGCGCACTTGCGGTCTACGGATATGAGAAGACGAGGGTCGCCATGGCCAAGAACCAGGCGAGCACGCTCATAATCAACAAGGAGGTGGAGCTCTACTTGGTGAAGTACAAGTGCAGCCTCTGCAACCAGACGATTGAGAGGATAGAGAGGGGGGAGGAGAGGCAGGCCAAGCACGAGGACGGGGGCAGCCTGAGCGTGCTTGAGACCAAGGACGCGATAGAGGACCTGATTGACATGGCGGACAGGAACGGGGTCGAGACCATCTTCGTATCGAGCGAGAGCCCCCTCGGGAAGGAGTTCATAATGGGCTTCCAGGGAATTGCGGCACTCCTCAGGTACAAGTAGACTGCCACTACTCAGCACGCTGCGGACCCTTTTTAAAGCTGATGTTCGAAAGTATGCTGCAGTAAAATTTAGGGGTGCTGAACTGGGGGAACGGGCATTTAGTTTATACGACATAGAACAATTTATCAGGGAGGCCGGTGCCGAGAGGGTAACTGAGGACGCTGTCCTGGACCTGGAACACGAGCTCGAGAAGCTCGCGGAGACGGTTGGCAACCGCGCGATAAAGTACGCGGCTCACGCCGGAAGGCGCAGGCTCATCAACAAGAACGACGTGCTCCTTGCAAGGCCAAGCAAGAGCTACTACAGCAAGAGATAGAACTTCATCGCGAAGGCAATAAGTACGAAGCCCAGTTCCACGAGGCACAGGATCGCTGTGATCTGCGGCTCGGTGAACCTGCCGGCGTTCATGACCCAGTGGGTCAGGCTGTAGAGCTTCTTTCCGTAAGGGGCCTTGAACGTTCCATCATTCTGCCTTATTCCTATGTCGGTGGTCTTGAACCTGCCCCTCAGGTGCAGGAAGAACTCGACGGTCCAAGGCAGGAAGAGTATGAATCCGAAAGCCTCAGCCTGCCCCATAACCATTATGGCAACGAAAGTGGCACCTATGGCGTAGGTGAAGCTGTCCCCTGGAATCACCTTTGCCCGGTACATGTTGAACGGAAGGAACGCTATGAGAGAGGCAGCTAGCACCGCGGACAGGAACGCGCCCATGTAGTTTCCGAAGAACACTGAGTACACGAGGAAACCGAGGCTTGCTATTAGCGCCATCCCTGGCTGGAGGCCATCGTAGCCCCCGAGGAGGTTGAATGCATTGGAAACGAAAACCACCGCGAGCGGGATCACAATGAGGGGATAGAGTATCCCGAAGTCGACCGCGCCCACGAGCGGGAGGTTTATTGTGCTTACGCCTGCGTTTATCGCTATCAGGGGCAGGGCGCCTAGAACGGTAAGCAGCGGCTTCTGCCACTGCTCGAGACCCTTCTTATGGTCCATAAGGCCTGTGGTCATCACCTTCTTCGACTTCACGTTTATGTCGTCAAGGAACCCCACTAGTGCGATAAGAAGTATCGAGAGTGCGACAGCGAAGAGGTCGGAGATGCTGAGGACCGGCTTGAAGACGAAGTTCCCTCCGAATGAATAGACGAGTATTCCTGTTATTATTCCGAAGGCGACGGCGATACCGACGCTGCCCGGAAGACTCACCGGCTTCTCCTTGTTCTTGTCCTCGATTATTATGCCTGACGAGTAGAGGTAGCCCATTATGAACCTGGTGCTCACGACTGTGACGAGGAATGTGATCAGCGCGGGTATTATCACAGTCTGGAATGTCTGGTAGGCCATGCTGACGCTTCTCTGCTCACTAATAAAAGCATTGCGCAGGTCGTCAGCGGCCGCGACATCGTTGGAGGGAGGCTCAGATCAAACCGTTGATGCGCATAAGCTCTATGTTCGCGCTTATGGTCTCAAGAGACATCCTAAGCTCGCGCTCCATGTCCTCGGTAATCATGCCCTTCCGCTTGAAGAAGGAGACTATCTCGCGTTTTGCGCGCTCGTCGGTCTGGGTGTTGAGCAATGAGGCGAATACCCTGCGCATGTGAGTTCCCGAAGGATACCTCTTCTGGAATGTCTTCCAGTTTCCAAGCGTCCATTGCAGCAGTAGCCTCTTCGCGAAAGGATTCGACGCTGAGACGACAGGTATGCGCGAAGCGTCCTGGTACCTGACGTTTTTGGAGAGCGTGAATTCCAATGCGGCACGTATCAGCTCTTCGCTGCGGAATGCGCCGAGAGAGCGCAGGAACCTGGTCTTATCCTCGGGATTCTTCTCTGAGAGGTACAGTTTCTTAAGAGTTTTGAAATCCGACCTGTCCCCGTTCGTCGCGACTGTGTTGAGGATGGCTCCCTTCATATTTGGAGTCATCGCCATCTTCCCGTTGATGTAGTCCTTGAATGCTTTCCTTGCCTTTTCGATTATCTCCTTGTTTCCTATGCGTCCCATCGTGGCGATCACAGAGCCTCTCAGGACGGCATCGGTCGCGGAATCTTCTTTCTTCTCATTGAAGCCTATGCTTCCGAACAGCATGCCGCAGAAGTCATGAAGTATTCCCTTCACCTCTTCGCGAAGGGCCGAGTCGGGAAGCAGCGCATAGAAGAAGTTGAGGTGGGAAAGCAGGTTGCTGTTTACAGGATATCCGCAGCGCAGGCAGTAATCGGAGACGAATGAAAGATATTCCTTGAGCGGGATCTTCCCTGATCTTGCGAATGAGAATAGGTCGTTCTCCACTCCCCACGCGTCCACATCGTCGATCTCGCCCGTTATTATGGCATTACCTATTTCGCTGAGGAGACAGCGTTCATACCAAACCCTGTAGAAACCTCTTTGTCCGTAGTTCAGTTTTATGAACCTCTCTTTCTTGAGGTCAAACTCCAGCTCCTTGGAGGGCGATGAGAAAAGAAGATCGCCTTCCTTTCCGCTTCCGAGGACATAGCTCACGGGAATGAGCCATCTGCCCTTCGGTTCGTCCCTTCCGCTCATCATGAACCTTTTTTGTGACAGCGCGACTCCTCTTCTTGATTTTCTCACGTGAATCACAGGGTATCCCGCGGTGTTTATCCAGCATTTCGCGAACTCGCTCACCGTCTTCTCAAGCGACCTGTCTTTTGCCGCGATGTCTATCGACTCCCACAGGTCGTACTTTGTCGCGTTGGAATAGGAGTGCTTCTTGAGATATTCATGGAGTCCTTTCCTGAACGCCTCCTTGCCGGCGTAGTCCTCGATCATGGAGAGTATCGCGCCGCCCTTGTCGTAGCTGATAGCATCGAATATGCTGTCGACCTCTCCGGGGCTGTTAACAACCACGCTTATCGGATGCGTCGCACTGAGCTGGTCCGCCGAAAGCGCGTTCGCCGTGTTCGAGGGGGTGTCGGACAGCACCTGCTTTTCCATCTCCCATTCAGGGAACAGGTCCGAAAGCGCCTTGTGGCTAAGGTATGTCGCAAAGCTCTCGTTGAGCCAGAGGTCGTCCCACCACTTCATGGTAACCAGATCCCCGAACCATTGGTGCGTGATCTCGTGCGCGATCAGCTCCGCGACGTCCTGCTTCACTGCCATGGAAGAGCGCTCATCTGACAGAAGCCTTAGCTCCCTTGCGGTTATGGCGCCCCAGTTCTCCATCGCCCCCGCGGCGAAGTCGGGGACCGCGATGAGGTCGAGCTTAGGAAGCGGATACTTTATTCCGAAGTACTTGTTGTAGAATGCGAGGGACTCCTTCGCATACGTAAGCGGGAGGGAGGTCAGTTTCTTCCTTCCGGGCACGGACATCACGCTTAGCCTTATGTCGCCGACGCTTCCGCTGGTGCGTTCGAAGTTTCCGACGCCCAAGTACAGCAGGTAGGAGGACATTCTCGGAGTCTCCTGGAAGGACACCTTCTTTTTCCCGCCGGCCATTTTGAGTTCGCTCTTTATCGGCATGTTTGAGATGCACTCGAGCCCCGAGTCAACAGTCATGGACACCGCGAACGATGCCTTGAGCTCGGGCTCGTCGAAGCAGGGGAAGCACCTCCTCGCATCCGCGGGCTCGAACTGTGTGGATAGCATGAACTTTTCCTTGGAGCCGTCGAGGTATCCGCTCCTGTAGAATCCGGCCATCTTGTCGTTGTGGATCCCGGAGAAGGCAATCCTTATCGTCGCATCTCCGAAAACGGGTTCGGGGATGCTCAGGAAGAGCAGCGACTTTTTCGCGTCGAGGCGGACACGGGCCCTCTGGCTCCTTCCCTTGCTCTCGACGTGCGCCTCGGATATCTCGAGTTCCAAGGCGTTCAGAATTATCTCTTTCGTCCTCTTCAGCATCTTCACTCGTATCTCTTCGCTTCCGCTGAACCTGAACGTCTTCGGATTGGGCTTGAAGTCCAGGACATATCTAATAGGGATGGTTTCCCTCCCCAAAACGCTGCGCTTCTCAATCATGTCCGTGACTACTACGTTGAAGTTTAAATATTGCAGTCACGCCGAGTTCCAGAGCTTCCAGAATTGCTCCTTCAGCTCGGCGATCTTCCTCTCGTCGCGCGTGACGCTGATCTGCTCTATGTTCTTGTGCATCCCGCTGTAGGTGAGGTTCGCGGATCCCTCTATCGCGGCAGAGTCGCCGACGTACAGCTTCGCGTGAACGAACTCCTTCGGCGCCTTCAGCTTGATCTTCCTCCTCGAGGATAGCGAGAGAATATAATATGCGAGCGCGACGGAGAGGGACAGCAGGGCGAAGGTCGATGAGAACTTTCCGAGTATGAGGATGACCAGGTTCATGGATGACGCAGTCCACACGAGCGCGTTCGCCCCGGGCATGTTGTTGGCGGTGAGCTTCCTCGCTGCGCTCTGCGCTATCGAGGACGAGAGAAGGTAGATCCTCTTCCCGCGAGAGTGCCTAAGAAGGAACCTCGCATAGTAATCGTCGATGTAGGGGGAGACTATCAGCAGGTTGCGCTCCGACTTGATGAGCTTGTCCACGTGCACGTAGGAGCTGCTGCCGTAGTAGGAGACGTTCTCCTTCTTGAACAGGTCCAACAATCCCATGGGGGGCATTACCTGCCAAGAAATAAATCAGTGTATGCCCAGCGGGGGCACGTTTAATAATCCACTTTGAGAGTATCATCGGAGTACATGGGCACAAGGGAAGCGATGGAGATCGGATTCCTGAAGGATGAGATACTCGATTCCGAGGTCTACGCGAAGCTCGCGGATAGCGAGAGCAATTCCGACGTGAAGCGGCTGCTCTATGAACTGTCGGAAACGGAGAAAGGGCACGCCGCCATATGGAGGGGGCTCCTCGGCGAGCGCGGGAAGAAGGTGGGCGGTCCGGCACTCATGAGGCTTCAGATACTCGAGATGCAGACAATCAGAAGGCTTCTCGGTGTCGCATTCCTAGTCAAGTTCCTCGAAAGGCATGAGAAGGAGGGGCTGGCGAACTACGAATCCTCCCTCAGCAAGCACACGTTCAGGGGAAATGAGGGGAAGCAGATAGAGAGCATACTCAGGGACGAGGAGAGCCACGAGACCGCTTTCGCGCTCAAGGCGGAGAAGTACAAGGGAAACCTCGAGTACACCCAGTCGATAATATTCGGCCTAAACGACGGCCTTGTAGAGATACTCGCCGTTGTCGCGGGGCTGGCCACAGTGGCGACGGGAAGCTTCATAGTAGTCATACTCGGGATGATAGCAGGGATCTCAGGGACTCTCTCGATGGCTGGAGGCGCATACCTGTCGGCGAAGTCGGAGGGGCTTGTCGAGAGCGGAGTAGGGAAGATGAAGAAGAAGGCGGGGCTCCTACCCGAGAAGGAGGCCTACAACACGGGCTTGTGGTATTTCGTCGGCGCGCTGCTTGCGGTGATACCGTTCATGGCTGGCATCGGGGGTGTCGCGGGAGTGCTGCTGTCCACGCTCTTCGTCTGCGTGGCCCTGACGATAGTCTCCTCGATAATAGCGATCATAAGCGGAACCAGCGTGAAGAGGAGGGTCTTCGAGATGCTCGCCATCTCCCTTGGGGCGGCGGTCGTGACAGTACTCTTTGGCACTTTCGCCAAAATGTACTTAGGAGTAAGCGTCTAGGCCAGCGAGAAGCAATAAGAATATTCCTTTCTCATAATATAGATAACAAGCCGGGGGGATTGTTTTTGGAAGCGAAGAACAAGCAGGAACAGAAGGACAAAGCGCTAAGGCTGCTGAGCGTAGACGCAAGGATAAGCATGCAGGAGCTCGCGAACAAGCTCGGCACGACGAAGGCCAACGCCTACGGCGTATTCAACGAGGTCCTCGACGAGTACGGCATGCAGTTCGTCCCCGAGATAAGCATCGACAAGCTCTGGAAGTGGGAGTTCATAAAGAAGGCCAGGCTCAGGACGAAGAGGGGAATAATAGCGGAGGCGGAGGAGGAACTGCCTCTCACCGGATTCAGCGAATACATCATACGCATAAAGTTTTTCGGAAAGCAGCCGAGCGACGAGGAGATAACGAAGGCGATAGGCACCTCCTACATACCCCAGTTCGCCGCGAGGACGACTGGGGAGTGCGACCTCCTCATATACGCGGTCGCGAGGAGCTACGAGGACGCCCTCATGTTCACGGGATCCATCAACAAGAGCCTCGGGAAGTACGACATGCTCGCATACACGGACAGGGCGTGGAGCTGCTTCGGGTTCTTCCCTGTCAGCAACAAGCTGATAGAGCAGTTCGACATCTTCGACACTTACAAGAACCTCCTGTTCGGGCTCAACGGCGCAGGAAGGAACACGTTCACCGAGATAGGCAAGAAGTTCAACCAGGGACCCGCCCAGATGCTCTACGCCTATGACAGGCTGGCCAAGACGGAGATACTAAAGCGCGTCACATACTTCGAGTCCAAACCCAAGACCGTGATAAACGCGGCCGCGATAATAAGGGTCAGGAACATCAACGATTACGAGAAGGAGCTGAACGTCTGGTACATGAAGCTCGTCAAGGATTACGAGAAGAGCGAGAACGAGTGCGTCTACATGTGCGACATCGCGAACCCGAAGGGCACCCTTGTTCTCGCGGGCTTCCACACCAAGGATAAGGCCAACAAGTTCTTCTCAGCGATAAGGTCGAACCTGAAGGGGGTCGAGGTCAGCAGGATAGACCTCACCAAGGTGGTGATGGGCAACATGGGCATGAGGGACTTCGACATGCGCTACACCTGGCAGTACAAGTGTCTAGAGCGAAAGAAGCTCGTGCCGTCGATGAGGGAGAGGCTACAGGAGATCCCTGTCGAGAACCCGGACAACTTCTGAAGAGCATGACACAGTATTTCTATTCCGTTAGCTTGCAGGATGAGAAAAGGAATGGTTCGCACAGTATGCCCTGCCCGTGAAGTAAATTTGTTGAGGGGGCGGCTCTATAAGAAGAGCCGTCCCCTGCATGCAGACTGGAGCTTTCACTCCAGCTTGCCCTGCTCCTTGGTGTAGAGAATCAGCTCGGGGTGCCTCCTGGGCATCGGGTTCGCCCTTATGCCGTAGACCGCCTTTATCCCCTTCTCTAGGGATATCTCGACCAGCCTCTGGGTTATCACGCCGTCGAGGACTATCGCGTATGCGCCCTTGGTGTCCTGCAGGAAGTTGAGGAGCTCGCGTATCGCGACCTCCTTTATCACGCTTCCGTCAGGCGCATAGACCCTGCTCCTGAGCGTTCCCGAAAGCTCCACGAGGCCGTTCGCGAGCTGCCCAAGCAGCGCGCTCTCGAGTATCGGCTTTGTGACCGCTCCCGATTCCCTCGGCGCCTCCCTCTGCAGCGGCACTGACTCGATCCTTCGGATCTCGGTGCGCTCCTGCTGCTCGCTAGAGTTGCTCCTCAGGTCCTTGATGTAGGGCTTTTCGGACGAATCCTCGAAAGATTCACGTACACCGCTCGTCTGCTGCTGGGGCGCCTGCTGAGGCTGCGGCTGCTGGTCCCTGTCCCTCTGGTATGGGGAAGGCTGCTGGTCCCTCGGGGACTGATCCCTGGCGAACTGCTGTCCGCCCTGGTAGGACGGCTGCTGCTCCCTCTGCTGGGAGGAGTTGTTCCTCCTCTCGCTGCGGTCGGTGTGCACGCCTCCCTGGTGGATGTGCCTGTTCTTGTCGAGACCGAGGTACTGGTCGACTGGGATTCTTGTCCTCAGTCGCCTTGATTACCTCTTTTCTCGTCAGCTCCTCGACCTCCTTTCCGTCGGGCGCCTTCGCCACGAAGTCGATCTCCGCGACGTTGAGAAGCGACCTTATCACCATGTCTCCGCCCCGATCCCCGTCAACGAAGACGGTGACCTCCTTCTCGTTGGCGAGGTTTATGATGCTCTTCGGTATGTTGGAAGTCGCACCCCCAATCGCTATCGCGTTGTTGATGTCGTTCCTTAGAAGGGTTATCACGTCGGCCCTTCCCTCTACCATTATGACCTCGTTGCTCTTTCCGACCTCTGGTCCCGCCGGAAGCTGCTCCGGCCCGTAGGTCGAGATCTCGCTTATCTTGACCTCGCTCTGCACTAGCTCCGCGAGCTCCTTGCTGTCGGGGATCTCCGTCGAGAGCAGCTGGCTGAGCAGCGTCTTCGCCCTGTCGAGTATCTTCCTCCTCTTCTCCGCCCTTGTGTCCTCGACCTTCTCGATCTGGAACTGGGCCTCGAAAGGTCCGACCCTGTCGACCGCCTCCACGGCGGCTCCGAGGATGCAGGTCTCGACCCTGTCAAGCGACGCCGGCAGGAAGAGCTTTCCGAATGTCTTGCTCCCTCCCTGCTGGACCTCTATCTCGATCCTCCCGATCTTTCCGTTCTTCTGCAGTTCACGAAGGTCCAGGTCGTCCCCCAGAAGCCCCTCGGTCTGCCCGAAGACGGCGCCGATTATGTCCGGCTTGTCCACCAGTCCGTCTATGCTGAACTTCGCCAGCACCATGTACTTCACAATGTCCAAATACGTTTTTGCCATATCAACCACTCTTCTTTAGGGCCTCGTCTATCGGCCCTTTTATCTGCTCCACGCTGGTCGCGTTGAGCATCTTGAGAATCCGCCTGCCCAGAACCTCGTCGATGACGTATCCCTCGCCAAACTCGAGTATCCTGGCCTTCAGCTTCTCGCCCTTCTCCGCACCTCCCCTGTCGTTGTCCATCAGGAGGTACACCTTCCTTTGGCTGCAGCCCAAGGTTTGCTCCGAGACCTTTGAGAAAGGTATCGATTGCACGCCGAAATAGGCGAGCGCACGCACGTCGTGGGGGCCTTCGACGACCACCGTCCCCTGCCTAAGCTCGTCCAAGATACCTGTTATCGCCCTTCCCCTAGCGCCGTCCTTGCTGTGCTGCAACTTCATCCCACGCTGCTGTGGCTAACAAGGCTCGCGCCTGACCGGCGCGTCCACGACGGAAAAACAAGTGTAATTGTCATAGTAAATCCCCAATTAGCTCTGAGCAGTACATATCATGCTCAGGATAGTATTAAATAGATTATCTACGCCCAAGCGTATCGTACCGAATTGAGGCGGATTGCACGTACAAGGGGGTAATAATAGAGGAAAGCCTTGATGACAAGGCGGTGATGGATGCAGTCAGGATCATACGCAAAAAAGTGGAGAAGGCGACTAAGGAGCACCATACCCCTTGGGTGAAGACGTGGACCCTTTGCACGGTCGAGATTCCCGAGAGCAGGGCGGAAGGGATTGCGAGAAAGGTGCGCAGGTCGCTGACATCGAAGCACAATTGGTACGCGGACTTCAAGAACGGGAGAAAGCACTACATAATCTTCAAGCACAGGATATTCAGGATAAACAGGAACAGCGCGGAGGAATACAGGAAGGCAACGGAGTACGGCATATCGATAGGGATACCCGCGCAGCAGGTCGACTTCTCGCCCCATGTCAGGAAATGGAAGAGGAAATCTCCTATACGCAGGAAAGCATAGTCAGTGCCCTCGTTTCTGAAGAAAGGGTTATAAATTCTCGAACTCTCTATTAGCGCGGGAGGCGACCAGGTTGACGGGATACGACAAAGGTGCCAGGAGCGAGAGGGAGCTGCTCAACATACTCTACGAGAGGGGCTACTCGGTCACCAGGAGCGCCGGATCCGGTGTGAACGCCCTGAGCCCCGACCTTGTCGCGATGAGGAAGAGGGAGTGCCTTGTGATCGAATGCAAGGCATGGGAGAAGGGGAGCCTCGCGATAGGCCCCGAGCAGTTCGAGAAGATGCTCGAGTGGGAGGAGAAGACCCAGTTCCCAGTCTTCGTCGCATGGCGCATGAACGGGATGGGCTGGTTCTTCATAAAGCTCGACGAGTTCGATAAGGGAAAGAGCAACCACAACATAACGAGGAAGAAGGCGCTCGCGCTCAACCGGAAGCTTGACGACGTATGCGGCAAAGCTGCCGTTGCGGTTGCAACCACGGCAGAGCAAAAGTGATTGAGAGGGACAATCGATTCCACTCGTAATCCCTACTATTCGGTCTTGACGCTGCGAATGTGCGCATCCGAGATTGCTCATTATAATGAGCAATAATCCAGTTTTTTGATCAACATAATGAGCAAGTCTGAATTACCTAAAGGCTGAGGTTCTGGTTTTATGTCACGGTAATCATCATAGTTGATGACTTGTGTGACATAAATCTCACAAATAGAACAAAAGGGATGCGAATGCGCACTTGCATATCTTAATGAGCATACTTTGAAGTTTGCTACATAATAAGCAGTTTAGATTCTCATTATCGAATGAACTCAACGTCATCCACTGAAAGAGAAAGAAGGCATAACCCCGTATGGAGGATATGCCCTTATCCTTACCCAGTGGATGTTCATCGTTCCTCCATTAGAACTCCAAGTTATTCCTCCGACAGGATACTGGGATGATGGCAGTCCGGTGGTGAGCGTCTCCATCGTCCCGTAGTCGTAATCAAAAGAGGAAGAGGAGGAGGACGGCCAATAGGTCGAGAAAATGTGGTTCAGGCCGCTCGGGTTGACGTTTCCTTGGGTGCCTCCTGTCATGTCTTCAAGAGTGCTTCCGGAAATGCCCCATCCGGCGGCGGGACCTCCGGTTTCGACGTAGCCGAATTCGGTGTTTGTGAAACCCACTCCGGAACCTGTGATGTTCCCGTAGAAGTCAAGTACCTGCGAACCGTTCAGGCCGTAATCGGCGTCTGTCCAGAAACGGTTGTTTGTCCCTGAAGTGAATGCAATCGATAACCCGTCATTTACGGCGACGCTTCCTGAATAGGCGGTCCATCCGGAAGGAGCGTCGGTTCCGGCGAAGTTCTGATATAGGACAGGAAATACTGTAGGCCCGTTATCATGTTGCCCGTAGGTCGAAGATAGCTGCGGAGCCTCGCCCAGCCACACTCCGTCGTAATCGTCACCGGACGCGAAGGTCACGTTCAGAGGCAGGCTGCCATCTGCACCTATGCCCGGAGAGACGTTGAGCCAGAACATCACATGAGTCGAAGAGGAAGTGCAGTTGCTCTCGCACCATGCATGGAGTTCGGAATTTCCTATATAAAACCTCAGGTTGCCGAGGTCGCCCGTCGCGTTCTGGAACAGGAAATCTGTCGCATTAATCACGACCATCTGCTGGAAATCTGTTCCTGTTCCAGTGCCTTGGTTATTGGACAGAGTTATCGTTACGTTCGGATACACAGATGAAATGATTGTAGTCGAGGAAGTACTCGTTATCGTCGTCGAGGTTGAAGTTGACCCGATCGATGACGTTGCAAAGGTGGATGTCGTAGAGGTTGAAGTCGAGGTAGATAGAGTGGTGGAGGTCGATGTGCTGGTCGATGTCGTCGTGCTTTCCGATTCGGAGTAGGTCATGCGCAGGTTAGCTCCGGAGTTCTCGCCGCAATCGCCGCTCCACGTCGGCTTCTGCCACGTCTGGAAGCCAACTCCAGGATTGAAACATAATGAAGCGGAACCTCCAGGACTCCTGTATGTCCTGAAAGACTCGTAGTCGCTTCCCTGCACGGCAAGCCAGTAAACATCGCCCTCGCTTATCGTGACGCTCTGCGGTATGTTCAGGTCGTTCCATCCTGTCTGCATCGCATGCGCAGTCGAGTTTCCAAGCCACGTCCCGGGAGTTCCAGATGAATCTGAGTATATTCCGACCTCCAGATCTCCCGCCGCGGTGGACACGTTCACTCCGACGCTCTGCAGCGTCCCGAAGGAGGAAGCGGTAATTGGCCAGAGGGCCTCCCAGGAGTAGCTGTCTGTTCCGGTTCCAAGTCCGATATAGTCGGTGATTCCCACACTGACGGTGGTTGTCTGAGAGGTGGAGGTCGAGGTGGAGGTCGATGTCGTCGACGATGTGGTTGAAGTGGTCAGAGTGCCTTCAGAGTTAAAGAAGACTGAAGGCATGACGCCGTTAGGAGGATGGACTCTCAATCTAACCCAATATATGCGTATTGTGCCTCCGTTCGAGCTCCAGGTTATTCCTCCGATGGGATACTTGGAAGACGGAAGCCCTGTGTTGAGAGTCTCTCCGGATCCGTAATCGTAGCTGAACGATGATGAAGAAGAGGAAGGCCAGTATGTAGAGAAGGTATGATTTGAACTTCCGGGGTTGGCACTCCCCTGGGTGCTGCCAGTCATGTCTTCAAGCGTGCTTCCCGAGATTCCCCATCCGGCGGCGGGACCTCCGGTTTCGACGTAGCCGAATTCGGTGTTTGTGAAACCAACACCCGGAACCTGTGATGTTCCCGTAGAAGTCAAGTACCTGCGAACTGTTCAGGCCGTAATCGGCGTCTGTCCAGAAACGGTTGTTTGTCCCTGAAGTGAATGCAATCGATAACCCATCATTTACGGCGACGCTTCCCGAATAGGCGGTCCATCCAGAGGGTGTGTCTGTTCCTGTGAAGTTCTGGTATAGGGCAGGGAACATCAGTGCACCATTGTCGTATCTTCCGTAAGTGCTCGACAGTTGCGGAGCTTCGCCCGCATAGGCTCCGTCGAACTCCGTGCCTTTAGGCAAGAAAGTCATGTTCACTTCCATAATGGAGCCAGATCCCATCTCACCCGGCAGCCTTATCCAGAAGAGGGTTGCATTTTCTCTCCAAGAGTAGAGTTCAGTATCCCCCGAGAAGAAACGGACGTTGCCTCCGTCGTAGGATAGGTTCTGGAAGATAGGATCTGTGGAGTTTATCCTGACCATTTGCTGGAATTCCGCAGCGGTAGGAACGCTCTGGTTGTTGTATATAGTTAAAGTCACGTTCGGATGGTACACGTCCACGCTTGTCGTGTTGGATAGGGCCCATGCACCTGTGGAATCCTGCACTGCATAACAGGCATAGGTCGTGGAATTTATTCGAATAGAGAATGAATCTGAAGCGTTGGCATCATAGTTAATGTCCTTGGTTCCTCCGTTCGATGTCCAGTTCCACGGCTCCTGAAGGTCGGTAGTGCAGTTGCGGTCTGTCCCGTAGAACCATACATAGTGAAGGTAAGGAGAGGCTCCTCCGCTGACGTTGGCATACAAGGTGACATTGCTTCCCTTAGTGACAACAGTGGCGTTTGCGTTCGGAAGGCCTGCGACCATCTTCGGATTGACAGTGAAGAGGGTGCTGTTAGTGCCAGAACCGATGTATGAGCTGTCGATCGCACTCATCCATCCGTTGAGAGTGACGTTCAACTCATATGTCCCTGGCGTAAGATTTGCAGGGATAGGGATGTTTATGGAAGACTGCGCATGCTGGTAGGTAAGATTTCTCGTTAAGACAAGGAGCCCGTTTGACGAGTATACTGAAGCATTGATGTCATACGGGCCTGTGATTCCAGTGCTGTTTGTCATCCAGGTGCCAATTCCTCCTTGGTCTACTGAATTCGTATTTCCATATGCCGAAAGTGAGGCGTTTACTGTCTTGAAAAAGAAGAGCGGAGCAGAATATGACGAAGAAGTCGTATCAGGATCTGAATCAGTCACGACCACGTTCACAACCTCTGGGAAGTTCGCAAGGTCATTAGCACCTATCGTGAAGTTCTGCACACAAGAGGTTGCATTTGTTATTACGGTCGCCGTCTGTATGGTCTCTTTTGACAGCGAATTGACAACGGAGAAGAAATATGTGTAGGGCGGTACTGCGAAATCAGTGGTAGCAATTCTTGCTGTAACCGCTACAGAATTGGATCTTTCTATAGGCCCTGAATATGTTTCTGTCGATTTTTCCAAGAAATGACCGAAGGTTGTCACGTTCGGCATGACTCCGTTTGGTGGCGTGTTTCTCGTTCGTATCCAAGAAAGAGACACAGGAGTAGGATTGTTCCAACGATCCCAACCGCCAGTAAGAGTGAATGCTTCATCTCCTGTTATTTCAGACACATTCTCCATTTGGGTGGTCACTAGAGAGTCGACACGGTTACCGGGGTGTTTTGTCCTGCTTTGTATTAGGACTTTGCCATTATATAATGCGAAACTAACTGGAGAGGTCAAGGTATCTGAGGTGTTGGATACGGTAGACACTCCATTGATTGTAGTGAAAAAATATTCAGGATAGGGACTGTTTTCATCAGCTCTTAGCACTCCAACTCCATAAGTACAGTTAGGTTGCATCCATCCCATAAACCCGTCGTAGTATCTGCAAGTAGTATTGCCGCTTAAAAGAGTCCATCCCTCGTAACCTGTCGGAGTAAGAACACATATTCCCCATGAACAAATCGAATATCCTTCGGGAAGGTAAAACGTATCCACCGCAATATTAGTATTTTCATATGTCGCAGGAGTTAGGTTTGCATTCTGGAATCTTACGCTGCCTGTGAAAGTTAGTCCGTTGTCAACAGTCCAGTTTGAACCAGCCAAACCGAATATTTGTTGATCTATAATCGAGTTATTTCTCAAAAAGTCGTCATAATGGTCGAAGACATATCTCCCATTGTCATACTCCGCATATTCGGGGCTTAGTGTCGGAGCTTCCCCGGTAGGGCCATTGGCGGACATCACATTATAAGGCAGTATATTCATGAATATCAGAATGTTGCTGTTTCCGGAGATGGTTTGGTTCAGTTTGACCCATACCACTGTATGCGCTGACGAATTAGTGGCATTGCTCTCAACCCATGCCTGAAGAGGCTCTCCTGCTGCATCAGTGAAGTCAACGTTGGTCCAGTTGGAGTTTATCATGGGGAACCTCCTGCTGTTGATATCGAGCACCTGCTGGAAACCAATAGGAGTGGCATACTGCTGAGTGTTAGTAAGAGTTATAGGCACGGAATATGGATCTATGCGTTCCATAGTAACAGGTGACGGTTCTATCTCATCCTTTTGTCCGCCAGACTTAAGATTAAAGTCACCTACAAGGGTCCAGTTATAGGCTTGCGGTTTGGGATCCGTTGAGGAATTGTCAGTGACAAATACGGCAAGAATTTTAGGACCTGTAATCATAGTTTTAAATTCTGAATTATTACTTCTTAGTGGAGTTAACACTTGCGATAATGAAAAATCACGATTCACGTAGGCCCATTGGTAAAGAAGTTTGTGGTTGGAGTTGCCGGGCACAATCGCTTCAAAGGTTGCGTTTTTGCCAAGAATTTTTGGAGTCAGATTAGATATGTTTGCAACACGCAAATCTCCATAAGTCACCCAGAAACTCGAGCCATCGGGGGTAATTGGATCAGGGTTTGCAAGAGTTGCACCTGGCACCGAGAAACCATCACTTCCAGGTATTTGTATTGAAATATTGCTTTGTAGCGTATAAGCATAGGAAGAAACTGAACTATTCTTATAAAATTCTTCGAATGACTTGAAATCAGAATTGCTTTGTTTCGCAGATAAAACTCTTGAGTTTGTGAAATCAGGACCAAAAGCAGAATATGCAAATTTTGACAGGGAGGCACACTCATAACCAAAAAGACATGATGCCTTGAGCAATTCATCTATAACTTCAAAAGATTGATTATTCGGGTTGTAACTCACATTAGTTTCATTAACCCAGTGCTGTGTCGTATCGTTTATGCTCATTAACCAGATACCTGGGTGTACTGTAGAATTACTCATTAACTTTATCTCTGCTTTTATTATATCATTAGCTCTTACTGTCTGACTCAAAGCTATTCCACTTTCGGGATAAGGGATAAAGCTACATTGGTATTCTTGAGTACATTCATACCATGCGGAATATTGGGAATTGAGATAGCTCGTACCTATCTGAATTAAATTGTGTCCAAGGTCTCCGCCGATTCCTATCCATTGTGCGGAAGTTCCGCTGCCTGACTGAGCAGGAACAATCCAAGAAGCACTCACACCAATCAAGTTTGATGAGCTTATTTCATAACCCGACCAGATAGGGTGATAAAAAGACATTTGTTCTGCTTTTAAAGAAATCAGAAACAAGAAAAAACTAATAAAAAGAGTATTTTTCCACTATTTAAAAGTTTCAATAACATCATCAAATTAGCTTGCTTTTGCCTCAAGCGTAGCAATCTCCACGTAATTCATAATAGCACTCGAATTACCTTGCGGCACACAGACGCCGGTTCCACCTATTATTTTTGTCACTCCCTTACTTTTTGTGTAACAAATCCAAAGACTTCCGAAAGTGAAAGTTCCTAATGTGGTTCCTGATTTAGATACTGACAATATACCAGAAGGTATTCCTGCCTTCTGTCCTGAGTAAAGGGTTGGTGAGGATGACGCTGCTGAGAATTTTATCATAGGTGTTCCTGTAGTTGCGTTAGTCACATTCGGAGCGTAACCTATCGCCCAACCCACCCAAGTTTGCCCTGTGTTCTGCCCTATAGTCACAGTCAAATTTCCCGTATGCTCTGAATAGTTAAGTCCATTACAGTAGAAACCTTGATTTGCAGTACAACTAGTCCCTAGTACTCCTGGCACAGAGAATAAACTAAGGCTAAAGATAATACACAGCACAATAATTGCTAAAACCGCAATTAAGACTATTTTAATGCCTTTCTTAATTTCTTTCATTCTTATTCTGCTAAGAAGCCAAACTTTAAATCACTTTCTCCGAATTTCAGATAATTTTTGTTCAGCAGGTCAGTTTTCTGTAATCAGCACGAGCCGCGCTGAAGCACGGCGAACGGAGTGAGACTGCGATCCGCAGCGAGGTAGATCTGTGCACGCTCGGCTCGCCCATCACAACTACCAACCGACAGGGGCTGGAGTTTTCACTCCAGCTTGCCTCTGCTTATGAAAGGTCGACAGAGATAGGGCAGGCTGCCATGTACTGCGAATTGCCGTACACGTACAGCTTGTAGGCGGTCACAAGCGAGCTGTTCGTCTGGCTGTAATTTAGGAAGACGTTCGGCTCCGCGCTCGCCATGCTTAGGCACTTGCTGGGAGTCGCGTTCGCTATTGAGACCGTGTGCCCGAGCCCCCCGACGGGATAGGTGCAAAGCGTCCTGTTGAGTATGTAGTAGTCTATGGTCGTCGCGTTCCTGCTGTGCGCCATGACCTGTATCATCTGGGCCGCACACTGGGACTCCCTCACGAACTGCGACTGGTTGCCGTAGGTCAGTATGACCGCGACGCGGCTTGCCGAGTTCAGGTTAGACTTGAACGTCGAGAATGGCACTGAGACCTGGCTTGGGAGGAGCACGAAGAAGAATGCGATCAGGACCACCGCCACGAGGACCAGGACGAGCGCAACGAGCGTGACTACGGATCCGCCCTTCTTCTCCTGCTGCTTCTTCTCTACGATCTCCGCGGTCTTCCTCTCCGGCTTCCTGCCTTCGCTCGGGGAAGCCTTCCTCTCAGTCTTCTTTGTCTTTTCAGCCATCAGATCAACCTATCAAAAGCGAGATGTAGCACTGGCCAAGGGTCGTGTCGTTGCCGCTGGCGTCAAGGACTGTGCCGTATAGCGAGTAGAGCGAGATCGTGTTCTTCGTGGTCTCCTCAAGCACGACCACGGGGATGTTCGTCCCTGCATAGAACCCGAGGCAAGAATCCACGGTCCTTGTGCTGTTGTTGGTGGTGCACTGGCCGTTCGCGAAGCGGACCTGCACGGGCGTCTTGCCGGCAGCGGTCGCCTGAGGACCTATCCTTCCCGCACACGAGAGGGCGCTAGCGGTCGGCGTTCCGTTTATCGCCACGACCAGGTACTTGGAAGAGGAGTATGCTCCCTTGAATGCGCCGAACGGCGCGGACGATGAGGCGGATGCCAGCAGCAGGTACGTCGCCGCCATCCAGAGCACAGTGATTATTATGACGATCTTGTAGATGCCGCTCCAGTGGGAGGCGGTCCTCCTGTTCTCCATCAGCTTGTGCCCTGACTTGAGGTAAATTCTCACCACCATGAGCAGTATCAGCGCAATCACGCCTATGAGCAGAGGTAGCAGCATGCCGAGGATAGGCGCCATCGAGACCGCCGATGCGTAGCTCAGGCCCATGGCGGACGCAACTGCGGTTATGAAAGGCGTGTCGAAGTATCTCGCCAGCTCAACAGGGCTTAACTGATCGGTGGAGTAGCCCGAGAGCTTGGATGAGATCGCCGAGAGCTGCATGCTTATGCCGGTCACGTTCGTGACCTTGCCGGACGAGAGCACGCCGTTTAGCGAGAGCTCGGAGAAGGCGAGGCCCAGGAGGTCCCCTGAGACGCCCTGCTTGGGCACCTGGAGCTCGAGGAGCTTCGCGGTGTTCCCCTTAGATAGCGTCACGATCGACGAGTAGGAGGCGTTGAGGGCGGTGAACTCGGAGGAGAGATTCTTGTACTCGGCAGAGAGGGTCACCTTCGCAGTCGTGAGGTTAGTGGTGAAGTAGTTGGAGACCACACCGTTGTAGCTCGCCGACATCTTGGCGAGGGCGGAGGAGAGCTTCGCGTCGGTGATGTGGGTCAGGAGGAATGCGCTGTCGTTGACGAGGGCGCCGTAGCCCGGGAGGGTGGAGTTGACGAGCGCGTTGAGCGCGGCCATCTTCGACTTCGAGAGGACGGGGTATGCGTAGACCATCTCGGTGTCAATGGCGCTCTGCGCGACCTCCATCACCTGGTTGTTGGAGAGAGGCAGCGAGCTGAGCTTCGCCATCGAGGCGTTCATGATCGCGAGCTTCGTGTAGTTGTAGTTGAGGTTGAAGCAGTATCCGAGGGATGCGCAGAACCACGGGGCGGAGTTGAGGGTGTAGTAGTTGCTGCACGTCGAGAGGACGTCGGCGGTTATGTCAGAGGTAGGGGGAAGATCGGATTCTTGTAGATATTCTTGGTGACGTTCTCTATGCCCGCGAAGGAGCTGTTCAGCTGCGCAAGGTCGAAGAGGACGTTGTTCCTGCTGATCGTGTTGATAGTGTTGAAGAAGGTGCCCTCGTCCGCGCTGAGGGTCGAGTATGCGGTCGAGAAGCTCATGACTCCCGTGCCGAATATGCCGGTGACCCCTCCCGTAGCGTCAAGGACCTGCTTGCAGCTGGGTATCCCCTGGCACGAGGCGCAGTAGTTGCCGACTGTGCAGGTATCCCCCAATCCCAGGCCTGTCTCTTGGAGGCAGTCCCCGAGGGATCCCGCGGATGTGTTGAGGTATGAGTGCATCAGGGAGGCTATTCCAGTGAAGCTCGCCTGCGAGAATGCCTGGTTCTGCGTGTAGTTCCTTATTATCTGGTATGCGAGCGTGTCGTTGAGCACGAAGAAGTACTTGCCGCTGGTGTTTACGAGGAAGTTCAGGGCGTGGCTGCCGTTGTAGAGGCCCACGTAGGTGATCCCGTTGTAGGTGAAGTTGACAGCCGACAGGCCGCTGATCACGCCGCTTGGGACGCTGTAGCCCGAGAGCAGCGAGTCCACGCCGCCCATCGAGTAGGCGCTGACCGCGTACGGAACCGCTGCAAAAACCAGAAAGAACAACATAAGAGTAGCTTGTTCGCATCTCATCCCTGACTTGCGAACCTATAATGAAGTCGACACATTTAAATACGTTTTCGGAGCCCGGCGGATGCTACGACGGGAGATGCAGTACGACGACAAGAGAAGAATGGGATGGAATGGGATGGGCATGGGTGGCGCTTTGGGCGGATGGACGATAAAAAAAAGAAGGAGGGGCCCGAAGGCCCCTCCCGAAATCTGTCTGTATGGTTACTATCCGTACTTCCTACGACGCCGCGCTCAGCAGAGCCTGGATGAACTGGTTCCCTGCCTGCACGGTCTGGTTCGCGTAGTAGCCAGCGACGAGGATGCGGTTGCTTCCGTATGCCTGCACGACCACGGAGCCCGTGTTGAAGCTCGAGTCGAGGCTCGGGTTCTGGCTGAAGATCTGCGCAGCCACGGTGTTGACGTACTTGCTTCCCACGACGATCAGGGTCGGGATGCAGCGTTCGCGTTGCTGTCCAGCACTACCAGAGGCGTCGTCGCCGTGTCGAGCTTGACCGGCGTGGTCGCGCTCAGTCACGCTAGGCGTCGCAGTCAGGTTCGCAGACTCCGCTCACGGTGCATCCGCTTCCGTCCTGTCACTGTGCAAGTCTGCGTTGACGTTCGCTATGGTGACGTTAGGGATGTTCGTCGACTGCCCGACTCCATAAGGTCCCTGCCTTGTTCTTCGTTGTGGATGACCGTGGTGTTGCCAGGCCCAACTACCAACTGCAGCTTGTCTACCGCTTCGCCAGGTTCAGGGCGAGTGTCGTAGGCGATATGCTTGCGACCTTGCTTCCCCTCTCCGAGACGAAGCCCTAGTTCGCGCTCGAGCGCTCCGATGCCGTTGACGCAGTGTACGTCACGTTGTTCTGCTGGTTCGAGAGCGAGTAGTTCAGCTGGAACAGGCGTCGACTGCCCCACTCCCACTGTCGAGTTCACCATGTCGAATCCGAAGTCGTCCATCGGACGCGGTGTTCGAGGACACCGGTTCCTCCATACGTTGTAGGTGAAGAAGCTCAACAGGGTGCGTTCCGGATCCTTCAAACCGCAGACTGCTGTACGACTTATGCTTGAACGTCGTCGTAGGCTGCCCGTTCTGCTGGTTGTAGATGACGGTCGCTCCAGGTTCCGATGCCGTAGTACACCTTCCCGTCTGGGAGTATATGACCTCAGGCGGGTGTTTAGGTCAAGCAGTCGCCATCGTCGTTTCCGTTCCCGTCCACTGCGAATCCGATGGTTCCGGAGTTAGCGGCTGTCCAACTGTACGGTAATCCAGGCAGTGCCCTGTTCAGCTTTATCGCGGTTATGTTGTAGAAGTTGCCGTCGTGGTCTGCGCATTCGCGTGTTGCCGTTTGCCACCGTGTTCACTGCTGTGAACAGTAGCGTGGTGCTCGTGAGTCGATCCGCCAGTGTTCGACGGGTATCCGCGTTATGGTCACCAGCAGAGGGTTCGATGCGGTCATGTAGTTGCCCGCAGTGGAGTCGAGGCCCGACAGGGACTGTCACGCTTATCACTACGTTCACAGGTCCTCCCTGCCTGCCCAGGCGTGTTAGCTCCTATGGCGTTCGCTTCTCAGGTCACCGTACGGGGTCAGCAGGTACGTCATCGAGCTGCACGTCTGTCCCCCGTAGCTGAACGCGTTAGGTATCGGGCTCGTCACGATCAGCTCCTGCGCAGGCTCAGTCACGTTCGTTATGATCCTGAGTCCGTAGCCCGTGTTGGACGCGGGTTCGCCTAGTTCGCGTATGCAACGCTTCGCGTACTGCGTCTGGCATCGACATCCCGTCGTAGTTCGCTGTCCCAGAGTGTCTCCAACGAAAGTCACCTTGTACACCTTAGGGCTCTGTATGAAGTTGAAGCTCTGTCCAGGCACAGCGTCGATACCGGAGTCGTGTTGTAGATGATGATGCTCTGCAGGTCGGTGTACGTTGTCCTCCTGACGTGTTGGTCCACAGCAGGTTGATGTTCCAGCCAGGGTCCTTCGTCTGGTTGAAGATCTGTCCGTCCGTCACGTTGTACACGTTGGAGTACAGCTGCATCTTCGCCCACTTCTGGTACGCGTACAATCCTGCGAAGGTCTGGTTGACCTTGACGTAGAGCTGGTGTCCGGTCACGTTGAACTTCACCGTGTTGCCAGGGCAAACCGAAGAGGTGTTCGTCAGCACTTGTTGTAGTAGACGCGCAACGCAGCAGGGCTTATTCCGCTGCTAGCTGTCCGAGGTCCGAGAGCTGCACTGTGAACGGCCCGCTCGTCAGGTTTTGCCCGACGTATACGGTCGTCAGAGGAACCAGCGAAGTCGCGAGTCCCAGCTTTCCTCCGTTGATCGTGGTCGTCGATGATCGATGCAGTGCCGCTGAAGGCAGCGTGTAGCTGACTATGGTCCAGTTCTGTCCGAGCAGGTTGATCGCCGCGTTGTTCACGCTGTTTCCCGTGGAGTTCGCCGAGGGTTCCGTCGCATAGTACGGCTCGTGTATCGGCTTGTTGAAGGTTGCCTGGTAGGCGCCTCCCGCGTTCATCAGCGCGAAGTTCTGCACTGAAGGGAGGTCTGCTGGTCGTAGACAGGGAATCCCGTCAGCCAGAGAGACTCGGATCTCTCCGTACGCTCCCGCGTTGCTCAGCAGGGAGGGCAGCTGCGCGCTGGTTATCTGAGCAGGTTGTCGTTCGCAGCTGATGGTGAAGTGGAGAAGCAGACTCCTCCTCCGTTGGTCGATGAAGCAGGATTGGTCGAAGTAGGAACATATCCCGCTGCCGTGTAAGGGCGAGTCAGCAGGGATTCGTTGTCGTGTAGCCGTGCGCGATACGAGTACTGCTGACGCCGTTCCAGCGAGGAACTTCGTGTTCGTAGGCGAACCGAGAGCGACTGCCCTGTTGAGCACGGACCCTATCAGGGCCGTGAAGCCGTAGCTTCCGCTCGGAGCAGAGATTCCGCTCTCTCCTAGCCAGACCTGCTGGTTGGACACAGAGCACGTCGCGGTTGTAACAACGCATCTCACTCGCTCGGCGCCGCTGACCGTCGCTGTTACCGGGGTCGAAGTGAAGGCAAGGTTTCCTATCACCGCCGCGATGTTTGCAGCGACCACTCCGTCAGAAGGCTGAGCGGTCGATCCGACAACAATCTGCACTACAGGCTGTCCAGCGCTGGTTATTATCGGTATATTGCTGTAGGTCACCGGTCCTGCCACAGCAAGCCCAAAAAGCAGGCTTGCAGCCAAGACTCCTATTCTCTTTGCGTTTAGTCTATTCATTCTCTCCACTTAACATTTCGAAAATAATCTAAACTGAAAGGTATTTAAACATTGCGCTAGGGACGTAACAGGTAGTACCGAAACTTCGTCATTTGTTGTAGTACGCTTCTTTCATCCACTAAGTCATTCGACGATAGGCAAATCAGCGCCTTTTCTGGCATCCCTTCCCGCCCTGTTCCAGGAGGACCCCTTCCCGAAGGCCCAAAAGGCGCCGGGATGGCTCTTCGGCCGGATTTCCAGGAGCCGGAGGCGCGCCTCCATGGTCCCGGACCTTCCATCCGGAGCCGGCTGGACATATTCTATATATAGTATATCATATGCATGTTTAATCATAGTGGTCAGCATGTGCGGGATTGTCGCTTATATGGGGGAGGGGAAGGGAGCCCCCTCAAAGGTCCTGGCGGGCCTGAAGAGGCTGGAATACAGGGGCTACGACTCCTGGGGGATAGCCTCCCTGGACAAAAAGGACAGGATCAGGGTCATGAAGAGAGTGGGGAAGATAGGGGGCGTCGAGGCCTCAAGCGTCTCGAAGGCGCTCGGGGAGGGGAACGGGATCGCGCTCGGGCATACGAGGTGGGCGACCCACGGAGGGATAAGCGAAAGGAACTGTCACCCCCATCTTGACTGCGCGGGCAGGGTGGCGGTTGTCCACAACGGCATAGTCGAGAACTACATCGAGCTGAGGAAGCGGCTCTCCGGGAGGAACCACAGGCTCCTCTCGCAGACGGACACAGAGATAATACCCCACCTCATAGAGGAGAGGATGGGAAAGGGCAGGAGCTTCGCCGCGGCTGTGAGGGAGACCGCCAAGATGCTGGAAGGCAGGTCCGCCTTCGTGGCGGCGAGCCTTGAGACGGGGGAGATCGCCGCGGTCAGGTTAGGGGCGCCGCTGATAGTCGGGGTCCTTCCGAAAGGGAGGGGGTTCTACGTCAGCTCGGACGTCTACGCCTTCCTCGACGACACGAACGAGGTCATGTACATAGACGACGGCCAGATGGCGGTCGTGAAGAGGGGCGCCAAGCCGGAGTTCCTGAAGGGTCTCCGACGGCAGCAGGGTGCGAAAGAGGCTGGTCAAGGTCGACTGGAAGAGGGGGGAGGCGAGCAAGTCGGGCTACGACCACTTCCTGATAAAGGAGATAATGGAGCAGAAGGAGACCATAGCCCAGGCGATAAACCAGGACGACCGGAAGATCCAGGGGATAGCGAGGAGGATAAGGGGCGCCTTCGGCGTCTTCCTCGTCGGGAGCGGGACGTCGGGCAAGGTCTGCGGAGTCGCCAGCTACCTCTTCTCCGAGGTCGCGGACAAGCACGTAAACTCCGTGGTGGCCTCCGAGTTCGGGAGCTACGAGCACTACCTCAAGAAGAACACGCTCATGATCGCAATCTCTCAGAGCGGGGAGACCGCGGACGTCCTAGAGGCGATGGAGGTCGCGAAGAGGAAGCACGCAAGGATACTGAGCCTGCTCAACGTCTTCGGGTCGACGATGATGCGGGTTAGCGACGACTTCCTCCTCGTCAACGCGGGCGCGGAGAGGGCGGTCGCAAGCACCAAGGCGACGACGGCGCAGCTCTCGCTCGCGACGCTTCTCGCCTACGCCACCGCCGGAAGGCTGAAGGAGGGCAAGCTGCTCCTCCTCAACACCGCCTCGGAGGTCAACGACATGCTGAACCCTAGGTACGAGACCAGGATAAAGAAGCTAGCGGCGAGGCTCGCAGGCAGCAACAGCATATTCATACTCGGCAGGGGCGCGAACTTCCCGATGTCGGAGGAGGCGGCGATAAAGCTGCAGGAGACCTGCTACATACACGCGCAGGGTTTCGCAGGGGGAGAGCTAAAGCACGGGCCCCTGGCGCTGATAGAGAAGGGGACGCCGTGCATAGTGCTCGTCGCAAACGACGGGAACAGGGGGAGCATCCTAAGCAACGCCGTCGAGGTGAAGGCGAGGGGCGGATACGTGATAGGGGTCGCCCCCGAGAACAACGAGGCCTTCGACTACTGGCTTAAGGTGCCAGATGCCGGTAACGCCAGCCCGATAGTCAACATAATACCGATACAGATACTCGCATACCACATGGCCCTGGCGAGGGGGATAGACCCCGACTACCCGAGGAACCTCGCGAAGTCGGTCACGGTGAAGTGAGCCTGGGCGCCCCCTATAATATACTAATATATGTTGTGTGCTTATTGGAAATGGTGTTTTCATGGAAGATAATGTTTACGACCAGGACAGGCTCCGGCTGACCCTTTCGTCGGTGCCGGGGGCCATCAGGTACGTGGGATACCTCGCGAACGCCTATCTCGTGCCCATGATGCGGGAGACGAACGACTGGTGGAAGGTCATAATGGTTTACGTCGGGGCCAAGGGCGAGGCGGAGGTGCAGCTCGGCAGCGGCGAGATATTCCCCCTCAAGAAATCCAACATGAGCGAGCTGATAGCGGAGGTGGAGACGAGGAACACCCTTAGGAAGGTGAAGCACACCGTCAGCAACGGCGTTGTTCACATGAAGTTCGGAAGCATGAGCGTCCTCAGCGACCGCAGCGGCGCAGGATCAGTGGCGGAGGCTTTCATATCCAAGCACTACGGCATGATCGACGTAAGGGGCAAGGACGTCATAGACATAGGCGCGTTCGTAGGGGACGGTGCGGTGTACTACATACTCGAAGGCGGAGCAAAGAAAGTCTACGCGGTCGAGCCGGTCATGTCCCTCTACAAGATAGCCAAGAGGAACGCGAAGCTCAACGGGCTCGAGGGCAAGATAGAGTCCCTCAGGCTCGCGGTCTCGGGCAAGGGGGGAGGCAAGATAACAATAGACGACGGTTTCGGCTTCAAAGAGGAAGTCCCGACTGTCTCTCTCGACGAGCTGGCGGAGAGGTGCAAGATAAGGCACGGCGCGCTCAAGGTCGACTGCGAGGGATGCGAGTACGGGATATTCAGGCACGTCTCGAGCGAAACGCTCAAAAGGTTCGAAACGATAAACGTCGAGTATCACCACGGCTACAGGGACCTGGTGGAGAGGCTGAAGAAAGAGGGCTTCGCGGTCACCTACACTAAGCCCAGGAGGTCGTTCACCAACCTGTTCAAGACCTCGATAATCTCGGGGGACATAGTCGCGGTGAGG
Organism: uncultured Microcaldota archaeon; assembly: GCA_963753785.1. Taxonomy (GTDB): domain Archaea; phylum Micrarchaeota; class Micrarchaeia; order Micrarchaeales; family CABMGC01; genus JAJYVH01. The sequence continues at coordinate 66,276 of CAVWDL010000005.1, forward strand.
GAAGGAGAATGAAGGCGACGGCTCTAATATTCTCGAAGGACGACACGGACCAGGCAATCGAGCTCGCGAGCGCGATACGCGGAGATTTCGACGAGACAGTCGTGATGGACGCGAGCGGCAAGCGAGGGAAGGCGTACCTCAAGGAGGGGAAGCGCAGGCTCGGGCTCGACAGGATGAGGATATTCGACGTCATTGCCCTCGGCTTCAGGGAGCCCCTGATGATGTACGCGCTGACCAAGTGCAGGAACGAGTGGGTCATCGCGTTCAACACAGACGAGAAGCCTTCGGAGTCCCTCGTCAGGGACATGCATAAGCTCATTTCGAGAAAGGGGAACGACGCCTATTCCATTCCGATCTACAGCGTCCACGGCCCGAAAAGCAGGACGTTCGTATCGTCGCAGATAAGGCTCTTCAAGAAGGGGAAGATCCACTTCAGGGGGATGCTCCACGAGCAGCCGATAGTGCGCGGAACCTTCCTCGAGCTCTCGGACGGCTACTACATAAACCACATGACCACAGGGAAGTCCCACACGACCAAAGTGGGATACGCGGAGCTGGAGAGGTTCCAGAGATACACCTACAGGGACTACAACAAGAACATGCTCGAGATGTACGATAGGGCGAGAAGGCTCTACTCTCTCGACAAGAAGGAAATCGGGCCGGTGAAGAGGCTCATGCTCGCGGGCCTTCGGCTCTACCAGGCGCTCGGGCTGAAATCACAGGACCAGGAGGTGAGCAGCTTCGATTACTTCATGTCGATGCTCGCAAGGGACGTCGCCCACCAGATAAGGAGGAGGAGAATCAGGGGTGTGATCGAGGCGTTCCCCGGAGCCGCAAGGTACTCGGAGAAGATGAAGGGGTGGAGGGGCGCAGAGACCGCCGATGAGGACTTCGAGATAGCGAAGATAATACAGAAGGAGGGGACTGTCGGGTTCCTCGGGCTCGACAGGACGGATGTCGTCGACGGGCTCAACAGGAAGTACATGAACAAGAAGCAGGGGATAATGCTCCTCATAAGGTTGCTCAGGGAGAAGTACGAGAGGGACGCGGAGTTAGGATAGTGTTTTGATGCCTTACGAGAACGAAGCGGAGACAATGGAGATAGGGCTCAGCAGCGCGAAGGTCGCGTCGTTCGTCACGATAACCCAGGTCGCATCCATACTGATAAGCGGGATCATGGTGGTTGTCATCGCCAGGATGCTCGGTCCCGCGAGCTACGGAATATACAGCCTCGCATACAGCGTGGCGGTATTCTTCAGCTCCTTCGGGGTCACGGGGATAGCCCACTACGTGAACAGGCAGATACCCGGCCTGCAGTCGAGGAAGGAGAAGGATGAGCTCGCCGAGATAGTGGGGGCGAGCATAATGTTCCTGCTGCTCCTGTGCCTCGCATTCTTCGTGATCGGAGCAGCGCTCAGCGGATTCATAGCGAGCTACGTCTTCCACAGCCCCGCGTACGTCGGGCTGATAATGCTCTCGCTCTTCAGCATGGCGTTCATGATGATGATGTTCCTCGAGTACAACATACTCATAGGGTTCAAGGACGGGCTCGGATGCGCGCTCACTTTCATGATAGGCAACACCGCGATAGCGGTGGTGAGCGTCGCCCTCGTCTACCTGCAGTTCGGGCCCGCGGGCGTCATCTGGGGGACCATAATCGGCTCGCTGATAGGCATGGCGGTCGGAGTGGTCATGATAAATCGGCACACGAGGATCAGGATAAGGCTCAGGGGATTCGGGGAGAGGATGGACAAGATAGTGCACATGGTGAAGTTCTCCCTTGTCCTCTCGGCGGCGGGGATACTATCCACCTCGATAAGCGCCTTCGCCGTGCTCCTGCTTGGGGCGCTCTCGCTTCCCGCGATAGTCGGATCCTTCGGAGTCGCGACAAGGATAAGCACTATAATAGGCTCGGTGATGCTGTTCATAGGATCCGTGCTGATACCGATGTTCTCGACGGCGATGGAGAAGGAGAACTCGAAGAAGATGATAGGGGACCTCTACCACTACTCGATATACTTCGGGGTGCTCATAGCGGCGCCGGCCCTCGCGTATCTCTCGGCGTTCCCGAACGCGCTCGTGAACTCGGTCTTCCCCACCTACACCAGTGCCCATTACTACATACCGCTTCTAAGCGTCTGCACGCTCCTCGGGATTATCGGCGTGTACGCGACGTCGGTGATGATAAGCTTCGGGAAGGTGAACAAGCTGTTCAAGTACACCGTAGCCATCTCCATAGCGGAGATAGCGCTGCTCTTCGTCCTCGTGCCCTTCCTCAGCGCTTACGGCGTCATAGTGGGGTTCTACCTCTTCGGCGCCCTTGCACTGGACTATCTCGGGATCAGGTACATGAAGAAGGAGCTGGGCATAAGTACTGAGCTAGGAGGGGTCTATAGAATAATGGCCGCGAGCGCCATTCTGCTCCTCATGCTGCTCCCGATAAACCTGATTCCGGTCAGCGACACACTGAAGCTCGTGGTGGGAATGATTGCGGTCGTCGCCTTCTATCCCGCGCTTGTCGGGATCACGGGAGCGCTTCGCAAGAAGGAGTTCGAGATACTCCGCTCCGTCAGCGCGGGAGTTCCCGCGTTCGGGCCGGTACTCGACGTCGTCTTATCTTACACGGTAAGATTCGTCAGATGAGGCACAGGGAGTCGTCTGCAGGTGCATTCAGGAGAGAAAAAGAGGGGCATTCTACCTCCACGCCTGAACATAGCCCACTCGCTTGTAGAATATGCCTTCGTGGTCGTCCATCTGCTTCACGTGGAATCCCCTGTCAGTGAGTAGCTGGTTCAGTTCGGGAAAGGTGTCGTGGTACTCTATCTGCATCCTGTAGACCCCGTCCAGCGCACCGGGATCGCAGTCGAATATCTCCTTCTCCGCGCCCTCCGCGTCGCACTTGATTATTATCCGATCGGAGTTTGCCATCTTCACGACGTCCTTGAGCATCAATGATTTCTTCTCGGAAGACGCCGACGCCTTCGCCTGGTATATCGAGGAGCTCGGCGCGTCCGAATCAGATGTTCCCCCGCCTTCCTTGGAGACGGAATTGTTTATCAGATGTATCTTCCCGCCAAGTTGGGATTCCTTGACTTGTTTTTCAGCCACTATGAAAGCCTGCCTGGAAGGTTCTATCGCAATCACTTTCTTTATCCCGTCGGGCATTGCAAGGTATATCGCAGTCTCCCCTTTGTAGGCGCCTATGTCTATCGCGGTCGTGCCTGGCTTCAGATCCTCGACGAGCCAGCGGTATGACTGCTGTATGAATATCTCCTTGAGCACCGTCAGGTAGCTGAGCTCATCCCTTATGTTCAGCAGCCTCTTCGCGATCAGCTTGGGCCTCTTCCCGATGAATTTCAGGTCGTCCCTTAGCCTATTTGTCATTCGCATCCCTGGAATTTGGTGTGCAGAGTCGGAGATATCTATCCCGCTGAAGCTCTTATAGATATCATTTCTTGAAATGCTTTAGCATCTCGGAATTTGCGGAGAACACGTTCTTCTCCTCATTGGGGTCGACCACAAGGTCGTACTCCTCGCTTCCGCTGTGGTGGCTCGACTTGCAGAGGTTGCAGAAGTTGTCCTCGGCGATTATGAGCTTCCTCGTCTCGGTCCTTACCGCCTTCACCTTGTTTGCGAGAGCGTCGAAGAGGAAGACCTCGCTGTGCACCTTCTTGCCCTCCTTGATGAGTGGCATCAGCGATTTGCCGTCAAGCTTCACCGTTTCCTTGTCTCCGAGAAGTTCTATCAGGGTCGGCACTATATCGGTGTTCTGGACCATTTCGCTCGTCTCCTTTCCCTTGACTCCGGGAATCTTCATTATCATAGGCGCCCGAATGGATCCTTCGAACAGTCCGCAGTGGCTGAAGTATATGCCGTGCTCGTGTATCTGGTCGCCGTGGTCCCCGAGTATGACAATTATCGTGTTGTCGAGCAGCTTCTGCTCCCCAAGGAAGTCATAGAACCTGCCGACCTCCTTGTCGATTACCCTTATGGTCTCGTCGTACTTGTCGTTTATGTCCTTGACGGAGTAGAGCTTCGCGGCGTCCATCCTGTTCTTGACGTACGCCCTCTGCTTCTCGTTCTTTATGTCGGCCAGTATTTTCTCCTCGTCGTTTACGCCGCTGCCCTCGAACTTCGTGTTCGGGAACGGGAAGTGTGTGTCCCAGAGGTGGATGAATGCGAAGAAAGGCTTCTTCGATTCCTTTATCCTTGAAATTGCAAGATCGATCGTGTATTTTGTCGGAGGGAAAAGGCCCTTTATCTTCTTCTCGCTCTCCTTGTAGTAGTCGAATCCCTTCGTGAACCAGAATCCGATCCAGTCGAAGGCCATCGTGTCGTATCCCTTCTCCTGAAGGTAGCTCGGAAGCCAGAATCCTATCCTCTCGGCGGAATCGAACTCCTCGGGCTGAGTGTATGGGAGTTGGTGGTATACTCCGTGGCTGCTGGGCAGCAGACCGGAGAGCATGCTTGTCACGGCGGGCGCCGTGGCGTTGCATACAGAGAATTGGTTCCTGAAGAGGACGCCATCCTTGGCTATCCTCTTCAGGTTCGCATCGCTCTCCTTTCCGTATCCGAACATGCTGAGATGGTCGGGCCTGAAGGCATCGATGACAATGATCACCACATTAGGTCTTTCCACACCGACACCCTTTTGCCCTTCCATCTACACGCCTCTGAAATCAGGTGTAGCCTAGGTCTCTCAGCTTCTTCATTACTGTCTCCCTGACCACTCCCCTTCCTGCCCTTTCGTGGGCGTTCGGGTCGGTGTTAGGCGAGGTGCACACGTCGCATCCAAGAGAGGTATATCCCTTCGCGTACATCGGGTTGCACTTCACCTTGTACTTGGCGATGTACTCCAATATGTCGTCCTTCCTCCAGAACAGCAAGGGGTGGACCCTTATGTGATCGGGGTTGTGCCTCTGGGAGAAGAAAGTCTCCTTCGCCCTCTCCTCGTGCTCTACGCCCCTCAGTCCCACCATGAACGCATCGTACTTGTAGAACTCTATCGCCTTCATCATCGGCCCTATCTTGTGGTAGCCGCAGCAGGTTGTCGTGAACTCGGCGGTCTTCTCCCCGTACTGCTTCGCGAACTCCTTCTCCCTGTCCTTGTCCGCCATCACTGTGGCGTGCTTCACAAGATGGAGCTCCCTTCGCACGTCATCGACGTACTTGTAGGTCTGCTTGAACTCGTGCTGCGTGTCTACGAAAACAGTAGGCAGGTCCCTCTTCAATGGAAGAGCAATGTCAAGGAGTACCCTGCTGTCGCTGCCTCCGCTCCATCCGAGCGCTATGTTGTGGTACTTGGCCAGCGCCTCCCTTATCACGTCCTGTGACTTCTTTATCTTCTCCTCGAGAGGCAGGTTCAGAAGAGCCCTTGCCTCGGGTATCATAAGGTCCTCGCACCTTCCCGTCCTTGCGGACGTGAACCTGTCTCCTAGGTTGTTCTTGTCTATGAATTCTTTTTCATCCATGCTTACACCAAACGTGATTTTTGCATCGCACATGTCGTGCAATGTCATGCAATGTTATAACATTATACAACATCACGTATTTAAGCCTTTCCTTTGGGCCCGGAGGGCGTAGGATAGGCAGTAAATAAATAGCTATTGAGTGAATGATAATGAGGTCATTCGGATGGCGAAAATAGTCAAGAAGGAGAGGCGCGCGAAGCGCGGTGCCTCGAAGAAGGGCAAGAAGGCGAAGAGGGCCAAGAAAGGAAGGCACGAGAAGGTATCCGACAAGGAGAAAGAGGAAGTGATGAAGAAGCTCAGGGCGCTCGGATACATGTGAGCGTTCTGCACCGCGCGCGAGCCAGGGGATGGTGCGACGCAACGCTATAAAGACCTCTGATTGATTAATCTAAACATTCTTCAGGTGTTTCATGAGACCCAATGTTATCCTTATAGTCTGCGACTCGCTGCGCAAGAGCATAATGGAGAGGTACGGCGGCCCAGCCAAGATGCCGAACCTCGACAGGTTCGCCAAGGACTCGATGGTCTACGACAACTGCATCGCCCCCGAGACGTGGACGTTCCCCTCCCACACATCGATGTTCACTGGCATGTACGCGAACGAGCACAAGGTGCACGAGAGCAGGACTATGAAGGTCGAGAACCTTGCCGAGGCGAACATCGAACTGAGGGCGCAGAGGCTTCCTGAGTACATGCAGACGAAGGGCTACAACACGCTGTGCATATCGAACAACTTCATGATCTCAAGGTACACGGGGTTCGATTACGGCTTCGACAACTTCCTAATGCTCGAGTCGTCCCCGTGGATACAGAGCAAGACCGCCACGGAGGCGAGGCACATAGGCGCGGATCCACTGCAGGTTCTGACCGCTCTCGTCCGGGAGGGCAAGTTCGGGACCATCCTTAAGTATGCGAACGAAATGGAGCGCATAAAGAAGGTCGCGAAGGCGTCGAACTATCCCGTCGACAAGGGCGCCGCCTTCACGACTGAGCTCCTGACGAACGCGACGCTAAACGAGCCGCTGTTCCTCTTCATAAACTTCTTCGAGATGCACGAGCCGTACGTGGGATTCAGCGACAAGGACCTGCTCGACAACCTCGACAGGGATAAAGAAGTTCAGCGACGAGAAGGTCGCGTTCCTGAAGGACCAGTACAAGACAGGCAGCGAGTTCCTCGACGTGCAGCTCGGCAGGTTCATCGAGATGCTCAAGGAGCGTGACCTGTACGACAACACGATGATAATCGTCACCGCGGACCACGGGCAGGCGTTCAACGAGCACGGGATGATGTACCACGTCGCATACCTCTATGACGAGGCGATAAGGGTGCCGCTGATCGTCAAGTACCCAAAGTCAAAGAAGTTCAGGAAGAGGAAGGGGTACCAGAGCCTTGTCGACATACCGAGGCTCGTGAAGAGCATCATCGCGGGAGGGGACGATAGCGCGATCACGAAGAGGTGCGCATTCTCCGAGTCATACGGAAACATAGAGTTCCTGCCGAAGAGCTACGAGCATATGAGGCCGTACGTCGACAAGAAGTACGAGAAGGTCATGAAGGCGGTGTACATGGACGGCTACAAGCTCACCCTGAACGGCACGGACGGCACAGTGCAGGAGTTCATGAAGGGGGAGAAGGACATCAGCGCGGCAGATTCGGAGAACAGGAAGGTGCTTAGGGAGATGATCAAGAGGATAGACGAATTCAGGGGCAAGGAGGAGTTCAGGCTCCCGGAAGGGGTGTGATGCATGGCGGCCCCGAACATAATACTTATCGTGTGCGACACGCTCAGGGCCGACGCGGTCGGCAAGATGCCGAATCTCTCCAAGATGTCGAAGGACGCGATGGTGTACGAGAACTGCATCGCCCCCGAGACATGGACGTTCCCGTCTCACGCCTCGCTGTTCACAGGCATGTACGCGAGCAGACACGGGATCCACGAGACAGCCGAGACGAAGGTCGAGGGCCTCGTGAAATGCAACTCGATGCTGAAGGCGGAGAGGCTGGCGGAGAGCCTCAGGGCAAAGGGATACGACACGATAGGCATATCCAACAACTTCATGCTCTCAAGGTTCACTGGGTTCGATTACGGCTTCGACTTCTTCTTCAATGTGGAGATCTCGCCGTGGGGCCACAGCAAGATAGCAACGGAGGCCAAGGTGCTTGGCTCCGACTCGATGCAGGTGCTCAGGGAGCTGATAAAGAGGGGCAGGGCGGCCGAGCTTCCGAAGTTCGCGCTCGAGTACCTCAAGGTCAGGAAGACCACCGAGCTGATGGACTACCCACGCAACAAGGGCGCTGCGCTCACGAACAGGATGCTCGGGAACATGGCGCTCAACGGGAAGTTCTTCCTATTCATCAACTTCTGGGAGCTGCACGACCCGTACATCGGGCAGAGCTTCAAGGCGATACAGGACGACTTCACAGGGATAAAGAGGATCAGCGACGCAAGCGTGGAGAGCCTGAAGAAGGAGTACGCGAAGGAGGCGGAGTACCTCGACGAGCAGCTCGGAACGCTCATAGAGATGCTGAAGAGGAGGGACCTTTACGACGACTCGATGATAATAATCACCTCCGACCACGGGCAGGCGTTCAACGAGCACGGGTTCATGTACCACAGCATATACCTCTACGACGAGATAATTCGCGTTCCGCTGATCATAAAGTACCCCAAGTCAAAGAAATTCAGGAAGAGGGAGGGGTACCAGAGCCTTGTCGACATACCGAGGCTGATAAAGGACATCATAAAGGGGGAGGACGATCGTGCGATCACCAAGGACAAGGCATTCGGCGAGGCGTTCGGGAACATGGACAGGCCGCCAGAGAGCTACGACTTCAGGAAGAAGTACGTCGAGGATAAGTACGAGAAGGTCAGGGCAGCGATCTACATGGACGGCTACAAGCTGAACGTGAATGGGAGCGACGGCATAGTGGAGGAGTTCCTGAAGGGAAGCAAACCGGTCGATCCAACTGACAGGGCGCACAAGGACGCATTCAACAGGCTGGTGGGCGAACTCAAACGCTTCAAGGGCAATGAGAAGTTCGCGATGCCGGAGGAGATAAAGTGAAGTACGAGAACGTTATCATATCGCCGCACATAGACGACGCATTCTTCTCACTCGGAGGCCTCCTCATCAAATGCAGTTCGAAGCCGCAGAAGGTTGTCGACGTCTTTTCAATCTCGGATTTCACTATGAGGGGCAGGAAGGGGGTGAAGGAGGTCACTGCGATCCGCAGGAAAGAAGAGGAGAAGAACGCGAAAGAGGTAGGGGCGAAGGTCGACTTTCTTCCATTCAGGGACGGATCTGCAGACGGAAGCAAGGCATACACCGAGATTTACGCCGCGATCAAGAAATACTTAAAAGAAGGGAGAAGAGTCTTCTTTCCCCTTGGGATAGGAGGCCACGGGGACCATGTCCTGCTCGCCAGGATCGGGATCGGGCTAGCGAAGGAGGAAAAGGGCGGAAATGTCTACTTCTACGAGGATCTCCCATATGCAATCAAGGGCACGAAACTGTTCTCAGTCATGAGCGGAATCGTCAACACTAATGGCTCGAAAGTGTTTCCAGTACTGAACCCGAGAAAAAGCAGGGGCGCACTTGAGCCGGAGTACATCTCCTTTTCCTGCGCCAGGAAGATCGCGCTCTGCAGGACTTACGAGTCGCAGACGGACTGGAGGATACTGGCCGCCATACGCGCGCACGGCAGGATGCTCGGAAACTTCGTCGGCTGCAGGGAGAGGGTGTGGAAAGTGGTCGACGCCGAGAAATTGGAAGTCCGCTGAAGCGCGGAAACCTTCTCAGACGGCGCTTAGTATCGTGTCAGCCACGCGCCTTATCTCATCCTCCGTAAGGGTCGGACCGCTCGGAAGGTTCAGGCCCCTGAACCCTATGTCCTTCGAGACGGGGAAGCTGCCCCTGCTCTTGTAGACGGGAAGCATGTGTATCGGATAGAAGAAAGGCCTCACCTCTATCTCGCTGTCGTTGAGCGCCTTGGTCACCGCGTCCCTCTTGCTCTTCGGGACGAGGATCGAGTAGTACCAGTAGGTGTTCTTCGCCCACGGCATCTCCGGGGCGGTGGTCACCTTCTTCTCGTGGCCCGCGAAGAGCGAGTTGTACGTCTTCGCGATCCATCTCTTCCTCTCTATCAGGTAGTCTATCTTCTTTAGCTGCGCGACGCCTATCGCGGCCTGGATGTTCGTCATCCTGTAGTTGAATCCGACGACGTCGTAGTAGTACTTGTTCTTGTACTCGGGCTTCGTCCCCTGGTTCCTGAGCATGCGCATGCGCTCCGCGAGCTCGTCGCTGCCGGTCAGGCACATTCCCCCCTCGCCCGTGGTTATTATCTTGTTTCCGTAGAAGGAGAAGCAGGCTATGTCGCTCGCCGTCCCGATCCTCTTGCCCTTGTACTCGGTGCCGTGCGCCTCGGCGCAGTCCTCGACCACGTAGAGGTTGTGCTCCTTCGCGATGCGGTTTATCTCGTCGCTGTCGCAGGGATGGCCGTACAGGTGGACTGGCATTATCGCCTTCGTGCGCTCGTCGATCCTAGACTCGGCGTCGGCGGGATCCATGCACCAGTAGTCCTTGTTGGCGTCGACGAATACGGGCTTGGCTCCCGTGTACCTTATGCTGTTCGCGCACGCGATCGATGTTATCGAAGGGACGATGACGGTGTCACCTTTCTTCAGCCCGAGGGCCGCGAGCGCCAGGTGCAGCGCGGCGGTGCCGTTGTTAACTGCTATGCCCTGCTTCGCGCCGATGTATGAGGCGAAGCCCTTCTCGAAGTCCTGGATGAAGTGTCCGTTCGAGCTTATCCATCCCTCCTTTATCGCCTCGGTCACGTTCTTGAGCTCCTCGTCTCCCAGGTACGGGGCGGACATCTGAATTTTTGACATGCAAACACCTCAATCTCTGAGTATCCTGCTGATTATCTTCGCCTCGGTCGGATAGTTCGGGGCGTCCCACGGGAACCTCTCGCCGTCGATGACCCTCTGCCACCTCCTTATGTCCTCCTTCACCATTATCTTTACGAGCTGCTCGAACGACGTCTTCGGCTCCCAGCCCAGCTCCTTCTTCGCCTTCGAGTAGTCTCCCTGGAGCGCGTTGGTGTCTATGGGCCTGAGGAACCTCTTGTCCTTGTTGACGTACTTCCTCCAGTTCAGCCCGGCCTCGTCGAACGCCGCTATCGCGAACCCGAGTACCGAATGGAACCTGTTGGTAGCTACCACGAAGTCGTCCGGCTCGTCGTACTGCATCATCCTCCACATCGCCTCCACGTACTCCGGGGCGTATCCCCAATCCCTCACGGACTTCACGTTGCCGAGGGTGATCTCGCTCTCAAGGCCGAGCGATATCTTCGCCACCCCGTTCGTTATCTTCCTGGTAACGAACTCTAGTCCTCGCAGGGGCGATTCGTGGTTGAAAAGTATCCCCTGGCATGCGAATATCTTGTAAGCCTTCCTGTAGATCTTGGTGGTCCAGTAGCCGTAAAGCTTCGCGGCCGCATAGGGGCTGGTCGGCTTGAACCTGCTGTCCTCGTTAAGGGAGTTCTTGGAGAGCGCGCCGATGCCTCCGGCGAGGCCCTGCTGCCCGAACATCTCGCTTGTGGACGCCTGGTAGAACCTTATGTCCTTGTCCAGGATCCTTATCGCCTCGAGGAACATCACGACAGCGATTCCGTCCACCTGCGTCGTGGTTATCGGCTCCTCGAACGCGGCGGCGACGAAGCTCTGCGCCGCCAGGTTGTAGACTTCGTCGGGATCGGAGATGCTTATCGCCTCCATGATGGAGCTCATGTCGCTAAGGTCGCAGGGGATGAGGTTGACCTTATCCATGATGCCCAGGTGCTGGAGCCTCCAGAAGTTAGGTGAAGAGAGCCTCCTGAACGTCCCGTAGACCTTGTACCCCTTGTCAATCAGAAGCTTGGACAGGTACGCGCCGTCCTGGCCGGTCACGCCTGTTATGAGCGCCTTTTTTACCATTCATTCAACCTCTAAACGTGAAATCACAGGATGACGTTCCTGTATGTGTCCGGCTTGTCCTTGTCGAACTCGTGGGTCGCCAGCTCCAGAATGTAGGCGTCCTCCCTCCCGGTGTTCTTCATCGCATGGGTGACCTTTGGGGGTATGTTGATCAGCACGGGGCTTGCGCCCTTTACGGTGAAGCTCTTCTTCTCCTTGGTGACGTTGTCGAACAGGAAGAACTTCATGGTCCCCTTGACCAGGCAGAACCACTCGTTCTTGTGCAGGTGGTAGTGGTTGCCCCTGACAGTCCCGGGCTTCGAAGTTATGAGGTACACGTACCTTAGCTTCTCTCCCGTCTCGCTCGTCTTGAACATGTCGGCAGACCAGCCACGGGGGTCGCTCTGCACCTTAAGCCTTATTTTTTTGACCTTCATCTCCAGCACCCGCGGTGAACTTAGGACAAAACCCACCCAGTTACGGTGAATCCTATTCGGAATATACATCTATAAATGCTTTCTGTACTCCGTCGGCGGGCGGCTTCTGCTATGCCGCGCTGAGTATCAGGATGCTCATGATCAGCAGTATGAATCCTATCGCCTGGTGCTTGGCGAACCTTTCCTTGTAGAATACGTAGGCGAACAGTATCACTATTGCGGGCTCGGCGGCCACCAGGACGGATCCGACCGCGACAAGGTTCAGCGTTGCAAGAGACAGGACGAAGATCGATGCCATGCCGTTGAAGATCCCCATCAGCGTGCCCCCCGCCGCCAATCCGTCCTTCAGAAGCCTTGCCTTCGCGAACCTCCTGTTCGATTCGGGAGAGATCACGAGATAGGTAAACATCGTCAGCACCGCAAACACCCTGTTTATCAGTGTGGGCAGCAGTACCCCGCCCGAGCTCTGCAGCGCGTAGATGAGCAGGGCGTAGACCGCGGCGAAGGCGACCATCGATGCCATCGCGGGCAGGTAGCCCCTGTCGAAAACGAACTTCCTCGTGGTGGTGACCAGGAATGCGCCGACGAATATTCCGATGAAGCAGAGGAGCTGAAGCCTTGTTACGTGCTCCCCCAGGACAATTACGGAGAATGCGATCACGAGAGCCCACTCTATCCCTGACAGCGAGATCGTGTTCGATACCTGCTTCGTCTCCAGCGATTTGTACAGCAGCAGGAAGGCGGCCGCATAAACCACCCCCGAAGCCGCGGAAAAGAGCACCGTTGTGAGGTTTATCTGACCCAGACCGAAGAAATACGCTCCTACCAGGAGGGGAAGTACGCTCCCGCCGAGCATTATTGTCGTCGCGCGTTTGCTGCCCATCCTCATTGAGATCCTCTTCGCTATGGTGTCCGAGACCGCGAAGGACAGCATTGCCATTAGGGCGACAAGAAGTCCCAAATCGAGCATAGGAGGTATTTTGCGTTATGTTTTAATAATCCCATATCCGCCCATGCGTAGGTTCCTGTCCGCCCCTTCATGCGCAGCTATAGTTGGCCGGGAAATAAATCGAAAAACCCGTGTAACGTACTGTCCTTTCAACATACGAAGTGTTGATGACCGAAGGCTGGACTCCTATGCCATCGAATGAGACTATGGGATAGCCAAGGATGGTCCTGTTGTAGTAATAGGGGGAATGCGCCTTGATTCCGTAAAACCTCAGGTAGACCCAGTCGTTAGATACGACGCTGCAGTTCGAAAGCCCTGCCGATTTTATCGTGCCCACCGCTTCCAGTATGGTAGCGTTTGTAGTGCCGTAAGAGTAGAGCGGGAAGGATCTGCCGATCGCATTCAGGGAGTACAGGAGCGTAGCTGCAGAAATGGAAAAAAGCGCCAGATACGCAAGAGTGCGATATCTTGCAAGGGTCACGCCCTTTGCCCTGGGGCTGAAGAGATCGTTGAGGAGAATCGCCAGAAGCGTGGCGATGCTGAAGTACAGTATGTAGCCCCATCTGGGAAGGTTGTTTATGGAGTTGCTGGAAGAAAGGAAGGCCCAGCCGATCGCGGCGAGGAAGACCAGGTAAAGAGACAGCCTGTACCTGTATCCGAGTTTGGAGAATCTGAACTCCCTGATCCTTCTCAGAAGCTTACTTCCGTTTCCCGATCCGAGCGCGTAAAACAAAAGCGCCAGCGCGATTATCGCGATCGGCGGAATCAGGTTCGAGAAGATCATGTTCAGCGAAGTCAGGATCGCGCCGGAAGGGTTCGGGGCTGTGTAGGAAGCGGAGTTGGTCAGTATCAGTTCCAGCGAATACCCATAGCTATATAGGGGATTCCCGAACGCCATCCAGTTGAACATGAGCCATGGCAGGGTCGTCAGGATCAGATACGCAGCGGCCCTTTTCCTGTCGCCCTTCGGCAAGAGCAGGAGAACGGGCACGAATATCAGGGACACGTACTTGGTCAGGGAGGCAAGGCCCACGAAAATGCCAGCTTTTGCGCTTTTCTTCAGCATGAATGCGGCCATGAACAGCAGGAACACCATTGAAAGGACTTCAGAGCCGTCGAGAACCATTAGGAAATAGACGAGGTATGGCGTAAAGAGCAGCAGGGTCAGCAGCATCGGGGAGATCTCCGCCTGCCTTGACAGGTACCACGAGGCCCAGAACAGCAGAAGCATCTCGAAGAGCAGGAACGCGATTATGTAGCCTCCCGACTGAGACATAACAAAAGGCAGCGCGAGGACCGAGAGCAATGGCTCCCTGAACGGCTCGAGATAGAAGCTGTCCGCATGGCTCACAGCAATGGCCGCGTCATGGTTAAGGATCGCCCCGTATAGCTGCGGAGCCAGCAAGGACCGCGAGAAAAGGAAGCGGGTCACTAGGTCCCAGTATATGCCCCCTATCGAATAGAGCTTCACGAGCAGCAGCATCGCCAGGGCCAATATCAGAAGGATCGGCAGAAGCCGCCCCTTGTTTTTCAATGCATCCATAAAGTGCCCTTTGAGAGACTGAAATCCGAGATTCATGCCCGCATGGTTGGGCCTCCGCGCTTACGGCCCACTGCCCTCATCTTCCCTGCTTTGCAGAGGGTCTTCCGCCTTGTGTCCGGCCGTTTTGCTGCGGCGGCGCCTTCAGGCCCCAGTAAACCTCGTCAAAAGCCTTGTTGGTGATGTCGATGATCTCGTTCATCTCGGAAAAGTCGTTGAAGCTTATCGTGACATTGAACGTGTTCCTGTCGAATGCCCTGGAGAACAGGTAGATCTGAGGGACCGATTTCTCCAGTTTCGAGAGCTTTTCCTTGAGCGCAATCCTGACCCTCCTGTCGAATTCAGTCACATGCACATCAGGGGCTACCGAGACCTGTATCGTATAGGAATAGGCGTTACCCTTCTTCAGGCTCGTGAAGGTGGTGGCGCTGAAGAGCGTCGTGTTAGGAAGCTTCACCCTGTTTCCAGTCTGTGTCATGACTTCCGTGAAGATTATGTTTACCCTCACGACCTTGCATATCATGTCGCCCCACAGCGTGGAATGCAGGACCATGACGTCCCCGGGTATCAGCGTCTTTGACGTGGATATGAGAAATCCCGACAGGATGCTTGTCACAACAGTCTGGACCGCGAGCCCTATTATTATGCCTCCTATAGCGCCTCCCGCCAGCGACTGGCTCAGCGTTATGCCCAGAGAAGGCCCGAAGGAGATGAGCGCTATGGATACCGCAACGATGTAAAACAGCATGCGCAGTATGACCTTTCCCGTCTCGCTTCTTCTCTGGTCGGTTTCTTTGCGCTCGTGGAGACCCAATACAGAGAGCAATAGCCTGTATATCAGGTACGCGCCGAATATGCCGAGTATTGCATTAAGGCCTTCCGACATGTACGCGATATAAGCAGTGTACAGCGGGAAGTACCTGATTATAAGGAAGTTTATCAGCCTGTCTGCCGCGATGGCGGCGACTATGAGGAGTACGATGAAGGCGAATGCTACGAGGTATCTCCTGTGCCTCATGTTCGCGATCTTTATCTCTTCATCTGACATTTGCATGCCTTGATAATTGCTGGATTATAATATAATCCTATCTTTTTTCCCTTCGCTCAGGTCTCACGCGCTTACGCGAACTCCCTCGCCATGCGGGGGTCACGCATATGACTGTAATCGCCGGGATAGGGATTCGAACCCTAAAGGCTCGGAGAGCCACCAGATCTCGAGTTTCGCCAAATGTTCTGGCGCGTTACCTGGTTCCGCCATCCCGGCAGATAGATATCTGGAAAGTTAATTAATATTTCTATCTAATTCATCTTACTATCAGTATGATCCAATGGTAGCGCTGAACAGGGGCGTGCTGAAGAGGCTTTTCATTGTCTTCCTCTTCGTCGCGCTCTCATCCCTAAGCCTTATTTTCTCGGGGTACCTGCTCCTGAGTGCTAGGGACCCGTTCGTCTACCTCGTAGCCATACTGTTCACCTCTCTCGCGCTGGTATCCACAGTCTTCAACGTGACGTCCTCATACGCGTACTACCGCTCCTACTTCTACGACGAGTATCTGGAGAAGATAAAGAAGAGCCTCAAGCCGATGAAGCACCTCCCCACTGTCGCGGTGGTGCTGCCCTGCTACAACGAGGACCCGGAGATGGTTAAGAAGAACCTTGTTCGCATGCGCGATCTGAATTATGACAAGGGCAGGGTCAGGTTCTACCTCCTCGACGACTCGGCGTCCCCCGAGACGAACATGAAGCTCAAGGCGGCTTGCGAGTCCAACGGGGCCGTCTACATGCACAGGGACTCGAGGGACGGATTCAAGGCGGGCGCCCTGAACAACCTACTGAAGGCATCGAGCGAGGAGTTCGTCGCCATCTTCGACTCCACCGAGTACCTGACAGACACGAACTTCCTCATGGACACGCTCCCTTACTTCCAGGATAAGCAGGTCGCCTTCGTGCAGACGGAGAAGAGGTACGCCAAGGGCACCTTCTTCTCGGACACCGTCGACCTCTTCGACGCGCTCTTCTTCAAGCTCATACAGCCGTCAAAGGTGCTGAACGGGACCGCGATCTTCGCGGGGTCGTGCGGCATAATAAGGCGCTCCGCGCTCGACGCGATGGGCGGATTCCCCGAGTATGTCACGGAGGACACCTTCTTCAGCTACGAGTCCAACATACTCAACTTCAAGGGCCTCTACCTCCCGAAGATATACGCGCTGGGCAAGCCCATATACACCTTCACCGAGCTCACCAAGCAGCAGCTCAGGTACAACCTCGGGGACACGCAGTTCCTGCTCTACTTCTTCAACAACAAGACCGCCAAGAACCGCGACTTCTCCACTCTCTCGAAGATAGACTACGCGTCGCACGGCATGGGCCTCAACTACCTGCTCATCCATCCTGATCCTCTTCACAGTGGTATCGGTGCTGACTGTGTTCTCGTCCGCGCCGTTCGCCTACTCTTCCATAAAGCAGATCTTCCTGCCCCCGTACACCGCGATGAACCTGGAGATCCTCGGCATAAGCGCATTCCTACTCTCAGTCCTGGTCCCCATGGGGCTGACGAAGGCCTACTTCGGATCCTTCAGGAAGGGGATAATGCTCTTCCTGCTCAACTTCGCTCTTGCGTTCACTAGGATGAAGGGCGCCATAGGCGCCATCTTCCCGAACCGCGCGGGGAACGCATGGCCCAAGTCAGTCGACTCCGACGCGAGGTCTATGCGCATGCTCCCTGCCGCGAGGCTCTCCTCAGTCGAGCTCGGGTTCTCGGGCCTCCTGTTCGGGACCAGCTTCATAGCGGTGCTGCTCTACAACATATCGGGGGCGCTCTGGCTGCTCTGGTACGGCATACTCTACAGCTCCACCTTCTTCTTCTACTACAAGTACGGGTGATTGCATGGGCATGGTCTTCATCAAAAGGCACGCCTCCGACCACGGATACATACTGGCGATGTGCGACGAGGAACTGATCGGCAAGGTGCTCAAGGAGGGTAAGCTGCTGATAGACCTCGAGAAGTACGCCTCCTTCTACCGCGGGGAGCTCGTGAACGAGACCAGGGCTGCGGAGCTCGTGAAGGACGAGGAGATCTACACAGCCAACGTGGTGGGGGAGAGATCAGTCAAGATACTCATAAGGAAGGGCATGGCTACGAAGGATGATGTGAGGAAGATAGGGAAGGTGCCCTTCGTGCAGACCTTCAAGCTGGACGTATACTGAGCCGAATCAGACTATTCCTGACTTGAGGCGGAGTATCGCCTCCGCGATGTCCCCCCTGGTCTCCTCGAGCGCCTTCCTGGCGTTGTCGGAGTCGCTGCCCGTCTGGTCCTGGACGAGCTTGACATCGTCGTCGCTTATCTCCGTGGCAGACTTGTCCGTCTCGCTGATCCTGCCCGTTATCTGGAACGAGCGCATGCCCTGGCCCTCTATCAGCGTGACCTCGGGCTCGTCTATGACTATGTCCTTGTCGCTGCAGTGTATCACCACCTTCGTGCTGTCTATGGCGGTGCTCTTTATGCCCAGCTTGTCAAGCATGCCCTTGAGGGCCCTTGGGTCCATGTTAGGAAACATAGTATCACTGGAATATGCCCTCTAAGAATTTATAAGCGCTACCCATAACGGAGAAGAAAGCCGAACCCCTCTCTTAATCTCGCCTAAGCGGTTCTCTTCATCGCAGGCAGGCCGTTCTCCTGGTGGATGCCAAGCTCCTCCATCACTTCATCCAGCGCCCCCTTCATGAGCTGCTTGGCGTGTTCATGGTTGTATGCGCCTACTCTGGAAACCGCATCCACCATCCTCATCCTGGCTTCGACCATTACCATCTCAGCCATAAGAGTGAGCGTCTGGACTCTTATCTCCTCCGCATTAGCTTCCATCCCAACTATCGCTTCCTCCAGCTTTTCATTGGCCCTTTCCGGCTTGAAGATACCGTGGGATTTGATTCCGGAGTATTTCTGAGTCGTCTTCCTCGTTTTCTGCGTCTCTATCTCGACTACTCTGACGTGCCTGAGTGCGTTATGATCCTCGGCAGTAAGCCTCCTTTCAGGGTTGTAGTACCATGCATTGAGGGCAGTATGGATGGAGCTCGCATGCGGATAATACTCGTCGGCGACCTTGTCGTTGAGCAGGCCGTTCATGCGCTTCATGTCGTCGTTATCTATGATGCTCTTGAACTCATCAATCTCCTTGGAGATCATTTCAACTATCGCGGAGGGCACCTTTCCAGCAAGGAAATCATCGACCGCATCCCTCAAATCGGAGAACTTCTCCTTGTTGACTCCCGCGTATGCGGGATTCTCAATTATCTTTTCCAGCGCATCGCGGATGTCTTCCATGTCGCTTTTCATGAGCTTGGTGACCTCGTGCTTCGCCTTCTCATGCTTGACGAGCCTGTCACTCATTGACGGATTCACCGCATCGTCCAGAAAAGTGGAACAGTTGTGATCCTTTATCGTTCCCTCGATCTTCGTCATTTCCGCCGCTTTGCTCGGGGACCATCTCGATGTCTTCTGCGCGGTCCGTGCCTTAGGCGCCGCAGCAGGGTGCTCCTCTTTCGGAGTTTCAGCCTCCTCTTCATCCCTCTTGTTTCCTGCAAACTCAGTGATGATCGGATTCTCATCGTTTTTCTGATCTTCGACGATGGGCCTGGCGTTCCTGAACAGTTCCTTCACTTCCTCCATCCTCTTGCCGAACTCATTCTCATCAGGCACATACTCTGCCATCTTTCCGCCGTATGTGTGGTGCGTTTTGAACTCATCATGGATCGGCTTGATCGCGTCCTTCTTGCCTTCGACGTAGTCCTTTATCGCTCCGGAATCGAACGGCTTGACATTTACCTGACGCACTGTAGAGTTCAGTTTACCAGCGACTTCTATTACTGTGCTATTAAGTTCGATTAGCTTCTTGCGGACCGTTTCTTCATCGCTGCCCAGAACCCCCTCCTTCTTTGCGGTGGCGGCGAACGTGAATAGAAAGACCATCTCCTTGTTGGCGGCGTTTATCTTCTCGGCGCTCCTGTCATTTTCGACAAGATCCCACTCCATTTTCTTGATCTTCTCGACCTGCTTTGTGAAGTGGGTTAGCAGTTCGCTCTCCTTGGTCTTGGCATCCTTGAAAGTGTTGGCTGTCATGTACTCAATACTATATTTAGCGTTTCCCGCTTAATAAAGATTGATATTATTATCAATAATGACACAGGACGTTGTCATTTTGTTAAGTCCATATGAACCGCAGGAATGCAACGCATAGAAAAATCACACCTCTTAAAAAATGACCTCCTCCCCCGACTAAAGTCGGGGGTATCCTCCGCGTTTTAGGAGGCAAGCCTCGTCTGTCTATATTGGTCCTGGTTTCTGATGTAATTCTGTATCGTCTCCTCGTTCTGGGGGCCGACGCTTCCGTTGCTGTACCCCTCACTCCAGAAATGCCCTCGGTGATATCGCAGTCGGTGGTTTGGCATCTCCTTGAAAACCACATACGCGGAGTATCCTTTCAGCAACTGCACTGCAGTCGCGACAGACATCGTGTTCGGCACGTCGATTTCGAGATGAATATGTTCGAAGTCGTCGCCAACGGCGAATTCTTTCACTCCTATTCCGTGCCTTAATGCGGAGTCGTAGATCGCGTCGTGTATTATTTCGCAGGTCTTCGGGTTTTTGAACATCATGTATCGGTATTTCGTCACAAAAACCATGTGCTGCCAATTATACCTGTGGATGCGCGCCGTCGCACTTTCCTTTATATCCCTTTCATTGTTTACACTACTCACACAAACACTTCGGCGGCAGAAGCTTCCGGACCTCGAAAAATTTTGGGGTCACCCTGCCGTCGCTAATCCTTCTCAGAATCCGTTAAAATTAGTGCAGGAGCACTCAAAGTGGGGTCAATTCCTGTCCACGGGCTGAAGCTCGTGGCATACCTTGACCCCACACCCCGTTAGTCATAAACGCCTTTAAGTCAATGTTTATAAACACAGAAAGTCAGAATACAACTAGGGTAATGAGATGGCGTATGTTTCTTCTGCGCGCGGGAAATCTAACGATATGCACGGAAAGCTCGAGGACAAGGTAATTGACGATTTTAATAAGTCGATGAAAACAGTAAAGACCTTCTTGAAAGAATACGAGGGCTATCTCGACGAGAAGGCAAAAGAGGAGAGAGCGAAAGGAACTTCTCAAGGAGAATCCGAATCTAAGAAGATCCTGAACTCGATCAATAAGATAAACCAGCTGGACAATTCCTCGTTCTCAGAAGCTCTGAGGAAAGCGGACTTGGAAGCGAAAGGCTCGATCAAGTCCACAGTGGACGCGTATAAGGGCGACGAAGACGGGTTCAAAGGACTGCTGTGGGAGAAGATGAAGTCCCTGAAAGGCGAGCTAAAGGAATTCATACGCGAGGAGGAGAACGAGGTAACCCGCGTCACCGATGAGTTGGCGA
The DNA here is from genome assembly GCA_963753785.1 of uncultured Microcaldota archaeon. Classification (GTDB taxonomy): domain Archaea; phylum Micrarchaeota; class Micrarchaeia; order Micrarchaeales; family CABMGC01; genus JAJYVH01. The sequence continues at coordinate 87,054 of CAVWDL010000005.1, forward strand.
AAGCGGTGGAGAAGACCGCATCCAAGAACAGGAAGGCGTTTTCGGAAGGGCTGACTGGCAGGAGCGTCTACAAGATTGGGCAGAAGATCGGCTTGAAGAGCGCAGGAGAGATGAAGGAGGAGGCGTTCGATGCCTTTGAAGCGCTGAATGTCGATGTCTTGGTGAGTGATATAGCGAAAATCGAGAAGAGCCTGGTGGAATACAAGGCTTATGACAAGGCCGCTGGCGAGATGGCGCACAAGGGCAACGTAGCAAGCGGCAGGAACTACCTGGACGGCATTTCCATGGATGCGCTCGGATCCATGGGACTGAAACATTCGCTGATGCTCCCTTCCGAAGCGTCTAAGAGCACTACGCAGCAGGCCAATGGGCAAGCGAAAGCAAGCTTGGGTACGATCCTGATAGCAGAGGAAGAGGCAAGTGAAAAGATCGAGAGTAGGCTAAGGAAGAGCCTTGGCAAAGAGCTCGGCGCGGCGGAAGGCCTGCTAAACCAGATAAAGAAGGACGTAAACGGCAAGGTCGATCAGAAGGAGGTGGACATTGCGAATAAGGCAGTGACAAAAGTCTCTGAACATATACAGGGAATAATCAAGACAGGAAGGCTTAATGACGAGGAACTGAAGGAGCTTGAAGACGCGTCCTCCCAGCTGAATGCTCTCATTATAGCCAAAGCCAAGGAACTCAATCGCAAGACAAAACCTGCGGTACTTTCCGATGCGCGGATAGAGGCAACAAGGTCAGATTATGAACGCATGGCGGAAGCTACAGAGGAAAAGGCAACAAAGATAGCCAACGCGATGCACCAGCGCGACCTGAAGTCCTTTTCGGAACTCTTCGGAACCACTCCTGAGGAGCTCGATAAACGCAGCAGTGAGGCGATAAAGACAAAACTGGAAATTGCCAACTCTCTTAGGGGCCGCAAAGCGAAGAAAGAATCCGTCATCGAACCGAACGTGATCTCAGAAGAGCAGGAACAGAAGTGACTGTCCGAAGGCTCTATCTCTTAGAAAGGGCTTAACACATGCTTAAGCGAAGGCCTGGACTTGTAGAATGCGGAAGCCGGCCTCTCCCTATTGGCTATGAGAGGGACGAGGAGTATGTACGAACAGCATATGGAGAGTTAGGACCTTATGATATTACTGGTGAAGGGAAAGTCAGACCTATTTACTAATAAAGGAGATACGAACCTGTTGGAGGAAGCTAAAGACCAATTATTTTCTCCAAACATGTTCCCATATCAGTCCCCTCTGGAGCGGTGGAGAAGCGGGGGATAGCGTGGTCTCGGAAAGTGAACCATGCCTATTTTTAGGGGCAGAGCTGGCAGTATATATTGGAGATGGTATGGACTTGTCGAGAGTCGCCCTTTACGTCACCTTTACACTTTCACTCACTTACATATAAGCATCTTACAGAGAGAAAAACTGTAAATAATCAGGTATGATTTTCAAGAAATAGCCTTTTCAGCGTTGTTTTCTACTGGTATTTTGGTTAATGGCCGAATATTTTTCTTACTATGGTCAGCTAATTTCTTGTTGCAGTTGTAACATTTAGGTAATACATTTTTGATATCGTGCAATTAGAATATGAATGAGATACTTTAAATTTAGTGCAAGCAGTAGAACTATTGACTAACGTTCCATCCTCAAATCCCCCCAAAGCCCGACAAGAACACATTAATACTTGAGAGAAAATTCCTGTAAGGCTATAGTTCTCCATATAGAAGGTTCGGTCACGTGGTAACGTGAGATTTAAGTAATATCCCTGAAAATCTATCATTCGACTAGTTAAAAGCTCCAGTAAGAAAATATCGGTTAAGAGTTCCATTTATAGTAATCTGCTTCCCAAGATAAGAAGTAGGATCTGCATCTATATCTGCAAAAGAAGTTTGTATGGATCGTGAAGTTGTAATCGAAGTAGTTTGTGGATTGTTTGTGGAAGCAGAGTTCGAGTTACTTCCAGAAGTATAATGGCCTATCAGAAATCCAATCGCTACAACTACGATCAAAACAGTAGCAATTGTTAAGGGTGTGGAAAGTCCAGAAGGTCTGCTGACTGGTACTGGTTTGTCAGCTTCAACCTGCGATGGTTTTTTTGTGCTTTCTATATTCTCCTCATTATGCTCTCCTAAAATAGCATTTTTAAGATGTTCATACTCCTCTAAGCTTATTTCTCCCTTTCCATATACTTTTTCCAACGTCTTAAGAGCATCCATCTCTCTGTCTCCTGTCTCTTCAGAGGAATTTTCTGTGCTGACGAAGTCATAAATTCCCATAGTGTTTCTGGCCTTTCTGAATGATATACGCATCACTAACAAATAATAAAAGGTTAATCTTTCCTACTGCAAATCATAAACTTTTCGTATGAAGAACTAGTAAGATCGTTCTCTCGTAGGAGCTCTCCGGAATTTGGCTCTGATAAGTTAATCTTCTACTGAGTTCATTAACCTATTAGTTGTGTGTTATAACATAGGTGTTCTCATGGTTCTGCTTGCTGAGGAAGAGGTAGAAAACATACTACGAGGCCTATTCGATAAAGACGGCTTTGAGGTAGAGCCACGAAAGAGCAGGTTTGGAGCAGATATAATCGCAAACAAAGGAGCAGTTTTCTATTATGTTGAAGTGGAAGGAAACAAGAAACCAATAGGAGAACCACTAACATCTACACAGAAGTATACACACTACCTGAGAGCCATAGGACAATTAGCGATGCGGATAACGGCATCTCCTACCTCTAAGTTCGTTCTAGCTTTGCCTGAGGATGTATATTATAGGAATAAGGTAAACGAAACTAAGGAAGCTCTTAGGAGATTGGGGATTGAGGTTTACTTCATAGAGCAGGATCGCATAAGTGAGACCATAGTGTAACTTATGACGATTTTCTTAACAACAGAGAAAGATATACACACACATAAAACACACAGATTACTAATTTAATTAAAAAGTATTTGGGAAAGAGATGTATCCTATGTATAGCATTATAGTATATGCAGGCATCTCAAGTCATTGTTAATTGTTAATTCCTTATAATTTAAAAGAAAACTTTGGCTAATTGTTCCCTTATCTCAGGCTGAAAGACCTTCAGGTATACCATCGTGGTCTCTATGGACTCGTGGCCGAGTATCTCCTTCAGAGTGTTTATGTGCATACCACAGTTCAAGCAGTTGATAGCGAAGCTATGCCTGAACGTATGTGTGTGAATCCATGAAGGAAGTCCTACGGCCTTGCACACGTTCTTCAGCTCCTTATGGACAGCTACCTTTGTTATATCGAACAAGAGAGAAGAGCTCCCTATTCCGTTCTCGTTTATGTAAGTGGAGAGCACGGAATACATAGCCTCGTTAATCGGCACGTAGCGAGAGGCTTCTCTCTGTTTCTTCAGAGTCCTGAAGTATATCTGCTTCTCGAAGTCCTTCACGTCCTCTCGCTTCAGAGCGAGGACTTCAGATATCCGAGCTCCTGTATTCCAGAGCAGAGAGAAGAGCACATAATACTTGTTGAACCTGTCTCCTTTCTTCCTGTTGTATTCGTAGTCTATTATGGCTCGTATCTGCTCAGGCCTGAGATACTTCGGAGCTTTCGCCCTATCCCACACTCGAAGAGACCTTTTGCTTACCATCGGTAGATTATCCATACTCGTTCACCGATGCAATTGACTGAGGAAGTGGACTACATAACCAATCAGGAAGGAGAGAGTAGAGTCCATGAATCCCAGTATCTTCGAGCCTACCGCAATAGCGGAAGGTGAGACGGCCAGAATACCGAAGATCAGGAGTATGACGATTAGAGGTATTACGAAGAAGAAGGCCACAAATCCGAGTTTCCTATAAGGCGATTTATACCTCTTTACTTCCGCTTCCGCATATTCACGAAGGTTTCCTATCGATTCTAACTTCGAGCATGTCTCTCCGTGCTCTTTCCTTTCGGTTCTCAACTCGTCCAGCGTCTTATTCAGAGTCTTTTCAAGCTCCGTTATCCTTTCCTCGCCTTCCTGAACTGCCTTAACGCTTTGCTGATATGCCGTCTCCCTATTCGCATACTGTTCCCTGAGTTTCGATAGGTCAGCTGTAGCTCCAGAATATGCCTGTTGTAATTGTTTAGTCTCTCCGCTCATCTTATCGTTGATCTGCTGTAAGTCCTTCAACCTACTCCTTGAGGTTTCGAGTTCGCCTTTTATCCTGTTGTGCTCGAAGTTGTTTGGACGGCCTTCGAGCTCTTTCCGTAGGCTTTCGGCTTCCCCTTCGGCTTCCTTTCTTCCTTTCTGACTGAATATAGCGAATTCACGCAGAGAAGCGAACTGCTTCCGATCTTTGTATACTTCGTTTATCTCACTGAGCAGTTTCGGATCGTCGCCATAGATGAAGCTATGAAGGGCGTGGCTTATGAGTTTTGATGCTTTTCGGTCTTTCTGTGCTTTTCTTATTACCTCTCGCTCCTGCTCAGGAAGAGTGGAGATGTTTATAGATATTATCTCGCTCACACTTCACCTTCTATACACGCAATTCCCACTACAATCAGTTCAATTACTACAATCTCGCCTCTTCTCCATCTCTGTTTGTAGTGTTTGTAGCGATTGTATTGTTTGTAGAGTTGTATTGTTTGTAGAATTCCTGCAATTCAGGAAACGTAGGTATATCTATAACTCCTTCAGGTAGGTAGGAATAGGTTTGGACTTTTCTATTTGTTTCGGCCGTCTTACTTCCTTTCTTTAGGAATTTATGCTCTGTGAGAAAATCTAGCTGTTCACGAAGCCATTTATCGCTTAGGAAGGTTATCTTCTCCTCTAGTTCCGCTACCGAGTAGCCTTCCAGATCTTCTGGCATGTTCTTTATCACGTCCAATATGCGCTGATTATCCTTCGTTAATGGTATCATACGAGGATTCGAGGTAAGCTTGAGGAAGATTATACGACCAATTTCATAGTCCTGCTCTTCTGCTAGCACGAAGCCTTCAGAATCAGTTTTCCTCTGGTATTGATGAATACCTGCGGACGCTTTAATATAGTCTAGAAACCTGTCGAAGTGCGTCCTCATAATCGTTTCTGGCTGTAGCTTCGAACAGAAGTATGTTGAAAGCATATCGGCGAAATCTATCTTGACCTTTACACGATTCAGGTATCTTTGTGCATTTATGAACCGTTTATCGTAGTCTGGAATTACTCCCTTTTTAGCGAACTCGCCTCTCCTCTTGATTATGGCCTTCGTCTGATTAACTCCGCTATCCAAATTGATAATGGGGAATCTTCGCAGATTCTCTTCGTTCGGAATTGCTTTCGCTGAAGTAATCAACTGAACAGGTTTTCCGATCACTACCACTTCTACAGGCGTCTGATTTACTAAGACTACCGCAGACGAACCTGAAGAGGAGAATACTTTGAACACTTCAGAATTGAGCGTGGACTGCGAGATGTCTTCGACATAGAAGACCTTTCCATCCCACGTCCAATTCGGCTCATATTTTTGGCAGTGCCAATACGTAAGGACTTTTTCGCTTATTCTTGTCTTCTTTACCCAAAATTCTTCAGGGAGCAACTCTAGGACTGAGCGAACTATATAGTCCTTCCCTACTCCTGTTTCGTCGCTGACTAGAAGGTTATATGAAGTAAGGCTTGCGTTTTGAATGAGCCTACCACCGCCAGCGCATAGGAAGATGGTCTTCCTAGCATCCGACTCTCCCACAATTTTCTTATCCATCTCTGTTTCCGTTATCTTATCGAATAGCTTCGGATCTTGTAGAATTTCCAGATGCGCCTTCAATCCTTCGTCAAAATTGATGATCTCAGTAGTTAGTTGTCTCCGTTCCGCTTTCCTGCCGAGCTCTATCGCTTTTTTTATCGGATCTTCCGCTTCGCTCCGCAGAACCATCGCCTTGATATCATCATCGCTAAACTCGGCCATAGCTCATCCCAGTATTATTATCGAAGAGACCGCAACGAGCGGAATCAGTTCTTCCGTGCCGTTGAAGAGCCTCAGTCTCACGAAAGAAGAATCCGCATCCTCAAAACTTCCTTTCTTCTTAAACCCGTCAGTTTTACAGAGAATAACGGCCTTGCCTTTGAGGTCTTTTATCTGGTTAGGTTTCAGTTCTTCCATTTCCATTACCCTCATATCGTCAGGTGGTCAATAGCGTTCTCGATGAGCTGGATGAGGAGTCTCGTGGCCTGATCCACGTGCTCCTTGTTAGCCTGAAGCCTGAAGAAAGCATCTACTATATCCGCTTCTGTAGGAATATGTGCCCGTTTATCCGAGCTGTAGATATCCTCACTCTCCTCCTGAGGTTCCTGTTTACGTTGATCTTGTTGCATCCTGATCTCCCTTCCGTTCATTCTTTCTTCGTCTCCTTCTCTATCTCTCGCTCCACGAGTGCTCTGAGGTAGCTTGATAATCGGAGCTCCTGCTGAGGCCTTAGTTTCAAGCCACTTCCTCTCCGTCTCGTCCAGATAGAAGACTACTGCAATTTTCATCTCATCAATTCGTAAGCAAACAAGCTTACACTTAGGATTAGAATTAGGGAGTATTTGATGAACCTGTGTTACGCCTGGTTTTAAATACTCACAAAACAGTCTTGGCAATTTCTTCTTTCTGTTTGTCAGTTAGTTTTATACCTACTTTCCCGCCGTCTTTCTCCAAACTGTCGATGAAATACTGAAATTCTCGTTTTCATTTTAGCCTCTAAGTCTTTCACAAATTCTTGTGCTCTCTGACTGCCTTTCTTTTCGAGAAAGTCGATTATTATGAGCTTCTGTTTCGGTGTCAGCTGTACTCTCGTAATATCATCCCCGTAGGCAAGTTTGCCTTCTCGCATCTTCCTTCATTGTTTTGATTAAATTTGAAGCCTGTTGACTATAAGAAAATTCAGCAGTATCGGGAAATTTGGCGTATGATTTCCTTATCTTGCTATATAGTATCTGATCTTCATTCTCTTGCTTTCGAGCCAATCTTTCTTTCTGTTTTAATGAGTATTCGCCGAAGTCAATCACCTTCTTCTCAGACGGTAGCGATCCGTATCCCAAGTCTTCCCAATGTTCGACGATAAAATCTTCGATTTCTTTATTATATTTGTCAGGAAAAGTGTGCAAATACTTGGTTTCACCATCTATACGTTCACATAGCTCACGCCATATGAGAGTTCTAATCGTCTCTTCTTGCGTTTTATAGCCAGACTGAAAGACCTTAAGCATATCCATTGTAGTCCTGTCAAGTCTTAGACTTCTTGCTTCTACCATTTCCACTACCATTTCCTTTTTCATTAGGCTTTGGTCTTTCTCTCCTTTATTTCGGCTATGAATTCCTTGAAATCTTTCTCATCTTTCAGCGCAACAGATAGCCTGTTGAACAGCAATTCCTTATCTTTATCCTGTTGCATGGCCACAGTTATATCGAGAGGAGAACCGCATTTCACACAATACTGAGAGTCTATTCCGTTCTGCTCCCTGCAAGACGGACACACTTTCATCTTGAGCTTCGGTTCTGTTGTTTTCTCTATCTCCTTAACTCCATTAGCCTGTAATATTGCGGAGTCCACGTCTCTTCCTGATCAAATGAACGTATATAGAAGCCATCTTCGAGTCTACCAGCTCCATCCGAAATATACTTTAAGCTGTTGCTCCGTGAGTTTGTTAGCGTAGAAACTCGCTCTACTATGCCTGAATAAGTGAGGATAGATGCGTTTTTGTATTCCTGCTTTCTTTCCGAGTATACGGAGAGTCTTTGCTACTCCTGCTCTGCTTATAGGCCTACGCATATTTTTCCACGAACCTATATCGCAGAAGAGATAATCGGTAGGCTCATAGTCCTTTAGAGTGTTGATGTATTGAGCGAGATAAGGCTTAGAAAAGAATATCGGGATCTGACGCATACCTGTTTTTCCATTAACAGTTATGTGAGCAGGAGTAGTCTTGAGCTCAACGGAGTTCTTCTTCATATTGGTCAGTTCACCGATCCTCACTCCTGTATCGTAGAGCAGAGCCACTATGGTTTTGTCTCTTATATCGGATGCGCTCTCTATCATATGAAGGATTTCGGTCTCATCAAGCAGATCTGTAGGGAATATCTTCTTGTTTTTGTTAGCCGAAGTCTTTATCCACGCTACCTGTCTCGGATAATACATATCCTCTCCAAGATAGTGCTTATAGAAACACTTCACCACTACCTTTATGTTTCTCCTTGTTTCGATTGAGAGCGTTAGCTCTTCCAGTTTGGAGATGGCTTTCTGCATGTCTTCCTGAGTGGCCTTCTTGAGATTGAGGTTCTTCGGTAGGAGCTTGATGAATTTCCTGAAGCAGTAGAGATGCTTGATTATAGTTCGTTTAGCGTCTCCTTTCGCCTTCATAAATTCATATAGAATTCGAGTGGCCTTCCTACTAGTGAGTGAGATTTCAGGATCTTCATCTATCTGCTTTAGCAGAACAGCTATCCTATTCGACGTTTCACTCTCTCCTTCTTCAAGCATAATTAGCTATGAGCTTGTATGTTTATAAGCATAGTGTAAACGTTACTTGAAGTAAGATGGACTTGTCGGGATTCGAACCCGAAACCTTCTCGTTGCAAACGAGACGCGCTACCGTTGCGCTACAAGCCCTTGCAATAGAATATGCGCAATTCCTTTATAACATTTCCCAGAGAAGCCTTCGCCGTTAAACCGGAGCGGATTTCCGACGTATCGTCTTGTTCCACTATTAACATACCTTTAAATAGTTTTCTTATATAATCAGATTTGCTTTCCAGCAAGGTGTAAATTATGGTTAAGAAGAACGACGAATCGGACGAAGACGGAGAGAACGACGACAGCGAAGATGACGACATCGACGACGAGGACTACGAGGAGGGAGGAGACGACTTCGACGAAGGGGAGTCGGAGGAATTCTGAGCCTTCGGATAGTCTTCTCTTCCTTGCTTTCCGCTATTCATCTCCGATGTTCTTTGCGCCCCCTGTTTCTGCTTTTCCTGCGGCATGGTTGCCCTCCAGCGCCTTTTTCCACTTCCTCTCATGCTCTTCCTCCCAGAGCTTCCTGAAAGTTTCTTCGGCATCGGGGTTTTTGCCCCATCCGGATTCCTTCCTCGTATCCTGCCTTTCCTTCAGGTAATCCCTCAGTTCCTCCACGGTGGGCTTCCTCATATCCTCGTGGCCCTCCTTGGTTCGGAGCTCCGCGTAATCCTCGATCTGTGACTTGCTCAGTTGCGCATTATTCCCCAGCAGGCCCTTCATCTCGTTGTATCTGGCAATGTCGTCCTTGTCCGGCTCCTTGCCGATGACCATTTTCAGTACCTGGTATTTCCTTATGTCGTCGCTGGTCACAGGCGTCTCTTCCTCATTTGCCTTTTTGGCGTCGCTGACCGCGTCGAACGCCGCGTAGTCCGCCCTCTTGGGCTCCGCGAACTTCTGATCCACCGTGCCCGCCGCGAGTATGCCGCCCACCGTGATCCTGCGGTAGTCCATGAAGGCGTAGCGCTTCGCCTCGTCATCGCTGGTTTCTCCCGCCTTTAGCTTCAGATCACCTTTTCCGATCCTCTGCTCTACGTCTTCCTTGTAATGATCTTTCGCTTCATTCCAGTAATCGCCGAACTTCTTGTCAGTCTTCTCCGGCTCCCCCTTAAGCTCATCAAATCGTGTATCTGACGTGTCCTTTAGCCCACTGCGCGAAATCCGCTCATTCAGCTTCCGCATCGCGGCATTGGCTGCCTTCTGGGTGCCGCTCTCCGCCTTGCGGGATAGCCATACCAGGGAATAGACAGGTAGTGTGATCGGCAGTGCGAGCGTCGCCGCTTTCTTCTCCGGAATCTGGTCGACATAGCTTCGCAGCTTCTCCCTCCTAGTCACCTTCTGGGCCTTTATCCCCTCCCTGAGCTTACTGTCCTCCCTCGCGATATCGGATGAGGACATTCCCATTTTCTTCCACGTCATCAGTTGCTGCTCTCTCTCCAGCTCAAGCCTTCTCTTTTCCTTTTTCTTAGTTTCGATGCTGCTTGCCCTCTCTGCCCTTCTGCTGTTCACCCGGTCTATGCTCTCCTTCATCCTCCCTATCTTTCCCACGTTTTCGCTGAACGGGATTTCCTCTTGGGCAGGCGTCTGCTCTTTGCGCTTTCCGATAGCGGCCTCGATTGCGCTGCCGCTGAATGCGCCTGTGCCCGCCAGGTACATGGCAGAAAGTTTCGACGCGCTCTCCTTCAGGTCATCGCCAGTCTTCCCCTGCAGCTCCGCCATCTTCACGTTGAGCGTATCGACCTTCTCCAGGTGCCTTCTCATCGCATTCTGTTCATCTTTCGAGTATAGGCTCCCGCCGTGCCTTTCGATGAAGTCCTTCTGCTTCATCCTGTCAAGGTATGCCCTCGCGTCCGCAGCGGACCTGCGCTCCTCCTCGGTGAGCGGCATCTTCCCTTTCTCCATCATCTTTTTCTGAAGGTCGAATGCCGCCTTCTGCTTCGCGTCTAGGGCGGCGCTGCTGGTCTCTGCGTCTGCGCTGGCAGCCCTGTACCTGTTGACCTTGTTGTCATACGAAATGTCCCTGACCACGTTCAGCCCCGCCATCGCGCCGACTCCGGTCGCGGCAAGGGCCGCCCCTTCCGCCAGCTTCTTGGCGGTGTTCGTGTTGATGCCCGTCCTCTGCCCCGCCTTGTTCAGCGCCATGCGCACCCTTCCAGGCGGCTGCTTCGCATTGCCGGTGGACATGCCCGCCCCTTTGGCGCCACCTGCGGGAGCCACTGCCTTCATCAGGCTGTTGGTGAGCGCTGCCTTCTTCGAGCGGTTCACTATCTTGTTCCCGAGCGTCTTGCCCGCCCCCGCCCCTATGTACGGGCTCGTCTTCTTCTTTATGGTCCTCAGCTGGGACGGGCTGAAGGTGGTGACATACTTCGACTTGTATGCGCTCTTCCCCCTGAGGGAGCCCTTTCCGGCCGCGCCCACGCCCATCAGGGCCTCTATCCCGAACAGCTTGAGGGCGTCCCATCCCCTGGTCAGGCCCGCGGCTGCGGCTATGAGTATGATTATGATTAGCAGCGGAATCAGTGCATTGACGTATCCGAAGCTTAGGATCACAAGCCACATGCGACATCCACCCTCATCATATTTTGGCTCTTTTCCTATTAAAGCGTTCCCTTTTCTTTCCTTTTGTGCCGTGCGCCCCTATCCTCGAGTGGAACATAAGCAGCAGCGCGAGCGCCACTCCCGCGGCCACCTCGATGTCGCCGATGCCGCCGAAGCTCAGCTCCACGAGGCCTATCTGCAGCACCTTGCTGGCGTCGCTCGGCGCATACGAGTAGTTGAGCTCCGCCTGCGGCCCGAGAGCCACCGCGTCCGCGAGGCATCCCGTGTTGATGGTCGCGCCAAGAGCCGCCCCGATGAGGCTGCCGAGAGCGCCTCCCAGCCCGCCCAGATTCGTGATCGTAGTGCTAGTCTCAAGGCAGTTCCCGTTGACCTCGTTCGCCGTGAACGAGAGGGGTATCTGGAGCACCTGGATCGGCTCCGGAGCTGGGTAGCCGTAGAAGTCCGCCTTTATTAGCGCCTGGCCGGAACCGCATGCGACGATCCCGTTCGCGCTGAAGTGCCCGGAGTCGTCAGTCACGACGTTGGCGATGAGCCCTAGCTGCGAGGTGCATATGCCGTTGCCGCTGAACGAGTCGGTCGGCACGCAGTACTGCTCGCTGCCGCTCCCGTGGGCGTTGCCGCTGAGGCACGAGAGGAACGATGAGTACGAGCCCGTGCAGAGCGTCTCGCAGTATCCCTGCGAGTCGGTGAGGTTGGACTGCGCGTTGCCCGAGAGCAGGCAGTCGTTGATGCTTGCGAAGTTGCCGCAGGATGATTGCGAGCCGCAAGTCTGCAGCACGCCTGTGTTCGGGCATGTGGAGGTGAGCATGGAGTCGCCGCCCGTCTTCCCGTAGACGTTGCACTGGAAGTACTGCGGCATTAGAAGACCGTTCGCCGGAGGGTTGCAGGTGCCGCCGCTGTTGTACTGGGGCGCGTAGGTCACCTGCTCCGAGTCGGGGCATCTGAAGTCCTCCTGCGTGGTGTAGACAGGGTTCGACTGCACGCACGTAGGGGGCGTGGGGTTGCTAGAGTCCTGGACGTTGAACGCGCAGTTTGCCGCCGCCTGCCCGTTGTCCGGGCTCGGGCTCGCGACCGGAAGCGCGGTGCAGTCCGATTTCTTGCCTCCGGTTATCGGAAGGTTGGGGTAGTTGATGTCCTTGTCGTAGTAGAGGTATATCTCGTTGCCTGCAAGCGGGGTGAAGGTTCCCGTGGACGAGAGAACGCCGACGTTGCCGCTGATGCTGAGAGTCGTCTCGTTGGAGTTGCCAGTGTCCGCCACCGCCTGGACGTTGAAGTCCTTCATGGTGACCGTGTCCGCGATGTCAGCCTCTATGGGAACGTAGACCTGGTTCCCGAACCTGTCGGTCATCACGTAAACGAGCTGGTGGTAGCCCCTCCACGATCCCGGGATCCGGAGCCGCCGCTTAGCTGGTAGTCCGACGCGTTGAGGTTGAGGTACATAGGGCTGTCCGAGACCATCTCCTTGTACAGGTCGAACAGGGGCACCTGAACTGGCGTCTGCGTGTATGCGTAGCTGAAGCCCGCGGTTGGAGGCAGCACCTCAAGTATCGCTTCCGCCTGCTGCCCGGTCTGCTGGTCGAACGCCGCGACATCGTAGCTTCCCGCGCCCAGGCAGGTAGGGTTGCTCTTGCACTTGGTCGCGTCGCCCGTGGAGATGCTGACGCTTCCCGTGCCTACGCTCGTTCCGTCTATCAGCACGTTCACTGTGTCTCCGGACGGCGCGCTCGCGGTCAGTGTCTCGCTGCCGTCCCACTGCAGGTACTTGGTGGCGGCGGTGATGCCCACGGTGCCGTCCGTGCTTGCCGCGGACAGCTGGCTGGTCGGGTTCTCCGGCGTCGCGTACGGCACCGATGTTGCGTGCTCTATGGTCGCGACCAGCGACGGGCTGTTGGGCAGCGTCTGCGGCTGCGTCGAGAACGTCTCGAAGTTCCCTCCCATCTGGTCGTACGTCTCCACGTCGTAGGTGAACAGCGAGGTCGCGTTAAGCACATACTGGGTGTTGAGCAGGCAGTTCTGGTTGTAAACGACCGCCTGGATGCCTACCGAGTCGGTGGCGCTCGCGGAAGTCCCGCTGTTGTCAGTGACTGTCAGCGAGACGGAGGAAGTCCCGGTAGTGGCGGATTCCACCACGCAGGAGCTGGAGGTTGACGACGACTGGGTGTTCGCCCCGCTGCATCCGCTTACGATTGTGAGTTCCGAAGGCACAGTCCAGACATATGAGTATGATGTCGCCGAAGAGTCGCCGGTCACCGACGCTATGAGAGACAGGTCCTCGTTCTGGAACGTGGTCGCCGGCGAAGGGTTTATCGCCACGGCGATGGCTGTGCTCGTGGCAGCCTGGGTGAGTGTGCTTGCGGTTCCGGATGTGCCCGTTCCCGAGACTGTAAGTCCGACGCTCCCGGATCCTGAGGAAAGCGTGACTGTGCAGCTGCCGGCGGACGTGCAGCCGGATCCCGTTACTCCGCTCAGTATCCAAGGAGTCCCCATCTGGCCGTCCGACGCCAGCGGGGAGCCTGTCAGCTCGGTGAAAGTCAACGACTGGCCCGCTCCTATCGAGGCGCTCTCGGGCGAGGCGGTATAGTAGCATGAACTGCTGCTGCCGAAGGATATCGAACCGCCGCCCGTTGACTTTGCGGAGCAGCCGATCTCGTCCACGGTCACGGGGACGGACGCCGTCGTAGTGCCTCCGGTGCCCGTGACGGCTACGCTTACCTGGATCGTTCCGGACGATCCTCCGTTTGCAGTCACTGTGCATGCGGTTCCGCTGCAGGATCCGCTAAGTCCCGAGCCCACCGTCCATGCATAAGAGCAGCTCGAGCCGCATCCTGATGCCGTCGCCGTGATAGTCACGCTGCCCTGCGAAGAATACGTGTGGCCTATGCCGAATCCGCTATATGATATCGAGGGTATCGTCGCAGCCGTCGGGGAGAGCGCCACTACAGGCGGCGGCGTCGCAGGAGGGGGCGGCGTGCTCGAGGTTCCCGAAGGCGGCGGCGTGCAGATAGTGTCGTTGACCCAGATGTTCCCGAAGAGCCTGTCGTTCTGCACATTGTACCGTATTTCGGGTGGAAGTATCAGGTGCTCGTTGGTCAGGTTCGCTATGTAGTACCCATTGTGGGCGATGTCGTTTAGGAAGTTCTGCCCTCCTTCTACGCTCGCCTCTATCGTGTCGCTGTCATGGTTCGTTATGGCGAAGCTGTAGAGGGTCCCCGCGTCGTTGAGGTTGGTGGTCGGGAAAGTGAGCCCCCCGGTCGGGCAGACCGCCGCGGACTGGCCCGCGAACGCGCTGATGGCCAACGGAGCTAACGGGTATATCCCGACGCTGTAAGGAGTAAGTCTCACAGGGTCTGACTGGCTTGACCTCATCGTGACAGCGGTGGTTCCAGTCTCCTGGCCTCCCGTCGTGTCAAGCGAAGTGGCAGTCACAGTGAAGGTGCCCGCGCTGCCGGACGGTCCCGCAACGGTGCACAGGTCGCCCCCGTTTCCGCAGTCGGCCCCCAACGTCATTCCAGGCGCGCTCCACGAGTAGGTGTATGGTCCCGGGCCTCCTGTCGCAGTCGCCTGTATCGTGAATGAAGCCCCGGGATCGGTGGTTATTGCGTAGGGCGACATCTCGATCTTTGGCGTAACCACATTGACGGACACGGAACCAGACCCCGCGGGGCCCGCGGGAGTCGTGACGCTGAACAAGACGTCATACGATTCCTCTGAGTTTCCGCTAACCGCGCACCCTACCGAGTCTCCGCACGTGCTGCCGAGTATGGTGAGCCCCGGAGACACAGTCCAGCTGTAAGTGTAAGGCCCTGCGATTCCGCTCGGGTCTGGCATGGAGAGCGTGAGCTGCTGGCCCACCTGCACGGATACTGTCTGCGTCGGTGCGGTCGTTCCGCTGCCGCCGCTTGGAGGGGTGGTCGTGCCTCCGCCGCCGCCTGTCGTAGGAGGCGTGCCGCTCGACTGGGAGCCGAACACGCTGTAGAGCGCCTTCGTTGTTGTGCCTCCGCCGAGGGCATCTTGCGTGCCATCGTATACCATGACGCCTCCGAATCCGTTCGCCTCCACCCACTGCGCCAGCGCGGTGGGATCTGTGGTCGTACCGGTATGCTGGTCGAACATGCCCACGACTATCTTGTTCTTGGGGTATCCCTGGTTTGCCCAGTTCTGCGCAAGTTGTTCTGTTGTTGCGGTAGGGGTGTAGTATGACTGGATCGAGATGTAAGTCAGGTAGGCGTTGGCATCGGCCACCGAGACCTGGTAGTTCGAGTCGCCGGGCGCAAGGGTTATGATCTTCCCAAGAGGATTGAGCTGGGCGTAGAGGGCCGCCAGGAAAGTGTGCAGGTACTGCTGACTCTGTGCCTGGGTGTAGCCCGGGGAGACGAATGATTCCAAGTCTACATCGACGCCGTCGTATCCGTATTTCTGGACATCGCTGACGAGATTGTTGATCAGCGCCGCAAGCTTGGTAGGATCAGAGATCACCGCCGCCGTTCCCGTCTGGCCCTGGTCATCGAAAATGCAGAGCAGCGCCTTCCCGCCCCCGGCATGGACCGCATTGACGAATAGGGTGTGCTCGTTCGGATCGTACAGAGGCAGAGGAGGGTACGTAGGATCGACAACGGTAACGCCGTCCTGCGATACGGCGTATCCGACTTCATTCAGATTCAGGTTGGATAGCGAGAGCCCGTATTGGAGAATGTCATACATGGCGAAGTAGCTGATGATCGCGGGACCCGTCCCGGTCCCGGCAAGGACGGTCAGGGGTACGGTGTTCGCAGTCCCGGGATTGCCGACGACGAAGGTCGAGGGGGTGGGAGCCGCCGCATTGCCGCTGCTTAGGCTTCCGAACGCTACCTTCTGCCCTGCCTTCGCCGTGGTGTTGCTGATCGGGGAGGCCTTGGCGCCGCCAGATAACGATCCATAGATGCCCTCTTGCCAGCTCTCGTCGACTGAAGGGAATATGAAAACTCCCTCGAGGCCGGTCGCCTTTGCCCATGCCGCATCCTGTTCTGCGACGGAAAGGGTCTGGTAGGTCTCATAGGTCTGGGGCGGAACGCAATAAGGAGAGGTGGTTGCGCAGATTCCCATGTCTATCTTGCTCTTCGGGTATCCCGCGTCTATCCACTTCTGGACGCTCGCGACGCCCTCCGCCTCGGTGGTCGCGTATCCGCTCACGTCTATCTGGTCGATGTAATTGTTCGCAGTATCAAGGTCTATCATCGGCCCCATGCCCGTCTCTCCGTACATCGATACGCGTTTTCCGAGCGCATGCATCTGCGGGTAGAGCGTCTTGAAGAACAGGGACATCTCCGCGACAGTCTGGCCGCCTTCCCAGTCGACCTCCACCCCGTCGAAACCGTACGTCGTCACCTTGCTGACTATCGTGGCCACCAGCTGCGACAGCTCTGTCGGATTCTGGACCATCGAGGTGATGTCAGAGCTCCCGTCGACGCCCATCATGACCTTGTCGCCGTGCGCATGGGCGGTGGATAGGATCTGCGCTATGTTGATGCCCGC
Organism: uncultured Microcaldota archaeon; assembly: GCA_963753785.1. Lineage (GTDB taxonomy): Archaea > Micrarchaeota > Micrarchaeia > Micrarchaeales > CABMGC01 > JAJYVH01. Next base: position 103,604 of record CAVWDL010000005.1, read on the forward strand.
CTCGGTCCACTGATTCCCTACGGTCAATCCGGTGTCCGTTGAGCTCGCAGGTTCCGCATAATAGAAATAGATGTTTTTCACTATGCTGAGATTCACCGCGCTTAGGTCCGTTCCCGTCCACAGATACATCGATACGTTGAGTCCGTAATTGGCGGTTGGCGTGTTTCCGGTGTTTACCGTGTTTCCTGTGCTTCCTGTGCCACCCGTGCTTCCAGGTGCCGCCGCGCTGCCGCTCGGCACAAAGCTGTATGACTTGAAGACCGCATCCGTGGGTGTCGATGTCGGGTTAAGGTAGTGCCATACCGTCATGACGCCGTAGACCCCCGTCGCGTCCCTTGTCGCGGTGGCGGTCCATGTCTTGAGCACTTGGTTCGTATTGGCGTCGACGATGGTGAACGTTCCTCCAGTGGGCTCCCAGTCTATGATGTACTTGACGTCGTCATTCGTGTATGGCAGGCTGAAGTAATTGTATGTGCCGGCGCTGTGGGGCTGGATCACGAAGTCGAAGTTTGTGCTGCCGCCGCCCCATTCGGACTGTTCGATGTCGAACTCGCGGGACGTCGCCCCCGAGAGGTCGGAGAGGTAAGGGTTCACCCCGATGACGGTGTTCGGGTCTATCTGATGGATGCCCTGCAACACCCATGTGTACGTACCGTATCCCTCAGGGTCGGTGGTGCTGACCTCCGAGTCCGTGGATCCGGTCTGCAAAAGGTGCAGCCAGCCGTTGCTGTCTATGGTGACTAAGCTTGTGCTGAACGACCCGAAATTCATGACCCACCAGTTGTGCCCCGACCATGTGATCTGCGGATAGTTCACCGTCGGGTTGGGCCAGTAAGGACCGCCGCTAGTCGGCACGTTCCCTGAAGTACCGCCTCCGCCACCACCTCCAGCGGCAGTGGATCCGTATATGACGGTATACGTCACCGGCCCGTCAGGCGGAAGGGGCGGGTCGACGGTGACCGCCGTCGAGCTCGTCTGGACGGAGGCGCCGCTCGCGGTCGCGATGACGTTGAAGCTGACAGGGGTGGCCGTCGGATTTCCAAAGAAGGTGCATGTGGATGTGGGCAGCGCGGCACCCGCGGTGAGCGTCGATTGCGATGGCGTGCATCCCGAGCTGATGGTGAGTCCCGAAGGCACAGACCATGCGTATGTGAGCGTGCCTGACTGGAAGGTTCCTGCTCCACTGCCCTGGGTGTAGGACTGAGTGAGCGTGTAGCTGTAGGAGTACGGGATCACGGCGTAGCCGCTGACCTTCCCGGTAAGCGTGACTCCGACCCCCGAGACGGGGGTGGTCTGCACGCCGCTGAAGAAGTAGAAGACTCCCGAGGCGCTCTTCCCTCCCTCGGATGCGGTCACGGTGTAGGTTCCCTGCGTCCCGCTCCCGAGCGGCGTTTCGGAGGAGACGCTGCCCGACACGATTCCGCTGTTGGGGCCGCATGTCTTGGAGACGTCGCCCGTTCCCGTGGGAAGCGTGCAAAGGTATGCGCCTCCCGAATTCTGCGAGAGCGCCGCCGAAGAGGATATTTGCGAGACGCTGTCCCCGCTAACGGCTGGGAACGCGTTTATCGTTACCTGGCTTATTGAAGAGGCCACGTCAGAGGAGAGGACCACCATCGGGGTCTGGTCTATAGTGAGTGTCGCAGAGGACTGGGCGAGTGTGCTCCCGTCAGTGCCCGTCTCCGTGGCGGTCACCGTGTACGTGCCCGGAGGCGCGCAGTCGGCGAATGTCCAGCCGGAGAATCCCGAGTAGCTCGGGCATTCGGTGTTGATGCTTGCGGAGACTGATCCGGTTCCCGTGAACGTTGCAGACCCTCCGGTTCCCGTTATGTCTATCGTTATCGTGTTCGATGAGGAGAGCGCGGCTGCGCTTATGCTCTCCTGCGCGCCCCATCCTATCTCCTTGTTCGAGATGGTGAGAAGCGGCTGGTTTTTCGTCTTCCCTCCCTCAGTTTCAGTGTTGCTTGCGTAGCTCTCAGTGTTTCCGGCCGCGCCAGCCCCCGAGCCCCCCAGCGTCATGAAGGACGGGCTGCCCTCGCTCTCGAGGTACCTGAACGGGCTCATGGCTGTGTAAACAGGAGGCTTCATGTGGAGCAGCCAGTTGGTGCTGCCAGTGTTTGGTTCTACCATGCAGCCGAGCCCCGCCGCTTTCGCCGAATCGGTGTAGCACTCCCAGTTCGGGCTGCCGTCGAAATACTTGGTGTAGTTCTCGACGCTGAAGTTCGCGACTATCAGCGCGTTGTACTGCGGCCAGCTGCTGGAGGTGACGCCTCCGGGCATCATCGCCTGAGGCGTGACGCTCGACTTCTTGATGAGTATCGTCGCCTGCCCGCTGTAGCTCATCGAGAACCCGAACTCGGGAAGCACATCCCCATTGATCAGGGGCTCGAGTATCGGCCCGATCGGCTTGAAGCTGTATTTCTGGAGGACGGCAGGGGTGTACTGGCACAGGCTGGTGTCGGGAGAGGAGCAGAAGCCCCAGTTCTTGTTATTGATGCCTATGCTGGCGGAGAGTATCCAGCCGTATGGGGGATATGTAGGCGCAGAGGTCGTCTGCCCAGTGGAGAGCAGGCTGTAGTAGGTCGAAGTGCTAGTACCCACCGAAGCGGTCGAGCTCGCCCCGACGCACTGGTACTGGACTCCCTGCGCACTCCCCTTAATGCCTACCGGAGCGTAGCAGGTTTTCTCCGCCTCTATGCAGGAAGTGTCCGGACACGTGATCGTCGGCTGGGTGCTGCCCGTGAAACAGGTGCCCGTGTCGGAGGATGTCGGGTTCGTCACGCTGCCGGTTCCCGATGCGTATGTGCCCGGGCTGAACGTGGTCGTGCACGACCCCTCCGAGAGTATGTCGTTCTTGAGCGACGGGCTTATAGGGACGTTGTTCCCCTGCGGGTCTAGCACTCTAAGGGTCAGTATGTCGAAGCTGGTTCCTCCGCTTGGCGCGTATCCTATGCCGATCCCGCATAACAAGCCGCTGCATGCTTGTTCGCTCCCTATGCTCACCGCCTGCCAGTCGTCAAGGACATAGAGGTAGCCGTTGACGTTTGCGATGCCGACGGGATGGTGGTAGCCTTGGAGGTCGAAGTCATCGGATGGCACAGGGTTGTTGCCGGGGCTCAGGGCGTCCTCTGCGACGCCGCCATCGAACTTCACTCCATAGATCCCTCCGTACTTCAGCCACCAGAGTATGTCGAGGGAGCTTAGCTGCCCCGTCTGTGCATTCTCGATTGACTGCGCCACCCCGTTTGCCTCCTGCGGCGTATACGTCAGGTCTATCTTTCCGCTGTTCTGCGTGAGGTCGTGGCCGAACTGGTAGACGTATCCGAGGTTGGGGCTTGCCGCGTATATCCAGGTCCCGTCTGGGCTGACCGCCACCTCCGAAAGCACGTCTGACTGCGACACTATCCAGTTGCCCGTGGTGGTCATTATCGACCCGACCGGGGGCAGCGATGCTCCGCTGCCTAATCCAGGTATCTCAAGTATCCCTGGTCCGTAAGTAACCAGATTCATCGCACTTCCTCCCTTCTCGTAATCCACGTTGCCCGCGATGTAGACGTCGCCGTTCAGGTCCACGCTTATGTTCAGCGGGATGAATCCCGAGGCGTAGGTGCTTTTGCCACCGAGGTTCGAGCTCTGGAATGTGTCGCCCTTGCATCCAGTGTCGCCCGTGCAGTTGTATTGGTCTGTGCTGTACGTTATGAACTGCTTGAGGTACGGAGTGAGGTCTATCGAGGCGGAGACATACACTGTGTTGTTCTGCATGTCTATCACGTTGGACCAATAGCCGTTCCACGTGTTTGCCCACGCGCCCGAGGTCGACGCCTGGACCTTCATTCCGGAGTCCGGTTCATCGCCCGTGAGGTTGTGGTATCCCCTCGGGATCAGCTCCAGCACATTGAGCAGATATTTCCCTCCTGAGTAGTTGAGGACGTAAATATGGTTGTTCGGGGCCGCCGCGATGGAGATTGGCCCGGGGACGTTCGGGTCCTGCAGCCCGAAGTTGGAGAGCATTTCGTTCTGGGCGTCCCAGTTGGTCTGTGCCTGGCTATTGGATCCTCCCGTGGGTCCGTTCCCTCCTGCCCCTCCTGCGGTCCCGCTGCCTTTCTGGGCGGCCGGGTTTGCCAGCCAGACCACCATCGAGTTCACCTCGTTCATGTAGTTGCCGATGAGGATGCTGTTGCTGAACACCTGCGCGGGCACCGACTCGAGCATTCCGTAATTGGTCTGGGCTTTCGTGCTGCTAGGTATGCCAGGGACACCGGTGCCTCCGCCGCTGGCGGCCGGCTTGTCCCCTTCGTACCCGAAGAGCAGCCCGCTAGGCGTGTCCAGGGGCAGCTGGTCTATCGAGACCTGGGGCGTGTTGTAGTTCCATGGGCTGAATAGGTCGTACGAGGAGTACAGCGGCGCTCCGCCGTTGGGATCCGTCAGGAAGAAGTTGAACGTGAGGAAAGGCACAACAGGGGTGTCGAAAGTTAGGTAGTTTACCGTCTGCGCGCCTCCCGTGCCCATCACGTTGACCTCGTTGAACGGGAGGTTCCCGCCAGAGATTGAGCTCAGCTGCGTCGTCTCCGAGTAGCCGTAGTCGTAGTTGCATAAGAAATTCCCCTCATTTTGGTTGATGTTGGGACTCGCCGTCACAGTCTGCGTGTCGGGCAGCGCCCCGCTGTAGTCCGCGAACGACGCGCTCCACGTCCATATGACGTTGACCGCCGACGCGGGCATGTTGTCGTAGACATAGGACGCCGGCGATGAGCTGCTCGATATCGTACCGATAGAGCTTCCGCCCGTGATCCCTCCTGTCAGCATAGGCGAGAAAGTGACCGCGTTGACCCGAAGGTATCCGCCCCCGCCTGTTGAGCTGATGGTCCCCAGCATCGCGTTCGCGAAGTTGCCGCTGTCCCAGAATATGTTGACCGGAAGCTGGACTGTCGCCTGGAGCTGTGTCGCGCTAGTGACGGCTCCGCAAGCGTCGCCCGCTATGTTGGGATACTGGGGGTTGCTCTCGTAGGGATACGAGTAGAACAACCTGCTGTCAGCAGGGGAGGCCGCCTGGCTCGGGGGCAATGGACAGGTCAGGAACCACGGCGCGTTCTGCGTGTTGTAGAGCGCGACGTTCGCCGCGGGCGAGACCGTCGGAATCGCGGTCTGGGTCTGGGAGGTAGGGGGCGCGGTCTTGGCCGCGATGGTTGCTGTGGAGCTTTCGCAGAGGTTGCAGATCGACGGCTGCGTTATCGCCTGGGTGCTCGTGCACGATCCGGCCGTGGCGCTAGCCACGCAGGCGGTGCCGCAGACGTTGTTGCATGCCTCGGTTGTCGCTACGCCTCCTCCGCCTGTAGTCCCTGTGCTGCTTGCCGCATGGGCTGCGCTGAATAGAAACACTAAGGATATCACAGCGACCAGGGAGATTAATGCGAGGATTGATCCTTTCGTCCGCATGAAAACGCTATATCTAACAAATGTAAGTTATTTATAAGTATCAAGAGGGCTCCCTTAGTCCCCTTCCTATCCTTTTGTAGATGCTGTCCGCGTTCTCGCCAGAGAATTCGTCGATAACCTCGCCTACCATCTTCCTTGAGCGCTCCTTGTATCCCGCGTAGTCCTTCAGCATCCTGTTGAGCAGCTCTCCCATCTCGCTCTCCTTCGCCTCAAGGCACATCCTCCTCACCTCCTTGGGAAGCATGCTCGTGTCCGCTATCACTACGGGCGTGCCGACCGCCAGCGCCTCCAGGGTGACGAGCGAGAGCCCCTCCCTCTCCGAGGGCATGATCAGCGCCTTAGACTCGCACATCTGCTCGAAGAGCTTCTCAGTGCTCACCGCATGCTCGAACGTGACCCTGCCCGGCGCCTTCTCCTTCGCAAGCCTCTCGAGGTAGTCGAGCTCGGGGCCTATGCCGACGACTATGAGCTTCGCGTCCGTCTTAGATACGGCGTCTATCGCAAGCTGCACCCTCTTGTGCTTGACAAGCCTGTTGACGACTATGAACTCGTCCTTCTTCCTGCAGTCGTGCTTTGAGGTGAATTCGTCTATCTCCTTCTTGTCTATCGCAACTGTGAACTCGACTATCTTCTTGCCTTCGACGCCCAGCTCCTCCATGAGGAGCCTCTTCGTCGTGCTCGCGTTCGCTATTAGCATGTCAGAGGAGTGCGCGCAAACCCATTCCGCGAAGTAGCCGAGGCTGCCGAAGACTCCTAGGTAGCGCTTCCAGAACTGCCGGTCCCACACCTCGTGCCATGTCACGACGAACCTCGTGCGCCTTATCCGCGAGTAGACGAGGAGCGGCATTATGTGGAGGAACGGGAAGGAGTCGGTGTCGAGGACGTCGAACCTGTAGGCGAGTATCTTTATGAAGAGCCTGTAGCTGAACATGATCGGCATCTTCGCGCTCCTCCTCTTGCCGCTGCTCGTGTACATCCCCTGCCAGCCGCTCGCCTCCCCGAGGCAGTGGTACCTTATTCCGTTGTACTTGAACTCCGCCCCGGGCATGCTCTCCTGGTGGGTGGTGAAGCAGTGGACCTCGTGCCCCTCCTCCGCCATCTTGCGCATTATTATGAAGCGCCTCTTCTCGAGCCCCCCGTTGAACCAGGGGAAGGCGTTGTCCGAGACGAAGGCTATCCTCATCAAATCAACTAAAGCATAAGCACGCCAAACCTTAAAAAAGGTGCCACAGCACGGGGTTACCCTCGGGTTTCCCCTGCGGCCCGAGGGGGCGGGGAGCGCGACTTCGTCGTTCGTCAAATGGGCCAACGCCTCCCGGGAATAGCCTTAAAAGGTTTGCCACTCTCTTTCTATCAAGTGATGAGATGGCAAAAGCAAAACAGAATTGGGGAGCCTTCGTGCTGCAGCTGATAGGGAGCCTAGTCTTCCTGGCTACGGTATTCGGAGGAGGAATATCCCTCTCAGGAGCGGCTTTCTCGGGGGAAGGGGCCTTCTGGCTGCCTGTCTTCATAGGAATCGCGGTAATAGCGTCAGTGGCCCTGTTCTTCGCGAGCTTCGGATACGTCAGCGGGATGAGCGGCCCTAGGATGGGACTGCTCGGGCTCGGAACCGACGGGATCGCAGGTCTGACCCTTGTCGCACTCTCGTGGGGCAGCATGAACTGGGTATGGACGGTCATCCTCGGATTCGTGCTCTGCTTCCTCGGATCCGCGATGGCAGAGAAATAGAAAGTCTGCCTTTTTGTTTTTTATTTTTCTTTCTTTTTATTTTCAATCCCCAGCCGGAGCTCTGTGAATTCATATCGGGATTGGGAGGAACAGGGCGTGCGGACGCGCGGTCCGCACTGTAGGATGCCTCTTGGCGCTACGGCAGGTTCCTAGGGTAGACGGCATTCCTCACGGTCGCGTTGCTCTCGTTGTACACTATGTGGAATATCTTGGTGTCCGAGTTTATCGCGACCAGCTGCATCTTCGCGACGTTGTTGTTCCAGAGGCAGACGTCGTTGTTGCAGTGGTAGAGGAACTTTATCATGTTGCTGTCGGCGAGCTTGGTGTTTAGCATGAACGCGCTCGTTATGTTGACGTACAGGCTGGGCGCCGGCGTCGAAGAGTACACTATAAGGAAGGTCTGGTTGTTGGTGATGTTGAAGGCGGTCTGCTGTATTATCGAGAACTGGCCGTTGTTCTGGTTGTAGAAGTCAACGTACTTGAAAGGCTGCACCCCGTTCTGGAGTCTGAGGTAGCTCGCTATCGTCTCGTTGGTCCCGTTGGTAATTACAGTGTCCTCCTCTATGCCGCTGCCGAAGAACTGGTAGACCTGCTCGGTCTTGTTGACCTTCTCGTTGAGGCTGCTGAACGGGTTGTATCCGTACGCGCCCTCGCTTACGTTTATTCCGGACTCGGTGAATATGCCTCCCGTCTCGTACATCCATGCGTTCCTTACCAGGAGGTAGTCCGGCTTCTTGCTCAGGTTGCTCAGCAGGAATGCGGGGTCCGGGCTGGAGTTGTATAGCCACGCGGCGAACGGGTTCGCGACGTAGGCGTACTGCGAGCCCACGCTGTCGGTTATGCTGGTCAGGTTCGCTACCGCCTCGACCACCGAGCCGTCAGGCCAGAGCGTCAGCACCACGCTGTTGCTCGTGGAGTTGCCCCTTAGCCAGTTGAGCGCCGCTATGAACTGGGTGTTTATCTGGTCCGCGGGCGCGAGGTTCGCGATGTACCCTATGTCCGTCTGGATCATGTAGACTACGAGGAGGCCTAGGAGAAGGTAGGAGGCGTAGTAGGCGAGCCTGTACTTCTTGACGAAGCGCATCAGCCAGTATATCGTGTACGCGCTGAGTATCGACATCGGTATGGAGAGCAGCGAGTTGAACCTTATCGCGTTCATCTGCAGGTATGCCGTGAGCGCGAAGAAGGATATGAGTATGAGGAGGGCGCCGTCGAAGCCGAACCTTACGCTGGCCTCTCCCGATGCAAGCCCTTCGCCGTCCTTCTCGATGTGCATGAAGAAGTAGGGCACGAAGCAGAGCATGAGCAGGAGCCAGAAGGGAACGAGGAACCCGCTGCTGAAGCCGGTCGCGATCAGCATGACTATGCTCATAGGGTTCGTGTAGTTCTGGAACCCGAAGCTCGCCCACAGGAAGGTGTATGTCGGGGACTGGAGCTCCTGTATTGTTGAGGAGAAGCCGTTGGTGATGTCGAAGCCGCTGGTGGTGAATATGTCCGAGACAAATCCGGGTATTATCAGGTAGATCGCCACGAACGCCACCGCCATCGTGATCAGGCAGAGGGCGAACCTCCCGCGGCTGGTGTTCGCGATGTCGTGCTTCAGGTGCCTCCTGTTTGCCATGTCCTCGACGAGCAGCCATGCGGCCACCATGAACGCGAAGAGCAGGAAGAAGTTGAGCCCGGTGAATGCCTCGACGCTGGCTATCCAATCAGGTATCTTGTAGAGTGCGACGAGGAGGAACCAGATGAGCAGGACGCCGAGCATGTACTTGGTGTCCTCTATCATGTCCTTCTTCTCGAAGGTGAATCCGAGCGAGAGCATGAGTATGAAAGCGAAGATGTAGATCGCGGTGGCGAACGCAGCGCCGTTCCAGATGAGGTTGCAGAAACTGAGGAGTATCGCGCTCACTCCCATGAACGCGAGCTTCATGTTCCTGTCCTTCGCCCTGAACATCTCAACGGTCGCGATGAGCGCGACTATCAGGAAGAAGCTGACGAAGCTGTCGCCCCTGTATATCAGCGCGCTGGTCCTGGCCGCGTTGCCCATGTTGAGCCCTATGAAGAGCATTACCAGCAGGCCGAAGAGCTTGTCCTTGCTTATGTACCTCGAGAGGAGGTAGGCGCCGATGACGTCAAGAATTCCGAAGACCACGGGCATCAGGCGCATGATCGTGTAGTAGCTTATGCCGAGGTACTGGAGGAAGAAGTAGGGGATGATGGTCACCCAGTACAGTCCGAAGGGCTCGTGGTGGGGGACTCCGGGGACCTCGGACCCCGACAGGCGGTCCCACTGCGGTATCGAGAAGTGGTTGTTCACCGCCGCCCTTATTATCGAGAAGTGGAAATAGCCGTCCGGCTCGTAGAAGCCGAAGTAGCCGAGCAGGGGCACCCTGAAGTAGACGGTTAGCGCAATTATGACTAGAACCGCGAGCAGGAAAAGGACCATGCCCATGCCGATCTTGAAGGGCTTCGCGCTTTTCGGCGCTTCCTTGTGGTGCTCCTTGACTATGACGGCCTCACTATCCAAAAACATCAACCTATACTATGACAAAACACAGCGCGAACGAATTCGCATTGCAAATGGCTATTACTATGAACCGCTAACTTATATATTTTATCTGGGCTGCGGAGCCCTCCGCGGATCACGAATGGCCCTTCCTCGCGACGCATCTTATCTGCGAGTTCAGCTTCGGGAAGGCGCCCGAGACTGCCCTGATCCCTATCCTGTGCAGCTTGAAGATCAGGCTTGGTTCCGTCGCCTTCGTGGTGATGTAGTCCATCTTTATGTCTGTGAAGCCGTAGCGCACCAGCCAGTTCCTCAGGATCGGCTTTGTGAATAAGAGATAGCTCGGGATGTGCCTGGGCGTGCGCGTATCCTTCAGCCAGTAGCCGGCGTTGTGACCGATTATCGTGTCCGCGCCGGTGGCGTTCGGCACGAAGAGCGTCATCGTTCCGCCCTTCTTTAGGACCCTCCTGCTCTCCGAAAAGAAGTTCTCCGGGTTCGAAAGGAACTCGAGGACGTGCCTGGAATAGACCTCGTCGAACGTGCCGTCCCCGTACGGGAACCTCTCCCTGTTCACGTCTACCTTGATCACTCTCGGGTCCTGCGGCGCGCTGTCTATCCAGTCGGTGCCTATCTCCAGCCTCTTTCCGCATCCGACATTGAGCACTTTCCTTTCCATCAAATCGCCTCAGTTCCGCTATTTCATCTGTCCTGTGAGCTTCAGGTATATCTCGAATGTCTCATCCGCTACCCTGTCCCATGAGAAGCTCCTCGCGTACCTTGTCAGCTCCTCCCTGAGCCCCGCGGGATAGCCCTCGTCGGCGATCTTCCTGATAAGTTCGGCCGCCTCCTCCGGATCCTTAGCAGGCATGCAGTACTTCGTGACCTCGACATCGATGTGGTTGCCCTTGAAGACTATCACGGGCAGACCCCTCGCCTGGGCGTCGAGTATGGGGAGGCTCGAGCCCTCCTCCAGAGAAGGATAGAAGAAAAGGTCGAACCCGTCGTATATCTCCATCAGCTCCTTCTCGGGCGCGAATCCCATGAATGAGACGTTGTCGAGCGCGTGCTCCTTCTTGAAGTCGAGCAGGTTCTGCTTCTCAGCCCCGCTGCCCCATATGACGAACTTGAACCTGCTGTCTTCCTTCATGAGCAGCGCGGTCTTGAGCACGAAGATCACGTTCTTGCGGAAGGAGAGCGCGCCGACCCATCCCGACCTGAACTCGCCGCCGCCCTTCTTCACAGGTATGCTCGCCTTCCTGAAAGACTCCTTCGGGCAGAGGAGCGTCGTTTGCCAGTCCTTCGGCTTGAACCTCTTCTGCGAGTCCTTCTGGACCGTGCTCGCAGTGAATATTATCATGTCCGAGTACTCCACCGCCTCCTTGATGCTCGAAGAGACCAGGTAGTTGAAGGTGCTCTGCATGAGCCCCTTGTGGAAGTCCCTCTTCTCGTGCTCGTCGAGGCGCATGAGGTCGTGGATGGAGGTGACGATCTTCGCCTTGGAGCCGGCCTGCCTGAGTATCTTCGCCGCGAAGCCCAGCTCCTGGTTCGTTATGTGGATTATGTCGTAGTCCTGCTTCGCGAGCTTCCTAATCTTCGACTTGAAGACGGAATGGATAATCAGGTTGCCCTTCACGTCGTTCCTGTTCGACGAGTCGAGCCCGTAGACAAGGTCTACCTCGTTGCCGCCCTTGAGCTTGTCGTAGATCTGGTAGGTGTACTCGGTTATCCCGTCCCCGCTCCCCGCATGCGGCTTGATTGTGTTGATGAGCGCTATCCTCATGCGTTTCACTCTATAATCATCAGACTGATAATACCTATAATCATATATACTCAGATATTTCCTTCGCAAGACTGCCGTAGCCCCCGAACCTGATTGAACGTATCCCGAGCCTTTCCGCCGCACTGGTGTTGGCCTCCCTGTCGTCTATGAACAGCGCGCTGTCCGCATCAGTCCCCGTCTTCCCAAGCACTCGAAGGAAGAAGGCCGCTTCAGGCTTCCTGACGCCCATGTAACATGAGGCGAACATGTAGTGGTACCTTAGCTCCCTGAGGATTCCTCCGCTGCCGAACATCCTCACATACTCCGCGATGACGGTGTTCGTCGTGATCGCCATCCTGTGGTCCGCATACAGCTCCCCCACGAGCCCGACGACCCGTTCGTCGGGCTTCGAGTTATTCAAAAACTCATCCATCCACCTTACTTCCGCCGCCCTGGCCCCGAATCTTTTTGCAAGCGCAGCTTCGCCTTCCTTGAGGGTGAGCGATCCAGTCTCCATTCTTTGCGTAAGTCCTGTCGCAACAGGAATCAGCAGTTTGGGATCCGCGCCGATGTTGTGCGCGATGCTCGAGAAATGCGCGCTTTCGCTGTACTTCAGCAGCACTCCCCCGACATCGAACATCAGGAGGCGTTTCGCGCCGCCGGTGCCGTCGGATCCCTTTCGTGCGTGGAGTTCCCTGCGAGCCTTAATTACCATAGCTAATTTCTTAGGCTCTCAACTATATTTATTGTTTCGGTGTCCGAGCTGACGTTCTCGCCCAAGGCGCTGATTTCTCACCATCATATTTAAAGGCTGGATGAGAAATAATCTTGTTAAAATGCCTGAAAAAACACTGGTTTCTGCGAAGGGGGAGTGGAACCTCTCGGAACTGGTTTCGGACAAGGCGGATCTTGACGCGAAGTCGGCGAGGTTAGAAAGCCTTACGAGGAAGGTGGAGGAGTCACGGAAATTTCTGAATAACGACATCGGCGAACAGAAATTCAATTCCATCCTTAAGGACGTGGAGGAATTGAATTCTGTATCCAACAAGGTTTATGTATACTCGCATCTCAGGCATTCGGAAGATACGCAATCAGAGGAGAACAATTCGCTGTACACTAGGATGGACAGGCTCACTTCGGACGCCAAGGCAAGAACCGCGTTCTTCGAAGTCTGGTGGAAGAAGGGGCTGGACGAGAAGGACGCCGACAGGCTGGCCAAGAGCGCTGGGGAGCTGTCTTACTATCTTGAACGAAGCAGGGAAACCGCCAGGTACATCCTGTCCGAGCCGGAGGAGAAAGTGATAGCGACTCTTTCGCCGACAGGGATATCCTCGTTGGTGAAGCTTTATTCCGAGATAACCAACGGTTTCGAGTACAAGATGAACATAAACGGGGAGGACCAGACGCTCACGAGGGAACAGCTCGCTGAGCTCGTGAGGCAGAAGGATTATGCGCTAAGGGAGAAAGCATACAAGACTCTCTACCAAAAGTACGGGGAGAACTTGGGCGTGCTGGGAGGGATATACCAGAGCCGGGTTCTGAACTGGAGGGACGAGAACGTCAAGATGAGGAAGTACGACACGCCGATATCGGCAAGGAATGTTCAGAATGATATTGAGGACAGGACGGTGGAGGTGCTGCTCGACGTCTGCAAGGACAACACACAGACGTTCAGGGATTTCTTCGAGCTGAAAGCTAAGGAGGTCGGATTATCCAAGCTAAGGAGGTACGACCTTTACCTGCCTGTGGAGAAGGGTCCAGAGCTTTCCTATTCGTATCAGGACGCGCAGAGGATGGTGCTTGATTCCTGGAAGGAGTTCAGCCCTGAGCTCGCGGAACATGTGAAAGACATGTTTACAGGGAACCGCATAGACTATGGGGTCAGAAAGGGAAAGAAGGACGGCGCCTTCAACTACGGCGTTGTTCCGTCGGTATTGCCCTACATACAGCTCACGTTCAACGGCACGCTACAGAACGTCTTCACCTTGGCTCACGAATCAGGGCATGCGATGCATTACATCGCTGCAAGGGGGCATTCGGTGCTGAACATAGATGCGTCCATGCCAATCGCAGAGACCGCTTCGACCTTCTCTGAACTGATGCTCTTCGACGGGCTGGTCGGGAAGCTGGAAGGGGACGCCGCCAGGAGCCTGCGGTTCAAGAAGACCGACGATTTTTACATTACCATAATGCGCCAGGCATACTTTACGAAATTCGAGATAGCCGCACACGACAAGATAGCAGAGGGCGCGGTGAATTCGGACATCAACGGGATCTATCTTGGCACTCTGACAGAGCAATTCAGGGACTCGGTCGAAGTTTCGAAGGAGTTCGAGAGGGAATGGACGATGATACCTCACTTCTATAACTGGCCGTTCTACTGCTCTTCGTACTCGTTCGGAAATCTGCTATCCCTGTCGCTCTTCGAGAGGTACAAGGCAGAAGGCAGCTCGTTCGCGAAGGATTATCAGGAAATACTTGCCGCGGGCGGATCGAAGAAACCTCAGAAGCTCTTTGAAGAGCATGGGATCGACCTGTCCTCGAGAAAGCTGTGGGAGGGCGGATTCAAGTACATCGACGAGCAGGTCCATGCTCTGAAGAGAATATAGTGCTGTTTCTGAAAATGCATCTCTCGGCAGGGGAAAGGTTATAGAGTTTCAACGCCCATTACTCTTGTGAGCACATGGAAGCACTTACTATCGACAAAGAGCACACCGCACTTGTAATAATAGACCTGCAGAAGGGCATAGCCGCGATGCAGTCGATGCCGCATCCCGCTAGCGAGGTCGTTCGCAATTCCGCGATGCTGGCGGACGCGTTCAGGAAAAGGGGGATGCCCGTCTTCCTCGTGCACGTCGTTTCATCCGAGAAGGAGCGGCTCAACGTGCCCTCAGACACCCAGTTCCAGAGACCACAGAGCATGCCGCAGGACTGGGCGGAGTTCGTTCCCGAGCTCGGACCGGCACAGGGAGACATAATCGTAACTAAGAAGCAGTGGGGCGCGTTCTACGGGACGGACCTCGAGCTGCAGCTGAGGAGGAGGGGAATGACCACGATAGTGCTGTGCGGAATCGCCACCAACTTCGGGGTTGAGAGCACGGCGAGGTTCGCGTATGAGATGGGCTTCCAGCAGGTCTTCGCGGAGGACGCGATGTCCGCCCGTTCCGAAGAGGAGCACCGCGTGAGCGTGGAGAGCGCCTTCAGGCGCATGGGAAGGGTCAGGAGCACCGATGAGATACTCAATGGTTTGGAGTAGGAGAAGGAATCAGACAGTCTCCCCCGCCTTGGGCGTCCTCACCCAGGAGCCCCGCGTGGAGAACAAGCCTTTGAACCCCGCGTACGCGACGAACGGCGCCATCGCAAGGCCCATTACGAACAGATACACGCACCAAGGGAGCTTCGATATCCTGCCGTCCCTGTAAAGGCCCACGCCCCCATACAGGAAGATCGCAAGGGGTATGTAGACAGGCGCTACGAAGAGCAGCAGCTGGCCGAATACGCCAAGGCCCAGTATCAGGCTCCTGTCGACCCCCAGTATCACTATGATGCGCTCGCTTATCAGGAATGTTATGATAGTGAGAACGTACGCTAGCGTGCCTATGATTCCGTTGAATGCCCCGAATCCGTAGAAGAGGAAGTCGAACTTCTTCATCAGGTTCACCCTCCTGCTCCCGAGCATCCCGCGCAGGTTGTTCTTCGTGTCCCTCGTAACGCCCTCCGCCCACCTCATCTGCTGCCTAAGGAGGCTCCTGAAGGTCCGCGGGCACTCCGCGGGGACGCTTATGCTCTCGTCAAACTCCACGGAGTATCCCTTTTCCGCAAGCTTGGCGGCAAGGTCCCAGTCCTCAGTTATGGACGCCTCGTTGAAGCCCCCGACCGCTTCGAGCGCGCTCCTTGAGAGCATGAAGGTGCTCCCGAAGAGGGGTATGAAGCCGTCCATCCTCTTCCTCACGGGCACGTCCGCCAGGCAGTAGGAGGTGTTGTAGGTGGACGCGCTCTTCGTGAGGAAGTTCTGCGATGCGTTAAGCGTGTTGTTCGTGTATCCCTGCACCGCGGCAACTCCGGGGGAGGAGAAGCCGCCGATGAAATGCCAGACGACTTCGCTGTCAGGAACGCAGTCAGCGTCGAAGAAGAGCAGGTACTCGCACCTGCCGTCGACGTGCTTCATCGCGTTGTTTATCGCGCCCGCCTTGAAGCCGCTCCTGGATTCCCTGTGGACGACCTTTATCCCTTTCTTCTTCCACGCCTCGAGGCGCTGCATCATCCCTTTGTCGGTCGAGTCGTCAGCGACCACTATCTCATACGCGGGATAGTCGACCGCAGTAACCGCTTCCAGGAGCCTGTCTATCACCTTGGCCTCGTTGTAGACGGGCAGCATCACTGTGACGAAGGGGGAGTTGGCCCTAAAGCCTGTGCCCGGCGCCTTCTCCCTTCCCTTTCGCTTCCCGAGGGCGAGGGCGATGAATGAGTTTATGTATACTCTCGTGACCCAGATGGCCAGCACGGAAGTCGAGACGACCCAGACCGCGGTCTCAACGAGGTAAGGCCCGAATAGCAGCATGATTAGGGATTGCACGTCTGGTTATAAAGCATTAAGGCATCCTGCGGGGCGTGACGGCAGGAGTAAAGGCAAGAGTTATATATGCCGGAAGGAGGAGTATGTTGTGACGCGATGACGAATAAGAGCAGGGCGCTACCCGAAATGACCATGGTTTCCGATGACGGAGTCAGGTGCCTGTTGCCGGTGGCGAGGGGGAAGCTGGTCTTCGGCGTGCTCCTCGGAAGGCTGGAAGACATGAACGCGGACACAGTAGTGCTGCCCTCGGACGGCAACTTCGACATGGGTTTCGGGAAAGGATACGATGAGTTTGTGAAAAAGGCAGGGAAGGGAGTTCCCGAAGAAGCGAAAGCATATGCAAAGAAGTTCGGGCCCGGAGAGAAGGGGGCGGGAGTCCCTCTGGGGACTGTGATCTCGACGAATCCGGGAGAGCTGAAGCAGCTGAAGAGGATAATCTACGCGAATTACATGAAGCCTGCGGGAGACGTCCGACTCGATGAGGAGGCTGTCGAGATCTGCGTGAAGAACGAACTGAAAGTCACCGACCAGGTAGGAGGCAGCACGATGTGCGTCGCCGCTCCGAACAGGGCATTGGGGATGACGCTAAATGCATTCGTAAAAGGGACATGGAAAGGCGCGGATGGATATTTTCTCGAGGCGCAGGAAAAGCCGAACATAACGAACGTCAGCATAGTAGTGAATACGTTCCCTTCGCGCGAGGGGGCCGAGATGGTGGAAAGAATCCTCAACAAAGTCCTGCGTTCTTCGGACACTTGATAAGTAAGGGATAGCATGGGAGACTTGAGAGATAAGCTGTGGCATTTCTGGATGACGGCGAAATACGGGTACGACACCACGTATTGGATATTCGTGGTGCTCGGATCCGCAGCCGTACTCACGCAGGTGTTCGGAATAGCAGGAACTACCGCGGTAATCGTCGTTTTCCTGTTCTTCTACTACGTCGGCACGGTGAACAAGAGGGCGGTCGAGAGATATGAAATCAGGAAGAAGGCGGAAAACAGGAAGCTGAATGCAAGACAGGCGAATGCCAAGAGGAAAACCTGATCCGAGATGACGAACAACGTGCCTAAATGCACGCGCATTTTAGCAATGAATCGCGGAAAGTTCCAGTAACGCGTCGAACACATTGCTCAACTTGGGCATCGGGGCGGCTATTTGCTTTTTGAGATGTCGAGCGCGTCCTCAAGCTCCTTCGCGTGCTTGAGTATGATTCTGCCCTTCCCAGTGGTCCTGTATGCGATTATCCTCCTACCGGTGTCGGATTTGGCGATTACCTCCTCTATCGCATCAGATACGAGAAGTTCATCGATCCTCTTTGAGACAGTCGATGAGCTCAATCTCCTTTTCTTTATCGATATCTTGGTGAAATCGACGAAATGCTTGGGTCCGGCGCCGTCGGCCATGCGCAGGATCTCAACCATCCCCCTAGTAATAAGCATAGGTATGTATGGAAGGGATAGATATATAATGCTTTATTTTCTAAAGCTTATTTCTAATAAGAGAATGTTTCAATAATAAGTGAAGCATACTTCAATTAAACGAAAGGAATTTCTACGAATCTCCTCTCAACTATCAAGCACTTTCTCGATCTCGGAGGACAGCCGTATTATCTTTTTGCCCTTTTCGGTGGTCCTGTACGCTATGATCCTCCTGCCTGTCTTGGATTTCGCGATTACCTGTTCGATGGCGCGGATCGAGACGAGCAGATCGAGCCTCTTGGAAATCGTGGCTGAGCTCAGGCGCTTTTTGTCCACCATTATCCTAGTGAAATCGTTGAACGACTTGGCTTCGCTGCCGTCGGAGGCTTGCAGTATTTCGAGAAGGCCTCTCAGTCTAAACATGCTAAAGGTAATCGATACGCGGATTTATATAACGAAATGTCTCCCTGATTCATACTTTATGTTCTAAAGTAATTTTTAGCATAATCATATTTTAGATACATTAAAGTATTATTTCAAATAGCAAAGCGTTATATACTCAATTGAAGCATTATGTGTAGGTAAAAGGGGAAAGGTATGGAGCATATCGGATTCGGGACTGGCTTTTTGGGCGAGGGGAATTGCGCTGCACTGAAGCATCCGGATTGTTTCGGTTACGGAATCGAAGTTCAGGTTTAAGTTTAATATTTACGTTTAATAAGATGTTGATAATATGGCACAAATAAAAGCAGGACACGGGGTAGGATTGCTGTTGGCTCTGATAGGATTGGTCGCAATATTCCTTTTCGTGCTTCCGCTTACGGGAGGCCTGCTGTATGCGATACTGGTCAACACGGTAGTGGGATTCATAGTGATATTCCTGGTGAACGGGCTCTTCGGGCTGGGCATAACCTATGACTGGCTGGTGTTCATCTTCGTGGCGATATTCGGGCTTCTCGGAGTGGCCATAATAATAATCATGAACCTGCTCGGGTTCAAGAGGTAGTGTGATAACATGTTGTTGATGGACATAACGATGGGCTCTGTCTTATCGGAAGTGCTGGTAATCGCTGCGATACTGGTAGTGCTCTACATAGTCCTCAAGCTGGGAAATCTGATCGTCGGGCTCATACTGAACAGCATACTGGGCCTGATAGCGATATACCTGGTGAACGTGATCTTCAGCCTGGGGATAACGTACGACTGGATAACATGGATAGTGGTCGCGATATTCGGGCTTCCGATGGTGGCGGTCATAATCATACTGAAACTGATAGGCATTTCCATATGAGATACTTGATAAAAGATGAATAAAATGGCAAAAAAAAGCAGAGGAGGAAGAATGGAGGCAGCAAAGAAGCGCGCTGCGAAGTACGGAAAGGGCAACAAGAAGCTGCATCCTCGCAGGGTAAAGAACAGGCCTGCGGGAAAGAAGATAATGAAGACATAATACGCGTATTATGTGGGTTGCGGTAGCGCCATTGGGCCTGCCGCAGCCCCTTGCTCGTTGCCTATTCCTATACGATTAAAAGCAGTACAGTTTCAGAGATAGTGAGAAGATGCAATCCCCAAGGAATGAAAACCCGAATCCGGCTCCGAATCCAGACCCGAATCCGAGTGTGGCGGGCGCGGCGCCCCTGGAAAGGCTGCCTTTTGAGCTGCAGAACGGGGAGAAGATAATAAGGGAGCTAAAGCCCCAGTTCCTCGGTTTCATGATATCCAGGGCATTCGGGGGCTACATAGGAATCTTGGCGATCGTCATCCTCATAATCGCGGTAAGCCTCATAATGTTCAGCGGGGTGCTTGCGGGAGTCTTAAGCCTCCTGCTCGTGACGGAGATAAACAAGGACCTGCTGATCGGAGTGGCCATCATACCCGTAGCGATATTTTTACTGATCTCAATAAGGCCATTCATCGAATACGGCAAGTCCTGGTACTGGATCACGAACACGAGGGTCGTTGGGAAGAGGGGGCTTTTGGGCTATAGCATAGACTCGATACCCCTGGACAACGTAAGCGACGTTGTGCTCTCAAGGACATTGCTAGATAGGCTCCTGGGTCTATCCTCTTTGATAATAGTGCCGCTCGGAGGCACGGGAATGACAAAGGAGAACGCGGAGGGAGACGCGAAGTTCCGAAACACCAACTTCTTCCCCGCATTGCCGCAGAATACGGCCAGGGAGTTGCAGAGGGTTCTGTTCAATCTCAGGGAGGAGCTGAGAAAGTCCCAGATGGAGGGAGGAGGGAAGGTAGGATCAGGATCCGCTGCGCCCAGCAGCCCTGAAGCGGCCCAGCCGAGGAGCGATGCGCCCAGGAGCATCAATTAGTAGAGGTTTTGAAGAAGCAATAGGTGGCATTTTGGCAGAATCGTCGAAGAATAATAGGAGCAATGACGCGTTTTATGAGGAAGAGAGGAGGGCGGACGAGGAGTTGACTGAAGACGCGATCCTCTTCAAGACGATCGACTTGCAGATAAAGGGAGCCGATTTCCAGATAATATTCAGCGTTTTCCTGACGTTCTTCGCGTTCGCCATAGGACTTTTATTGGGCCAGAACCCGACGAACGATTACTTGCACATCGCCACCATCATCTCGACGGTGGTTCTTGCGGTGATATTGGGCGTGTTGTTCAAGAACTATAGGGCAGAGATGAGCAACATGAAGAAGGAAGTCACAAAACTGAAAAGAGACCAGGCGGACAGGTCAACCGAAAGGGTCATCATGAAAGCGAAGACGGGGAAAAGGGGCTTATTCCGCTGACTTCAGGATACAGAGAATAGACCTGAGGGAATATTCGGACATTCCCTTGTCGAGGAGGAGCAAACATGGAGGTAACGAGAATCGGACTCGTGCTTGCAGAATGTCAATCTGCCGTCCTACCACTAGACGATACCTCCTTTCTTGATTCTTTTATTTTCCCCGAATTAGATTAAATAACCAGAGTATAGCCGTCCTTCGCAACCACAGTTTCCTTGAATACGGCCTTGGCGTTCCTAAGGAGCTCCTCGTCGGTCCTGTGCCTTGCGCTTATGTGCGTGAGGATAAGCCTCTTGACGTGCGCCTTCTTGGCGATGAGGGCCGCCTCTCCCGCACACGAGTGCTTCCTTTTCTTGGCTATCTCTATCTCGGAGTCGTTGTAGGACGCCTCGTGGACGAGTATGTCAGCGTCCTTCGCCGCCTCTATCGTGGTGTTCGTCGGTCTTGTGTCGGTGGCGTAGACTATCTTCTTGCCTTCCTGCTTCCAGCTGACCTGCGCGAGCGTGACCCTCTTCTTCCCTATCCTCAAGTATCCCTTCTTCTTTATCTCGGAGAACATCTGATCCCTGAGTCCCAGCCTGTGGGCCAGCGCCTCCTTGAACTTGATCGTGTCCTTCTCCTTGAAGACGTAGCCGTAGGTGGGTATCGTGTGGTTCAGCCTGAAAGCGCTGATCTCGTAGTTCTTGGTGCTGTAGACCTCGCCCGAACTTATTCCCTTGACTATTATAGGGTAGGATATTATCGCCTTGTCGAATACTATCAGGCTCTCGACTATCTTCTCGTAGCCCTTGGGCACGAATATCAGCAGGGGCTCCTTCCTCGAGTTGAGCGCCATGGTCCTGACCAGCCCCGCTATGCCTATCGTGTGGTCCCCGTGGGCGTGCGTAAGGAATATCGCCTTGATCCTGACTGCGTTGAGCCCGTACTCGATCATCTTGAACTGCGTCCCCTCTCCGCAGTCGAACATCAGTATGTCGCCCTCGTAGATGACGACCATGCTCGGCATCTTCCTCGTCTTGGTCGGGGCTGATCCCGCGGTCCCGAGCAGCATCGTCTTTATCATCATGCGATCATTCCAGCTCTATTGTCACAGTCTTCTTCTTCGGGTTTATCCCTTTTATGCTTATGTTCCCGAACCTCCCGCCCATCTCCTCCGCTGTCTTGACCTTCCTCCTCCTCACCTCGTCGAGGAGCTCGTTTATCTCGCCCATCCTGGCGAAGATCTTGCCCGCCACCTGCTTCCACTCCTCGGATTCGGACCTCATCCTCTCTATCTGCGCCTTCTGGGTCGCTATGGTCTGGGTGAGCTGCTCGACCTCCCTCGATTTCTCCACGTTTATACCGGTGGACCTGTCGCTAAGGTAGAGGTGGTCCATGAGCTCGCTTACCGTCCCGAAGGCAAGCTTCTTGAGTTCGGGGTTGGAGTCATACTTCCCTATCCCCGTTATCGCGAAGTCCACATCCTCCTCTCCCTTCCTGTATGCCCTCGGCTCCGGCTTCCTCGCCGCATCAAGGATCCTGACTATCTCCTTAGATAGCGCCTTCACGTCTATCTTCTGCTCCTTCGCGGCAATGCTCGCGCTCAGCCCGGACTTGACTATCGCGTCCTCAAGGTACATCGGGCCAACGTTTAGGTGCCTCGAGAGTGCGGAGATCAGCTTCTGCTCGCTCTCCTTCGCCCTGTCGACAAGCCCCTCTATCCTCTCGGCGCTGGCCTCCTCAAGAGAGAGCGCCTCGCTGCTCGGGAACGCATACAGGGCGCCCCTCCTCACGCTCCTGTCCCTGAAGCTCCTGCTCGCATACGCGATCTCCACCAGGCCCTGCTTGTTCACGAGCAGCAGGTTCCCCTTGTCGAACATCTCTATGATGAGCCTCATCTCCGAGTCCCTGCCCTCGAAGTCGACCACTATTATCCTGTCGGACTCGTGCTGCGACATGCAGGTAACGCGCATTCCCTCCAGCCTCTTCCTTATTCCGAGGGTGAACTGCTTCGGCGCATCCGCCTTCTCCTTGAACGCGGTCTCGTTCACGGCCTTCGTGAGGTTTATGTATATGTTGAACGGCTTCCTCTCCCTGTTAAGGACAAGGAGGAACACCCCTTCCTTAAGCTCGAAGAAGCTCTTGAAGTAGGATCCTGCGAACTTGTCCTTCAGCTCGTTCACTATGGCGCTTACTTCTATTGCAGCTATCCCGCGCATTCGATCAGGATTAGTATGTAGTCGGAGCTTTTTAAGCGTTGCACGGATGCAGTTTAGCTGCGCCGCCTCGGGAACTCGACGCGCTTGCCATCCCTTATGATCTCGGGTGCGGCGCCCTTTCCGAGGAAGTTTATGCAAGTGGTGAATTCTAGCTTCTTCTCTTTATTCGCATCCGGAGATCTTTCAGCATCGGATTCTAGCATGCCGAGATAGGTAATGGTGTTCTTCATGTGGACGTTCAAGGAAACGTAGAGGGCTATCGCCTGATCCTTGTTGTCAATATTGTGGCAGTCATAGCGATCCATTGAGTGGTTGAAGCCGTCTATGTACACACCGCAACCATTGACTCCAGGCTCTATGAAAAAGTTGGGACCCGAATCTCCCCAGAGCACATGTATCTGCAACCTGCTATTGATGACTTCATCAAGCACAGTCGCTATCTCCTCCTCCGTCTTGTGTCTGTAAAGTTCGTTGGAGGTCATCGTCCCTATCCATTTGCGATATTCGGGAGGAAGCGTGGCTCCGATCGCGAAGCCGTCATTCAGCGCCATGAAGTAAGGGAAGAATGTGCCTGCATCGTAAAGGCTGATCTTGTTCTCATTGCACTGTTCCTTAGCCTTTTTTGTTGTCTCAGCCATAGAGATAGTTTCCACTGCCCGTATTTAACGGTTCTTCGCGTTTTCGTTCGGATGAGTTGGTGCTACTTGACCTTCTTGGCACCTTCCTACTTTGTTACCTTCTCCTTTGGCGCCATGTACTTCGAGATTAGATATTCCCGCGTTATCCCTGCGCTATCGAAGGATTTCCATACAAGCTCAGGTATGGTCGAAGGATCCTTGCCGTAGAGAGGATGCGTCCTTAGCACAATTTTCTTGAAGTCTTCATGCGCTACGGAGCCGTAAATCAGGTTCATCAGTTCAATCATCCTCGCCTCACTCTCGCGCTTTTTCTCGAGTTTTTCGCTGGAGAGTCCCGAACGGGACTCCACAAACTCCATCTCGTAAGATCCTCCGAATGCCTTTTCGAACATATATCTCGCCCTTGGCATGTGATAGTCAACAGTCACGAGTATGATGCGCTTTATCTCCGGCAGCCCGGCAATGATATCAATGGAATATAAGGCGTTGCCTGTCGTATCCAGCGACCTCTCCTCTTTCAGTATGGAATCGGAAGGCACTCCAAGCGAGACAGCATACTTCTTCATCCCGTTTGCTTCCGTATCCGCGGGCTTCTTCTCAAGCATGAAACTCCACCCTCCGGACATCAGCATTGTTCCCGCTTTGCCCTCCTTGAACAGTCCAACTGCTTTCTCAACGCTGCTCTTCGTCTCCTCGCTGATGGAGCCGTCTGAATTGTTGCCTTTCCCTAGAACAAGAATCAAAGTGTCCTGCTTCATTTTATCTTCTTCGCGCCTTCCTCCTTGGTTACCTTCGCGAACTTCTGCACCAGCTCCTTCACAGCCGTCGACTCCTCGAGCGCTGTGCCTATCTGGCAGACGTCCGCCCCCGCCCTGTAGGCGATGGCCAGGTTCTCTTCAGTTCTTATCCCTCCACCTACTATGTAGGGCACCGTGGTGGCCGCCCTGACCATCTTTATGATCTCGGGAGGTATCGGACCGAAGTTCTGCAGCTGCGGGTTGGATCCCGCATCGGTGAGTATCATCCTGTTGCCCATCATCTCTCCGGCGCACGCGAGCGCGGCCGCGATCCTTGGTTTGGCTCTTGGCACCATGTTAACGTCGCCTACCCAGCCTACCGTTCCGCCAGGCTCTATGACTATGTATCCGACCGGAAGAGGCTCTATCTTCATCTGCCTCACGAGCGGAGCGGCGAGCATCTGCGCCTGCGTTATCCAGTAAGGGTTCCTCGCGTTGAGAAGAGACATGAAGTAAACGGCGTCGGCGTACTTCGTGAGGCTCGCTATGTTTCCCGGGAAGAGCGCGACGGGCACGCTGCCCCTGGTCTTCTCCTTTATCTCCTTCGTCACCCTCTCGAGCAGCTCGCCCTGCGCGCCTATGCTTCCCCCTATGAGGAGCATGTCTGCCCCGCCCTCGATGCTGCTGACTCCGGTCCTTATGGCGTCCTCGGGTGTCTTGTAGTCCACCGGGTCTATGAGCATGAAGAGCATCGCGCCCTTGCTCGCGATCGTGTCGTTTATGTACTTCTCAGTTTTTCCGATTTTTATGGACATATAAACCTACCATCTACTTGCTCTTTGAAGCGTCAATGAAATCATCCACCATCTTTCTTATCCCTTCGTGTATCTCCACCTTCTTGACGAAACCGAGCTCTTTCTTTATCTTAGAGCTGTCCACCTTGAGGTCCGAGGTCAGCAGCCTTAGCTCGTTGCTGTCGAGGTCCCTCTGCCTCGCTATCATGCTGACAAGGAACTCGCTGACGTGCCTGCTCGGCTTCTCGACCCCGAGCGCCTCCGCGGCCACGTTCATAAGGTCGGACTGCGTGAAGTGCGCATCGTCGCTAAGGTTGTAGACCTTGCCTATGGTGTCGTACCTCCTGTCCTTCACGAGCATGAGGGCCCTTACGACGTCGTCGACGTTTATGAGCGAGAGGTGGTTGTTGCCGGTGCCTATGATCGCCACCTTCTCCTCCTTCACCGCCCTGAAGAGCTTGAA
This sequence comes from uncultured Microcaldota archaeon, assembly GCA_963753785.1. GTDB lineage: Archaea > Micrarchaeota > Micrarchaeia > Micrarchaeales > CABMGC01 > JAJYVH01. The sequence continues at coordinate 128,614 of CAVWDL010000005.1, forward strand.
GAATGAGTTCTCGTATCCGTGGCCGTAGATGTTGCCTACCCTGAGTATCGTGTGGGGCACGCCGCTGTCGTCGACCGCCTTCTCCGCAAGCATCTTGCTGTACCCGTACTTGCCGGAAGGCCTCGTGTCGGACTCCTCGGTCAGCGCGCCTGCCCTCCTCTTCCCGTACACGTCGACCGCGCTCGTGAATATGAGATGTTGCACGCCGCTCTTGATGCAGGGCCTCAGCAGGTTCTCGGTGCCCTCCACGTTGACCCGGACGAGCTCGCCCGTCTCCGCCTTGCTCTCGCCGAGGGCGGCCGCGAGGTGGAATACGACGTCAGCGTCCGCACAGGCCTCTTCCAGCGCCTTCGTGTCGCTGAGCTTGCCTATGATCGGTATCACTCCGGGGGTGATGGTCCTTATCTCCTCCTTGTCCATGACCAGCGCCTTTACTGTGTTTCCCTCCTCGAGGAGCGCGGTAACGAGCCTCCTTCCGAGCCTCCCCGTCGCTCCAGTAACCAGTATGTTCGCCGGATCCGAGTGGTCTTTTTTTGCGTTCACGGAATCTAACCCTCCTTGAGGAGCTTCGTGGCGAGGAACCTGGTGTAGGTGCCCGGAGTCCTGCTCATCGCGTAGTGCTTCCAGTCCTTACCGAACGGGACGTAGACGCTCGCCTTGATACCTCTCTTCATCATACCACTTATTTTCTTCCCGCTGTACCCCAGCTGGAACTCGAATATCAATGACTTCTTTGAAGCGTTAACTTTTAAGAACTCCTTCATCGCGACCTCGGGGACCGACTGCAGCATCGTGTTCTTGACCGCCTTGGTCGCGGCCCTGAGTATCCTTGAGACCTTCTTCGCGTCCTTCTTCGCGTCGGCATCGTCGCTGCAGAGGACCTTGAGCGCCCTTATCAGCTTTCCGTTCCTCCTCACGTACTCCTCAGACTCGTCAAGGTTGACGGCGTAGCCCACGCCCTTCGCCTCCCTGAGGATGGAGGGAACCTCCTCTGTCCCCTGTACCTCGAACCAGACGAAGACGCCGTATCTGTTCGCCAGGGCCATGATCTCCTCTATGTTCCTCGACGCTATGTCCTCCGAGATGCCGCAGCCTATCTGGCTGAGGGGGACCTGTATGCTCGCCTTGAGGCCCATCCTGGCTATTCGCCTTATGAGCTCGAGGTATGTGGTGGTGGCGTACCTCGCCTTGATCCTGTCGTTGGCGCTGTCGCTAAGGAACTCTATCGAGACGGGGAGCTTCTTCCCGTTTAGCTCCTTCGCCTTCTCTATCGCCGAGCTCATAGTCGCGCCCGCGATGTGGTTCTTTATGAGACGGTAGAGGATTCTTTCGCCTATAGCGTAATCCTTCAAAGTAAACCCCTTAATAATGAAATGCCACCCTATAAATAGGTATTTGAGAGTGCGTTCTATGCTTACTTTGACGAGAAGGAGAGGAATAGGGGGAGCCATAAAGCAGACGCCTGACGATTTCATAGTCAAGGAAATAACGGGCAGGGGGATCGTCCTGGAGCCCGGGGTCAGGTACGACGCTGCGGCTCTTGGCGAGACGGAGGTCCAGGAGGGCAAGCAGATCTCGTTCGTACTTGAGAAGAGGGACTGGAACACGATGAACGCCCTTCTCACCATAGCGAAGTCTGATGGGCAGGGGCAGGAAGTCCATAGGCTACGCGGGAACGAAGGACAAGAAGGCGCTGACGGTTCAGATGGCGAGCGTCTACCATCCGGAGCCCTTCGACATGTCCCAGCTCAGGCTAAAGGACATAAGCATAAACGGCTCCTGGAGGAGCGAAGGAGTGGAGCTCGGCAGCGACATAGGGAACTCCTTCGAAATCAGGATCGGGGGAGTGCAGGAACCGGACGGGACGGGGGCGATAGCGCAGGAGCTCATGGGCAGGATGCCGAACTACTTTGGCCCGCAGCGCTTCGGCGAGAGGCACAACAACCAGGAGGTGGGCATGAAGATACTGAGGGGAGACTTCGAGGGGGCGGTGATGGAGTTCCTCACGTCAGTCGAGAACGAGAGGAACGAGAAGGTCACCGAGGCCAGGACCAAGCTCAAGGAGACTCTCGACTTCCAGGACGCGCTCAACTACTTCCCCAGGTTCCTGAGGGGGGAGAGGACGGTGATCGCCTACCTCGCGAGGTATCCCAAGAACTACGCCAACGCGATAAGGCTGCTCCCCAGGGGCACAGCACTCATGTTCGTTCACGCCGTCCAGTCGATCATGTTCAACGAGGAGCTGGAGCGAAGGATATCCGCAGGCGATTTCGCCACGGGGATACACGCGAAGAAGGACCTCTACGGCTTCCCGGACCTTGACAACGTCGGGGTGGGAGGGGAATTCCCAGTAATCCCGCTGGTCGGATACCAGACGAAGGACGAGGAGATAAGCCATTACGCCAAGGAGATAATGGAGAGGATGCAGATCAGCAAGGAGATGTTCGTCTCCAAGGGGCTCGGGGAGCTGAACATGAAGGGATCATACAGGGCGCTGATCGCCCCGGTCAAGGACCTGAAGCACGAGGTCTCGGAGGACGAGGTAAGGCTTAAGTTCTCGCTGCCGAAGGGATCATACGCCACGGTGCTGCTCGACGAGTTCATGGTGGGCGGCGCGGGGCTATGAGCACAAGACAGACACCAATCGGAATACCTGACGTTATCCTTCAAGGCATGACGACACCAAGCTGACCTTGGTGCCGCCCACATCACCCGCGAGAATCATCCTTCCCTCTCTATCCAACCGCAGCCGTCGTCGTCCGTTGCCGGCAAAAGTGAGGCTGCATGCTTGTCCAGGAACAACGTAAGTATACCGCTCGCAGGCCTGATCAACTGGCTCGGCAAGCGCTCCACATCCTTCGGGCCGGTCAGTACCTCTTTTAGAATCATTGCCTTATCGGCGCCGCTAATCAGGAAGAAGACAGAGTTGGCGCGGTTGATCACGGGCCAGGTCAGCGTGATGCGCCATGCGTCCTTTTGCGGCACGTGATTGGCCGTCACCAGCCGGCTCATCTCGTGCAAAGCCTCTGTACGCGGGAAGAGCGACGCCGTGTGCCCATCCGGGCCCATCCCCAGCGCGCCACGCTGCAATGTTGTCATCGTCCAGCACCACCGCCTCTGGAATTGAAGACGTAGTCGTTGGAGGCTGTGCTTGAAATGGTAGAAGACCAGCGTTGGTGAGGAAGACTCTTCCATGATCGACTCAAGACATTCCAGTTTAGCGCGGTGTACTTCCTGCGCTTCTCCATCTTCTGCATAAACTGCGCCCGAGGTGAATTGGAGTAGTTTGCCCGCCAACGCGGCTGCTGTTGGAGCCGTGATGAGTTCCTTACCGAGGTTAGTGACCATGTCTTTTTTAAGTTGTTCATATTTTTGCCTGTCTTTGTCACTTATTTCAATTTGCTGGTAAATCGAAGTAAGCGGTGGTAACTCAAGATAATCTTCAGCCTTAAGACTAAAACAAATATCTGAAATCTTATCTTTAATAGTTTGATCCGCTCCATATCTTAACTTCCAAGAATAGACTACGTTAGTGTGCCGATTCATTTGATCAGGCTGCAAATACTTTTCTCTAAACTTTGTCAGTGTCGTCTCTAAGCGTTGGCCTAAATCCAAGATGCCAACCTGTGACCACAGGTCTGCCATCCCCTGAGGGGTTGGCGTACCAGTAAGGATAATACGACGCTTGAAGTTTTTGAGATGTTTTTTGAGTGCCTTGAACCGCTTTGTGCTCGGGTCCTTGAACCGACTGCTCTCGTCGATTATAAGATTGTCGAAAGTTCTCAAGTTCTGTTCCAAGAGCCATGTCAAATTCTCGAGATTGACTACGTACATATTCGAAGAACTCTTCAGCGCTTGTAATCTTTGGGATGGCGTTCCCATTACCTTTGCGATTTTTAAATCTTTTAGGTGTTCCCATTTTGATGCTTCCTCCATCCATACTGATTCTGCGACACGCTTAGGTGCAACGATAAGTGTTGTGCCTTCAAACTGCTCCGCCAGTATCGTCATAGATGTCGTCGTCTTCCCCAAGCCCGGGGGTAGGAAGAGGGCTAGGTTGGTTACGGTCTTCGCTTTCGTAATCAAGTCTTTTTGGTACTGGTGTAGTTGGTTTCTTTTCAGCATTTTTATCATTCATGTTTGTTGCTCTTATCTCGGTTTTGTTTTTTGGTTAACAACTGCAGGTTCCAAGGCACGTGTAAACCCGATACCTTTTCACCATTCATTGGCACAATGTGATCTACTTCCCACTCTTGACCAGTGAAGTCTTTTAGTAGCTTAGCCCTGCGGTACCATACTTTCATTTCTTCTTTAAAAACATCTTTGATCCATTTTGGCTTACGTTGTTTGCGTTTAGCACGAACCTTTGCTGCTGATGCGTTCATGCTATCGCGATTATCGGCTTGCCAATCTCTGATACGTTTGTTTTCTAATTCAAACTTATCAGGATGACGCCAAACTTCTATAAAGTATTTTGTTTTCCAACGTATATTTTTACTGTATGCCCAAAATCGAAATCCATCATCTCGCCAATCACCCTTTTTAAAAGGCACGCCCGTATCAGGGTTTAAGCGCTTCACGAATAAAATCCTCCACGTCTTCTTTTGATCTTATGATGTGTACTGGAAAGCCTGCCTCACCGAGCTCGTCGAATACGACGAGTTGCCGTGGGGATAGTTTGCCCGTCGACGTTTTGAGTTCCACTAAAAATATCTTTTGGTTTAGGATTACTATCCTGTCGGGGACTCCCGTTATTGTGCTGAGCCATTTGTAAGAGAGCCCCGAGCACTTTTTGATTGAGCTCGTCAGGTACCTTTCGATTGCGCTTTCCGCTAGCTTCATACTGCTGTATTCCTTTTAGGATTTGAGTAAAAATGTATTCTGTAATGTAGGCGCGAACTTCTTCACCAATCTCTTCTTCGCCCATGGCCTCAAAAACACGCTCGCACAGGTGCACAGATTCATGGCACACAGTCGACTGCAGGTAGAACTCGTTGTTCTCATCCTCGCATTCATCCAAATTAAAGATCACAATAATCAAAGACTTTTTATTGTCTGTGATGTAGTGCGTCTCTGCGATACCTGAATCAAGTGCGGTGATTTTTTGAGCAATGTTGTGGTCCTTCAAAATCTGTCGAAAGTCATCCTCGTTAAAGCACAGCTTGATGTTCGCGGGAAACATCGGGATAGGAATACTGAAGTAGTTGTACTTTGTCTTTTTCATTTGAAGAACTTTGTGATGAAGTGAAAACGAGAACGTTTAGCCTTTTCCTGTGCGATGTGTTCTTTCAGTAATGCAATGACACCGATCTCTACCAACTTACCAGTTGTGTGCTGATTTAAATCTAAGTTGTAAGTTGCCGAACCATCATCGTGGTCCATGGCGTGTGTCATCATAAACTGAATATCATTATCGCCCAAAGGGTATGGAGGCAAGGATGGTTGCGTGGTCGTTGTCTGCTTCGATTTCGATGTGGGTGGTTTCTTCTTTTTTATTGAAGATCTCGTCCCAGTTTTTTTCGAACTGTTCTTTGTTACTGATTGGTCTTGGGGCATCACCTTTTCCTCCGTCATGGGTTGTCATTTTGGTTCTTTCGCTTTTTTAATACGCTCGGCTTTACGCAGATCGTGTGAGTGTAACTTTTTGCCTACTTTCTTTGGTACTTCTCCAGCGGACTCTGCTACTTCAGCCGCTTTTTTACGACCAACAAACTCGCCGTTAGATAACAAGAAGCCTCGCTTGTCTTCTTTGGGTTTGCGACCGAGTTTCTTCTCCAGCTCTTCGTGACTATATGCCTTCGATGGCGCTGGTTTAATTTTGTTTGTACCGCGTTCTTTAAGTGCTGGTACTTTAACTTTAAGTTTTGTCATTTTGGGTTCCATAAAAGTATCAGCACAAGGCCAATGATTGCTACATATCCGATGATTACCATTATGCGTTCCTGTGGTATGCGTCGTTGGGGTTGGCCAGCATGCTGGCAATAAGCTCGTCAGAAGTTTGAAACCACTGTATAACTTTGAGGCCGTCTGCTTGGTAGATGGTGAAGCTCATCAGTCTTCTACCTTTAAATTTAATCTTACGTTTTTAGTAATAAATTCATGCTGTTTGGCATGCTCTTCAATTACTTTTTGCAAATCTCTACACAACGTATTTGAGTTCCAAACTTTATCTTTGTAATATGTTGCCAATTCAACACTAAAATTTAAAGTGATAAATTCTAACTTTGGAAGCTCATAACTTATATCTAAACTCATACTCTATTCTCCTATTCCGTGGGCGCGTTCTTTAATGCCGTATTTATCTGGGTGCTCAAAGCAATCAACAATATCTTTCATCTCCCAATCAGCTAATTCGCCCTTCCATGATCCGTTGATATGTTTTAGTCTAATAGACGCCAACAATACTTTTCCATAATAAATTGGTAAATCAATTACTGGTGCTTCTTTGGTGTCTTGTAGATTAAATACTTTAAATGCTTTTTCTGCTAGTTCAATTGGTGTCATTTTCTATTCTCCTATTCCGTGGGCGCGTTCGATGGCGCGGGCGAACTCATGCAACTGGTCTGCGTAAATGTGTACGTTGTGTTAAGTGCACAGATACCGAAGATGTTGTCAAGTTGGTCGATTGTTAGCCTGCGATCTGGCAACTCAATCTCAATCGTTTCCAATGAGTCTGGGTTTAATTCAGAAGCACATGGGTGAGCTATGTTGTTCAAGCTAACGCCGTCACGTTGCGCATCTTGCCGGTCTTGTGTGGTGAAGGTGGTCATTTCTATTCCTGTGCCTTTCTAATCTCATTGCTACACGCTTCAATAGAAATCCAAAGACGCAGTAATTACAGTAAGCTATTGGTAAAATAAAACTGTAATCGGTACGGCATATACCTACAATGTCATTCTTCTTCATGCCTGTTGAGGCCTTTAATAGACTTTTTAAACCACCGGCGTATGCGATGGCTTCTAATGCGTCATTAAGTTATCAGATATTTGTTCGCCAATAATAATTCAATAACAATGTCCATTTCAGCTTGTTGCTGGAGTACATTAAAGATTCTAATTTATCCTATATCCTTGCATCTGTAAAATAAACTTTATATTTTGTTTTGTCGTTGGGGTCACGAAGAAAACGCATACCATAATCATTCCCCAGATTTTTAAAGCGTCGATATCTCTATATATTCTTGCTTTCATTTCTCTTGTGCCTTTACATAGCTGTGCATATTAAACCATTGCTGGCGAATAAACTCGGGATACATTTCAATTAACCAATCTTGAAACGCATTTGCTGGGTTGATGTTTAAAAGCAATCCGTCCTCATCTGTGCACTTCATCAAAGCGATTATCAAATTTTCCAATGAATCTTGGCTTATGTTTTTCTTATCTGATTTCATTTCTCTTGTGCCTTTCTTAACAATGTTTCAAACCAATGATTAAATACAAAGCAATGCCGCCAGCCACATATACCATTAACCAAGATAATATAAATTCTTTTGTGCTTAACATTTCTTTTGTGCCTTTCTTAACTAACACTAATTAAATAATCTAAAACTAGGCAAACTAACGCAAGAATAGCCAAGCAGTAATAAGCGGTTTCTAAACTCATTTCTCTTGTGCCTTTCTTAGTATTGCCATTAATTCTTCTGTGTGATATTCAAGCCTTTCTTCAATGGCATCACTTAACCTTTCTAAAAACTCAAGATTATTCATGTCATTAACTTGGTTTTCTGCCCAATCTTCACCTAATTCATGTTTGTTTTGTTGCCTTATAAAACTTCCATTTATTATTTGTTCTATTGTATTTTTCATTTCTCTTGTGCCTTTTCATCAATCCATTCCCAACCAAGTAATTCTTGGGTGTTTTTAATTTGCTCATCTGTTGGTCTGCCATACATAGCAAACTGGGTATAGCTACTACCGCCATAAGCTAACCGCCAATATCCAACAGCTTCAGGTTGTTTGTTAAATGTTATTCCGTTCATTTCTCTTGTGCCTTTCTTAAACAAACAAATCTATAGACTTTTGCGCTTCCAGTTACCAGCCCTTCAGCATCTTTACCAGCTTGTATGCAATCTTGTTTTGTTGAAAAGTTAGGTATGTTTGTAATAGCTACACTGTCGCCACTAGCCAGTACACCAGCATAAATATAAATTACAAGTATCCAGTTCATTTCTCTTGTGCCTTTCTTAGTATTGCTCTAGCAAAATCAATTAATTCACCATCTTCAACAACATAATCACCTTCAAAACCAAACCTAGTAAATTTTTCGCCTATCATTTTTAACAATTCAAGGTCTGTCGGTTCTTTTACTGGATGGGTATAGAGTGGAATAGCATTAACCTCACTATTAAATACTGGAGGTGGATTACTGCCATACAACATTAAATGTTTTCCGTCTAATGTATCAATCATCCACGCCACTGGTTCATTTTTCATTTCTCACTTGCCTTTCTTAGTATTGCTTTTTTGGCTGATTCTCGGTCAATAAACTCTAACTTTTCATCATCCATATACGCAGTAACAGTTTGGTCATAGGATTCTTGAAGTCTAGCCAAAATCAAACCATCACAATCAACAAGTGCGTATTGCCTAAAATGCGTTTCAATCCACTTCATTCTTGTGCCTTTCTTAGTATTGCTAAAACAAAATCTTTAACTGAATGACAAGTTAAATCTGAATCAATGCCGTACTCAGCTTGAAGTTCGATTATTTTCTCAGGACTTAGCGTTAGTTCTTTTACTGGATGGGTATAGAGTGGAATCCATTTGCCATAACATTGAAATACATGAGGCAACAATTTTTGCTTTTGGTCATTTGTAAATGTGCTGTAACTACCATTTAATTCATTTACCGCCATCCACGCTATTGGTTCATTCTTCATTGTTGTGTCTTTCCCATATCATTAGCTAATTTAGCAATGTACGCATACGCTTTTTGGTTATCAGCTTTCAACGCTTCTATTTCAGCTTGCATTTCTGCTAACTTATCGCATGGCACTAATACTGTGTTGTGCGGTCTTTCGTATTGATGGGTATAGAGTGGGGTTTCAGTCATATCTTCCCAAAGCATTTTTTCTTTAACAAAAGATAGTTTTGGTGCTCCATTTGGTTTTTCATACATCCACGCTACTGGTTCATTATTCATTTCTCACTTGCCTTTCTTAGTATTGCTCTAGCAAATTCTCGTCTACCAGCATAGGTGTCAATAAGGTTTGAAACTTTGTCACCAACAGCATCTATTTCCTCATTTGTTAGTTCTTTTACTGGATGGGTATAGAGTGGAATAGCACCTTCTGATGGATAACTAGAGTACCTATAAACAATCATTCCAACTTGCATCTACAAGCATCCACGCTACTGGTTCATTGGTTGGTTTTACAAACTGCCCAATGTTTTGGCTTAAATTGTTTGCGTCAATAATTTGTTTCAACGCTTCTATTTCAGCTTGTTGATTGCGAGCATGTCATTTCAAGTTGGGCAATGTATTGATGATTATTTGGCAATTCTTTTACTGGATGGGTATAGAGTGGAACATAATTTTTAAAGTGAGTTCTTGCAAATAGTTTGCCAATTTCTAATTGATGGCTCATTACTAAATCGGGCCTATCCATCCATATCGGGTCTACATACGCCACTGGTTCATTGTTCATATCAAATCCAATCTATCAATCATTTCTCTTGTGCCTTTCTTAGTATTGCTCTAGCAAATTTCATAAACCAGCATATTTATTCCAAAAGAAAACTTGTTTGAAAGATTGTCGCCACGCTATACCCATTATTTCCTCATCTGTTAGTTCCTTAAACTTTGCTTCCAATACAATCTCATTGCTTCGTTCAGCGTATGCCAACTTAAATGCCAAATCAATAATCTTTTTGTCCTGTTCTGCTACTAGGTTATACAACGCCTTCTTTTCTTCTTGTTGTTGATTGATTTCAGCTTGTTGCTGGCGTAGCATGGTGGCGGCTTCGTCTAATTGGTCGGCTAATCTGTCGTTGGCGTTTTCTTGTACGCTCTTACGGCTTGTTGCTTGCCTACGAATTGACGCACGAATTTCCAT
>CAVWDL010000006.1:0-142537 GCA_963753785.1 uncultured Microcaldota archaeon
TCGATCAAGGGGCTATGGCCGCCGTCTCCAAGAAGATTCGCCCCGGTATCCTTCAACTTGGCCGAGCAATAAGTGCTTAATGTTTTCGGTGACTGCCCCCATCGAAATGATCGGGCACGCATGGGATGACCATATTCAACCCGGGACCCCGGGGGGCATGATCCACGAATGACTGGAGCTGCGACGCGAGAGCGAAGTCGCGCGAAATTCTCCACTCCGCGTTCGCAACAGGCTCGCCGCTCACCGGGAAAAACAGCGTGTTTCGGTCAAATTTCGGATGGAGCCGGCGAGGTCCGTTCGATCAGCCGGGCGATGGAGGTTCCCCACGCCACTCCCACACGGTGCATTTTCGGAACGAGTTCGTGAATATACCGCGCCGCATTCCAGCCGAATAATTCCTGGCGTTTCTGGTATCCCAAGCTATCCGTGGCACTGGGACCGCTGAAAGACATGCACGCACAGCCCGGCGTGTTTCAGGGCGAGCGACGTTTCGAAAGATTGTCGAGCAACTCCCTCAATTCCGGCAGTCTTCGGTAAAACGCGTTTTCGATTTCCGCCATCCGCGGGTCGGAAATGTCTTTTCCGCGAATAAAACTGGGTCGCGAGCCGCATCGCCCAGGAGGCCTTGAACAACGCCATCAAGCACAGCCGCGCCCGCAGCGTCGCCATTCCGTCTTTGCGCCCGCCCCGGCGCGCTCGAACTGACCGTCGAAGATGATGGGGTGGGCCTCTCCGCTGAGAGGCGCAAGGAGGCAGCCGGCCCTGCCACCGGCGGCATCAGGCCCTCCACATCATCGATTGCTTCCGCGCCCGAACCATCGGCGGCACCCTCCACCTGGGCCCCGGGCCCGCGGCGGCACCGTAGTTTCCTGTTGCGTCCCCCGCGCACAGGAGTAGAGAATCGCGCTTATGAGCCGCATATCAGCCACTGTCCGCAGGACCCAAAAGCGCGCGCGGATCTTGCTGGTGGATGACCATCCTCTGGTGCGCGAACGCCTGGCCGAAGTCATCAATCGCGAAGCTGACCTGCTGGTCAGCGGCGAAGCCGAAGATCGCCCCCAAGCCCTGCAAGCCATCCTCGCCCAGCCCCCGGACCTCGTCATTGCTGACCTGTCCCTCAAGGACTCCGACGGGCTGGAATTCATCAAGGATATCCGCACCCGTTGGCCCAAAATGCGCGGTACCTGGTCATCTCCATGCACGATGAATCCCTCTACGCCGAGCGCGTCCTCCATGCCGGCGCCCTGGGCTATATTACCAAACAGGAAGCCACCCGTAACATCCTCCTCGCCATCCGCCGCGTCCTCTCCGGCAGCCTCTACCTCAATGAGAAAATCGCCAACCGCATCCTCACCCGCCTGACCCATCACCCGGATTTGTGCCCGGCCAATCCCGCCGAGGCGCTTGCCGACCGCGAGTTCCAGGTCTTCGAATTGACCGGCCGTGGACTGACCACACAGGACATTGCCCGACCGCCTCCACATCGCCGCCAAGACCGTCGAAACCTACCGCGCGCGCATCCGGTATCTTCCTTGACGAGATGATGACAAAGTACGGAGTCACCTCCGGCATCAACCTGTTCATAGCGGGCGGGGTCGCGTACTCCATAATCGCTGGAACCATAACCATACTGTTCGCGGAGGCGGCGCAGGCGCTCGCCACTGGAGGCGCGACCGCGATACCCAACGCGATACTCGCGTTCGGCCCGCTGTTCTTCGCGATACTCGTCTTCCTCGTCAGCATCTACGTCTACGACATGAAGGTCGAGCTTCCCCTCGTCTTCAGCCAGCTTCAGCGGCGTCGGCGGAAGGCTGCCGATACCTTTCCTGTACGTAAGCGTACTGCCTGTCATACTCGCGACTTCGTTCGAGATGAGCCTGACCGTATGGCTGCGTTCGTGGCCAACGTCGGCGGATCCCTCGGGAACGTGGTGAAGTTCATAGCGCTCTACCAGGCGGTGCCCACGGGCGCGGGAACATCGACGCTTAACCTCGTCGGGGGGCTGGTCTACCTGATATCCCCGAACTTCCCACTGCCATACGCCACCAACTTCGGCGGCATAGGGGGATACGCGCATATTTCACATACCTCGCATCGGGCACGAGCACGCTGTTCCTGCCATGGGGAGGGACCGTGCTGGTGCCCGAGTACCTGCACATAGTGATCTACACCCTCGTGCTCGTGGTGCTTGCCGTCATGTTCGGAAGGTTCTGGATAGAGATGACCGGCCAGAGCCCGAAGAACGTCGCCGAGCAGCTTGGGGACGTCGGCTGGCAGATACCCGGCTTCAGGAGGGACCCTGAGGATCGTGGAGAGCATACTCAACAAGTACATACCCACCATAACCATACTCGGAAGCATCTTCGTGGCGCTTCTAGCGGCGGTCGCCACGCTCAGCGGGGCGGTGGGAACCGGAATGGGTATACTCCTTACCGTGGGAATCATGTACTCGGTCTACCAGCAGCTGGAGCAGGAGCACGCGCTGGACTCGTACCCCGCGCTCAACAAGCTGCTGCAGTGATCAGGACTTGGTTATGGTCGGCTGTCCCGCGTGCCAGTTCACCGGGCACAGCCCTCCGCTCTGCAGAGCGCAGAGCACCCTGAACGTCTCGTCCGTGCTCCTTCCCACGCTGTCGTCGGTGATGGTCTCGTACCTGACCTTGCCCTCGGGGTCTATTATGAAAAGCCCCCTGAGCGCGCTGCCCTTGGACTCGTTGTAGACAGAATAGCATCTCGATATCTCCCCGTTCCTGTCCGCGAGCATCGGATATTTCACCTTCCCTATCCTCGCATCAGAGGAGGACCACGCCTTGTGGACGTGCGCGCTGTCGGTGCTCACTGATAGGACCTCGCAGTTCTTCTCCTTGAACTTTCCGTAATCGTCCGCGAAACCCTCTATCTCCGTCGGGCAGACGAAGGTGTAGTCTCCGGGGTAGAAGAAGAGCACGACCCATTTCCCCGAGTAGCCGCTGAGCTTCACCTTCCCGAGATCACCGTCGACGTACGCATCTGTCTCGAAATCCGGTGCCATCTCGTTTATCATGCTCATGCCAATACCAGTCGTGGATTGGCGCCGACTCATTATAATGTTTTTCTTCATCCGACGCGGCTCAGGGTCGCCCCCTCGCTGCCATACGAGATCTCAAGCCTGGCGTATGCCCCGTCTGGGCATAGGACGCCCTGCAGGGGCGCCGATCCTGTCAGGCAGGTAGAAGGCGCCCGTCCCCGTCAGGAGCGTCCCTCCCCCAAGCGTGGCGTTGCAGAGCCCTTTCGGGACGTAGGCGCCGAAGGAAGATGCGCTTCCCGCAGCGATCTCCGAGCTCACCTGGTTCACGAACTGCGAGATGTCGAACTCCTGCACGCTCCTCGCCTCCGAGGCGGACGCCCTGCCCGCCGCCGTTATGGCAAACATGAAGGAGAGCCCGGCAAGCGAGAGGTAGACTAGCAGCTCAAGCGAGAGCTGGCCCCTCATCTAGACGCCGTTGCTTGTGAGGCTTCCCATCTCGCTCGCTATCGCCTGCGAGACGCTCATGCTGTTCCCGTTCACCGAGACGTTGCTGACAACCGCCCCCTTCAGTTTCACGACCATGGCAAGAGCCAGCACTATCACAACGCTCGCCGCCGCCACCATCATTATGTACTCCAGCGAGCTCTGCGCCTTCCTGCTCCTTGCAATCGCTAGGAACGCGTACACGTCCGCCGGAATCAACCTGTTCATGATTATTTCTATTGTTCTCATGTTTTCGCCTCATAGAATGCCACTTATGAAAGTCTGTGTCGAGAATATGATTGCAAGCGCGAGGATGAAGTACGGGATTATGCCCGTGATGTTCCTGGCCCAGCCCCTCTCCGGGTGCGCGAACGCGGAGGAGAGGCAGAGTATTATCGGGACGTATGCCGCCGAGACTGCGATGAAACTTGAGTAGGTCTGCGATGCGCCGGGATTCAGCATCCCGAGCGAGCTGGATACTATGACTGCGCTTATCCCGCTGAAGAGCGGGAAGAAGACCCCCATTCCGATCAGCGTCAGCGCCTGCGAGCCTCCAGTCTTCGCCCTTGTCCTGTTCTCGAAGAAGATGCCCCTCTCGAGGTTCCTCGCGAAGACAGCGAGCGCCTTCTCGACGTCCGCCCCCTTCCAGACGCCGAAGGAGACGAGCCTGACCAGCTCCCTCATGTGCCTGTTCCCGAAGGATCAGGAGCGATGCCTTCCTCGCTGACCTCTCAAGCATGAGCTCCCGCGATATGCGTGACATGCCCTTCCTGCCCGCGCACGCCTCCTTGAAAGACCTGAGCAGCAGGTGCGAGCGCGAGTACCTGCCGAGAAGGTCATTGGCGATGACCGCGACGTCCGCGTCCGTCATGCCTTGCCTCCCATACGGATTTGCTGGATTAAACATGCAGCCGCCTCCACATTACGACGTTCCCGACCGCGTATGCCGTCGGTATCAGCACGAGAAGCACGATCGAGAAGAGAAGTATCCCGAATCCGCCTTGGGAGAGTATGCTTTCTCCTATGAAAGCGAAGACGAGGAATGACGGGAGTATCGTCGAGAGGAACATGTTGAGCGTCGCATACCTCTGCGCGGACTCCTCTATCTCCGCCCTCTTCCTCTTCAGGTAGAATGCGTGGTTCCTGATCACGTCTCCCGGACGGGAGCTTGCGACCTGCGCGTACTCGCCGTCGACTCCTTCTTTCGGAGAGAAGCGGATCCTGAACTCCTCTCCCATGAGGTGCCTCCTGAAGGATTCCCTGACCTTCCCGCTGAGCGTTTCAGAGTCGATTCCCTCCGAGGCGTCGATCATCGCCCTGAACCGCGAGCCTCCTCTGGTCCTGTAGTACGACAGTCTTCCCATGTACTCGACGAACCTGTCCCTGAGAGCCTTTCCGGCGTAGTCCCGCCCGTTCAGGTCGAGCATGAATCCGATCACGTAAACGCAAGGGAGAGAGATCGACAGAAACCCTACGAAAGCGATTGTGCCTCCCGCTCCGTTAACGAGGTAAAGAAGCGACGACAGCGCGCATGAAGCGATAAGTCTCTCCGCGTTTCTCCTAAGTGCTTGGATTGCATTCATGTCAAAGCCCGTAGTCGTGTATCTGCTTTATGACCTCGTCCGTGCTCTTGCACCTCTCGCAGGTGACCTTGAGGAACTCCGCCCTCCGCTCCAGCTCCTTGAGAGCCGCCTTCACGGTAGTTCCCCTCTTCTTCGCGAAGGCGCCTACGACCTTCGATCCCGCGACGGCCCTTCCGTCCAGCTTTCCATTGCTCACGACGCTGTGGACGTCTACCGAATCTCCTCCCTCTATCTCTATCCCGAGCCTGTCCGTCTCCGCCCTGCTGAGCCACCGATACTCGTAGATGTCTGAGAGGATCCTCCTCGACGCATCGAGGTGCCTCATGTACACGGCGACGTCGAGCATGCAGAGGGACTTCGCCTCTACGCACATGGGCCTTATGACAAGCTTCTTTAGTATGTCAGCCCCGCCGGAGGCGCTGTGCATCGTAGTTATGAATGGTATCCCGAGGTTCGCCCCTGAGAAGAGCTCCCTCGTCTCCTCTCCCCTGACCTCGCCGACCACGAGCCTGTCCGGCCTCATCCTAAGGGCGTTTATCACTTGGTCCCTCGTCGAGACGGATACGCCATACCTGGAGCCGCAGAGCGCAACCGAGTTGTTTATGTCGATCTTCGCCTTCAGCTCGTTGATGTCCTCCTCTATGGTCACTATCCTCTCCGAGATCGGTACGAATGAGAAGAGGGCGCTCAGAAGAGTCGTCTTTCCGCTCGCAGGCGAGCCTGCCACCAATATGTTCCTCCCGGAGTCCATAGCCATCCAGAGGTAGGCGAGGACGTCGAAGTTAGTCGTCTCCCTCCTGGCGAGATAGTCCACCCCAACGACCTTGCTGCCAGCCAGCCTTATCGACGCCACCGCGCCGCTGGTGGCATAGGGGCGCATCTGTGCGTGTATCCTCGCCCCCTCGACCTGCGCGTCTATTATCGGCGAGCTCTCCCCGAGCTCCCTGTCCGTCTCGTAGATGAACTTGTTTATGGCGTGCCTGAAGCCCCTCTCGTCCCTGAACCTCAGGTTCGTCCTGCACCTGCCGTACGAGACGTGGAAGATGCTTATGGGCGCCGAGGGCGAATTTATCTCGATCTCCTCTATGTGCTCCTTGTCCTCCATAAGGACGCTTATGGGCCCGAAGCCGACGGTGTCGTGCGCGATCAGGTAGGAGAGGTAGTCCGCCCTCTCCCTGCCCATCGCATCGGCGAGGCGGAGCCTTGCAATCTCCCTCGCCCTGCCGAAGAGCTTCATGCATATTTCCTCGTCAGATGCCGCCAGCGCGTCTATCACCGCGCCCTTGGCGGTCTCGGCGAGCTTCCTCTCTTGGCCCGTCATCGGGCGGACGCCGCTGGCTACGCCGTAGATGCAGGAGCTACCCTGCTTGGAGACCGACCTCGGCACAAGTCCGAGGATCTGCTCCACCTGGCTGCCCGCCTCGCAGGGTTCGACCTCGAATCCCATCTCCGAGACGTCCGCCTGCTTCCCCGCCGTCGCGCCTCTCGCAAGAATCGTTTTTACTAACGATTCCATCCTATTACTCAAATAAAACATATTTACTGTTATATCCAAACCCCTTAATATTCATTTCCTACCTGTCCGTTTTTACCAAGCTGGCCCCTCATGCCTATTGCGGGTGCCTTTGGATACTTTTATATAATTGAGTATCGAAATCATCATGTATGACAAGAAGAGAGAAGGGGGAAGATTCGATCTGGATGCTGAGGAAGATCATGAGCAGGCCCAACTTTGCCGTGCTCAAGCTACTAATGGAGAAGTCCCCCAGGACCACAAGGGAGCTGTACGCGATGCTCGGGAAGAATTTCACGAGGAAGACGCTAATCATCACGCTGAGGAACCTTTCGATGAACCTTAACGTGCTGCAGCCGACCCACATAAGGACCGAGAGGGGCTACGACCTCGGCTACGGGATAAATCCCAAGCTGAAGGAGGTTCTCAAGTCGGTAGAGAAGTGCGAGGACATAGTCGAGAGCGTCTCGAACGGCGCAAAGCCCTCGTGACGTCCGCGCTCAAACCGGATCTTTTGGCGATTCCCTGAAAAAATACTGCGTAAACATCACGAACGGGGAATTCAACTACACGGTGGTGGTCCTGGCTGACGTCAGCACCACCCTTATGGAGCTCAGGAACAAGGCCATAAGGCAGATAAAGAGGAAATACCACAAGGATGTGCCGAAGGACCAGCCGATGGAGCTCAGGTTCGAAAAGTTCGAGAGGGCGAATGCATGATAATCAAGAAGCCTTATTTCCTCGAGAGCAAGTTCAGCGCTAACCAGGACGTCGTAGTCTTCAGGTTCAAGTCGCAGGACGGGGAATCGGTGGATTTCACCTCCGGAATGTTCGCGATGCTCTGCTACAAGGACCCCGCCACCGGGCAGGAGATAAGCAGGGCGTTCTCAATCGCCAACGCACCGCCGTCTGATTCTTTCGAGTTCATGATCGCGATGGTGCACGGCCAGATCACGAGCAAGCTCGAGGTCGCAAAGATAGGCGACGTATACTGGCTCTCCGCCCCGTATGGGCAGTTCAAGTTCGAGATCAAGCCTGACGAGAAGTTCCTCTTCATCGCCGGCGGCACAGGAGTGGCGCCATTCTTCTCTATGATGAGGTACGCCAAGTCGACAGGGCAGAAGATAGACGCGAGCATGCTCTACAGCATCAAGCACCCGTACGACTTCATAGGAAAGGCCGAGATGGACGTCTACGTCGCAGACGGCCTGAAGCTCACGACGACGGTCACCAGGCCTCAGCCGGAGGACCAGTGGACGGGACCTACGGGCCACGTGGACGCCGAAATGATAAGGAAGTACGTCCCCGACTTCGCGGGCAGGGTCTGCTATATCTGCGGACCCCCGAACTTCGTGAACGCCATGAAGCAGGCCCTGGTCAGCCTCGGGATCGAGGAAAGATCGATAAAGGCCGAGATGTGGGGAGAATAGGGCGAGGGAGTGGCATCTATTAGGATCAGAAATGCCGTTCCTTCGGATCTGTCCGCAATAAAACACATGAGTGACCGCTGTGGATTCGAGAAGAGCAGGAACTGGAAAGAGGTACTCCATTCCAAAGATACTGAGATGTTTCTTTTGGTCGAGGGCAAGAAGCTCATCGGCTTCACAGGTATTGTCCGTCATGATTGGAATAATACCCTTCAGATAATGGACATATTTATAGATCCTGGGTACAGAGGTCACGGGCTGGGATTGAAGCTCGTGAATTTCCTGATAAGCAAATCCAAGAAAACAAAACACAGGTGTCTCATTGCAGAAGCACCCTCATCGACCAATGTCTCGGTATTTTACAAAAAAGCAGGTTTCAGGAAGTGCGGTTACAACGACAGGTACTACTCAAATAAAGGAAAAGAGATTGCATTGTGGATGTCGCTAGATCTCAGATGAGCTTCACATCATGTTCTTCTCTGACAGGTACATTATGATCGCCTGAGAGAGGAGCATCTTGCTCTTCGCCTGGTCCCAAACTATGCTCTTCGGTCCGTCGATGACCTCCGCCGTTATCTCCTCCCCCCTGAACGCGGGCAGCGGGTGCATGACGACGACGTCGCTCTTCGCGTAGGAGAGAGCCTTTTCGTTCACCTGATACTTGGCGAACATCTTCCTTCGCTCCTCGGCCTCGCCCTCGTTCCCCATGCTGACGAACGTGTCTGTGTAGATCGCGTCGACGTTCGCAAGCCCAGTGGCCATGTTGTCGAAGACGTCCACGACCCCGTACTCCCTCGCCTTGTTGAGGAATTCCGTCCTCGGCTGGTATCCCTCCGGGCCCACGAGGGCGACCTCGACGCCCATCTTGGTAGCCGCGAGCATCAGCGAGTTCGCCGTGTTCTGCGCTATGTCGCCGACGAAGGCGATCCTGAGCCCCTTCAGGTTCTTCATTATCGAAAGCGTGTATATGTCCGCGAGCGCCTGCGTCGGGTGCTCGAGGTCTGTGAGCGCGTTTATCACTGGCACCGAAGACTCGTCAGCGAACTGTACGAGGTCGCTCTGCCTAAACATCCTCGCCGCTATTAGGTTGACGTACAGGCTCATCACCTTCGCCGTGTCCGAGATGGACTCGCCCCTCGACATCTGCGAGCTGCTGGCGTCTATGTAGATGCACCTTCCCCCGAGCTTCGCCATCGCGACCTCGAAGGAGAGCCTGGTCCTCGTGGACGGCTTCTGGAAGAGGAGCGCGAGGGTCGTGTTCTCCTTGAGCGTGACGCTCACCCTGCCGCGGCTGAGGTCGTCCGCTATGTCGTATATCCTGTGTATCTGCTCCCTTGAGAAGTCGTTGATGCTTAGGAAATTCATGCAAACACTAGCCAAATATGAAACCGAGCCCCTCGTCGGACTTCTGTTTCTCTTGCTCTATTGTGTTTATTATCTGTTTCTCCAGATCTTCGGGAGCCCTCTGTATGGAGGCTACGCTCTTTTTGAGCTTGGCATCCGCCCCAGCCATGAAATCATCGTCGGCGCTGAGGTATAGATAGCTCTTCTCCCTGTCGAGCCCGAGGCTTATCCCGTCCTTGATTATGTACTCCTGCCTTGCGAATATGATGTTGAGGTCCTTGTCCTCCCTGAGCCTCTTGACCGCCCCGTCTGCCTCCTTGATCTTAGCCTCTACCTCCGGGTGCGCCTTCACGTACTCCGGGTCGTCCCACTCCTTGGGCGCCTTGGGTATGAGGTTGGTGTCAAGATAAGGGTCGTACTCGAGAAGCTTCTTCAGCGCAGGCGCGTCTGAAGCGTTGAGGACGTAGACTCTGGCGGGCATTCTCACTCCTCTATGAGTTGAGCGTTTATGCTTCCGTCCTGCCCCGGCCTATTGAGGACCAGCGCCTTTCCGAGCTCAGTGCTTATCACCGTTCCCTTCGTGATTATGCCAAGCCTTGCGAAGTTCCTGTTGTCCCCAGACTTCAGGACTCCCGTTATCTTCGACTTTTTGTAGCCCTTCTTGGTAAGGACGTTCGCGAAGGCCGCGTGCTTGAGCTTGTCCTTGACCCTGCCTCCCCTACCGCGGATCCTGTTGACCGCGCTCTCCGGGGCAATCTTTGTGGCCATGAAGTATCCTCCCCTCTCGCTCCTCCTGCTGTCCCTGCTCTTGTTCCTGATCTTGCCGCTGCCTGACGACTTCCTGTCTGACTCTCCGTGGAACTGCGAACCGAATTGACTCATAAAATCAGCATATTGATTTGGTGAAGAAAATTTAATAATATGCCAGTCGGGACCCTCTCGTCTCAGGACCTCCGCGTCCCCAAGCGTCTTTAATACCTGCCAATCCAATCAATCCCATATCGGTGGTCTTGATGGATGCGCCTATGGAGTTCAAGGAGATGCCCGTCCTCTGCGCCTGCAAGGGCGGTGGTGACATCAAGGCACTTGTGGAGAGCTCGAAGAAGGCGTCCCAGGGCGAAGGGCTGGTGCTCCTGCTCGACCGCAGCGAGAAGCTGGTACCGAGGATACTTCCCGCGTTCGTCAATTCGAGGATAAGGCTTAAGGACGGCATCGCGAGATCGAAGAGCATGCGGATTGAGATGCTGCTCCTCGTCTGCGGCTCCATGAAGATAGACAAGGCGCTGAAGAACTGCGGGGCAAAGAGCTCCGAGAGCTTCCTGCTATTCGCAACCGGAGAGAAGAGCCTTTCGGTGTTCGTTAAGAAGAACGGGATACGCGTGACTGAAAGAATCGAGATGAAGCTTGACCCGAAGATTGCAGGGAACGTGGCGATGACTGAGCTGTTCTCAGAGTGACTGTCCCTGATCCTCCGCGAACTCCGAGTTCAGCAGGCCATGTATCCTCTCCGCCTTCTTCTTGCCGACCTTCTCGACCTCCATCAGGTCCTTCGGCTCCGCGGATGCGACTCCCCTTATGGTCTTGAAGTGCCTTATCAGCGAGACCGCGAGCTTTGGTCCTATTCCCGGCAGAGCCCCAAGTATCAGCACCTGCCACTGGGAGTCCGTGTACGCCCTCTTGGAGCCGACGATCCTGGGCTCCCTTCCCCTGTCCTCCTGCTCCCTCTCCGCAAGCCTTGCGAGAATTGTAATTGTGTCGGCGACGCCCTCCGACCTTATGACCTGGACGTTGTAGTCCCTGTATATGCTGATTATGGCTCCCTGTATCACGTTCCTCTGCATCGTGAATTCCGCCTCCTCTCCTTCAATGATGAGCATGGGTTTTCCGAACTCGTGGCTGAGCCTGTCGAGCTGATCGAAGACCCTGGCGTTCATTATCGAGCCCTCGAAATCACGCGCGGTCTTTCTCTCCACGCACATCCTCTCCGATATGATGTAGTCCCCTACGGGCAGCTGCGCGAACTCGAGCCTTATGCCGGAGCCCGCGAGACCTTCGAGTATCTCCATGTTGCGCTCCCTGTTGTCCACTATTATCCTGGGTGCGTTCTTCTCCTCCATCCGGCTCGTTTCTCGTCGCTGCAAGCAAAAGTGACATTATATATGTGCTTAAGAATAAATACCACTATGACGATACTGAGCAAGAAAAAGCAGCCCGACCGGGAAAAGCACAGGGTCAAGGAGGAGCTCAGGATAGAGAACGGAGTCTTTGACAACCGGACGATGTACATGCTCGAGAAGCTCTACTCGAAGGGCGTGGTCGCGAAGCTGCAGTTCATAATCGCGAGGGGCAAGGAGGCAGACGTATACCTCGGCGACGCGGGAACTGGGATAACGAAGGAGTTCGTGGCGCTCAAGATATTCAGGAGGGAGAACGCGAGGTTCCAGAACAAGATGAAGTACATAAGCGGCGATCCCCGCTTCGGAAAGGTCAAGGCGAACGTCTTCTCGATAGTCAACGAGTGGTGCAAGAAGGAGTACGCCAACCTCATAGTCGCCGCGGAGGCGGGTGTGCATGCGCCCAAGCCCTATGCGTTCAGGGGGAACATACTCGTGATGGAGTTCATCGGAAACGAAGGGACCCCCTCGAACACTCTAAGGGAGGTCACTGTGTCCGATCCTGAAAAAGTCCTCGATGCGATAATCGAGGACATGAAGAAGCTCTACGCGGCCGAGTTGGTGCACGCTGACATGAGCGAGTACAACATACTGATGCTGGGCGAGGTTCCCTACCTGATAGACTTCGGGCAGGCAGTGCACATAAAGCATCCGAACTCGATGGCGTTCCTTGAGAGGGACGTCGAGAACCTGCTGCACTATTTCTCGATAAAATACGGAATAAGGAGAGAAAGGGATGCAACGCTTAAGCGCATCAAGGAATGATGCGCTCACTGCGGCAGCTTGACTCCCATGTTCCTGAACTTCTCCTTGTCCGAGATGCTGTACCTCCAGACTATGTCTCCGCGCTCGTTGCCCTGGACCACCCATGGCTTCACCAGAACGAGGTCGTTTTCCTTTATCCAGAACCTCCTCCTGAGCCTTCCGGGGATGCTGCACGTCCTCTCGAAGTTGTCCGTGCACCTTACCTTGAAATTCGATGCGCCGACCGCCTTTGTCACGAGCCCTATGATCTCCGTGCTCTCCGGAATCTTCAGCTCCTGGACTACCTCGACGCGCGGCTTTCTCTTCTTGTAGTATCCCATCTAGAATCCCTTGACTGTGTACCTTGCCCCGCAGGCCTCGCAGACCAGTGTCTCGTAGCCGTGCTCCATCCCGTCTATGTGGGTGTCGGGCTTGTGGCACTCCTTGCATATTACGTATGTCTGGAAGTATTTCCTCAGCTTCTCGTTGAGCACCGATGTCTGCACCTTGGTGCTTATTTTGAGCGTGTGGTCGCTGACGCTCACCGGGGCGGCAAGCTCCTTGGTGAGGTACTTTCCTATTTCCTCCTCGCTCCTCCTTGCGACGTCCGCTATCTGCGCGAAATTCCTGATTATTGTCTTCGTGCCCTGTATTATGGCGTCGGCGTCGGGTATCTTGAAGTCGGACTTCTCCGCAGAAAGGCTGGGGAGCTGGGCGAATGCCCTGTCCAGGAGTTGTTCGTAACTGTAATCCAACATAATCACTGATAGGATGAGTATTTACTGGTTAATAAGCCATTCGCCATCGCTCCGAGGAACTTATTTAAATCAGGGAAGCCAACGCATCCGCATGCCAAAGAGGGTATTCCTGATACACGGACTGAGAGGCAGCCCGAACGGCGGCTACCTTCCCTGGCTGAAGTTCAATCTGGAGGAGCAAGGATACTCCGTATCATCCCTGGCGATGCCAGACCCAGCGAACCCGAAGATGGGTGCGTGGGTCGGCAAGCTGTCTTCCGCTGTCGGAAAGCCCGACCGGGACTGCTACTTCGTGGGACACAGCCTCGGATGCATAACGATTCTTAGATACCTGGAGACGCTGAAAAAGGGAGAGAAGGTCGGGGGCGCGGTGCTTGTCGCGGGGTTCTCCAATGACCTTGGATACGCGGAGCTCGGCAGTTTCTTCCAGAAGCAGATAGACTGGAAGGGCATAATCTCCCACTGCAGTAATTTCGTCTGCCTGAACTCCGACAACGACGATCTCGTGCCTATTGAGCAGGCGGACCTCTTCCGCGAGAAGCTGGGCGCGGAGATCGTGGTGAAGCAGCTCGGCCACTTCGACGTCGACGAACTGCAGGACGCGCTCTTCGCAGTCCTGAGGATTTCAAATCCCGCCAAGCGACCCAAGCCGAATCTAAAGGCATAATTCTTAAACCTCAAAGCCCTATCCTATATCGCAGTAGGAAGGCGGGAAGCTAGGGGTTTCCCATCCACAAATCCCCTTCGGTGGGCCGAATGCCGGCTGCGTTGCATCAGTGCATGCAAAGCCTACGACGAAGTGTTGAGGCCTTGCCTTCAGTGGTGGCTTTATGTATGAAACGGGCCAGGCCGGAAGGAGCAACCCTAAGTATATAGCCCTGGCGCCTTCGGGTACCGGGCGTACGAAAGGCTATGCTCTGGAGATACAGGGCTGAGCTCAGTCGTAGCAAACTCTGTGTGCGCTAATGTGGCAACGCCGGCTCCTGCTGCATGATGATTCCATGGCAAGGATGTTGAAAATAGGCCGTTCCTCGATTCGCGAGTGCGCCAAAGCGCTCTCCGAGGGGAAGGCGATAATATATCCGACGGAGACCGTCTACGGTCTCGGTGTCGACGCGACGAACGAGGCTTCCGTGAGGGAGCTCTTCAGGATGAAGGGAAGGGACCCTCGAAAATCCATTTCGGTTGCCGTCGCGGACATAGAGTCCGCTAAGAAGCTCGCCTACTTCAACAGCAGGGCGGAGGCCCTCGCGCACTATTTCCTTCCGGGACCCCTGACGCTTGTGCTAAGGGCGAGAAGGCGCATGCCCCTCATAACCACTGGAGGAAAGATAGGGATAAGGATACCTGACAACAGGTTCGTGCTAGGCCTGCTCAAGGAGTTCGGGAAGCCGATGACATCGACATCCGCGAACCTCTCCGGATCTGGCAGCATCGTGCGCGCAAGCGACGCGGACGAGGAACTGCTGAAGCGCGTGGCGATACTCGTCAAGGCCCCCGAGACGAAATACTCAAAGGAGTCGACGGTGGTTGACGTCACCAACCCGAAAACAAGGATACTCAGGGAGGGGGCGATAAGCAGGAACGACATAATCTCCGTCGTCGGACGCATCGAGGCCTGACGCATAACCTTTAATTAATAAATCGAGAAATACTTCCTATGCTGGGTTCGCCTAATGGTAGGGCGAAAGGTTGCTAACCTTTTTTGGCGAAAGCCATCTGGGAGTTCGATTCTCCCACCCAGCGCTTCTTCTTACCTTTTTCACAACGACATGCAAAAGGTTATCTACTCTTTCAGAAAATATCTCAACCGTGAGATTATGGGTTGGGAAGACAATTTCAATGTCGGCAATGAGATACTATTGGCTACCTCCTCCAAGGGGGGTGAGCCGAACCTCAACATAGTCCTTTCACTCGGATTCGTGGACAATCAGCTGCTCGTAGCGGACTCCCGGATGGACACCACAATAAAGAACCTCAAGGAGAACGACAGGGTGTGCTTCGTCGGGGGCTACTTCAAGATAAGGGGCAGGGCGAAACTGTTCACTTCAGGAGAGTACTTCGACCTGTGCGTGAAGAGGATCGCCAACTTCAAGGTGAAGACGGCAATACTCGTGGAGATAAAGGAGGTCATAGACCTCGAGAACGTAAAGAAGGTACGCTGAGTAGGGTGGAATCATGAAGTATCGACTGCATTGTCTCGAGTGCGGTGAAAAATACGACAGCGACTACGACAAGCAGGTCTGCTCAATATGCGGCGGGATACTTGACGTCGTGTATTCGCAGGATATGCCGAGGATAAAGGGCACCGCCAAATTCTGGGACTATGAAAAATCACTTCCCGAATGTAGGTACAAGCACTATGATGTGGGATCCACCCGCCTGATACGGAGCGCAGACCAGAACAATGTCTTCCTGAAACTCGAGATAGAGAACCCGACCAAGTCATTCAAGGACAGGGGATCGATAGTGGAGGTAGGAAAGGCCCTCCAGTACTGCAAAAAGGAGATAGCGGTAGCGTCCACAGGCAACATGGCTTACTCCATAGCATACTACTCCAAGATCGCGGGACTGAGGGTAAAGGCGTTCATAAGCAGGGGAGCAAACAAGGACAAGATGAGAAACATCAGGAGCGAGGGGGACGCGAGCATGGACTACGTTGACGGCGACTTCACAAAGGCGCAGCAACTAGCGATCAGGTACGCGAAGAAGACAGGCGCTTTCCTCTCGGGCGACTACTGCTACAGGAAGGAGGGCCAGAAGACGATGGCATACGAGATAATGGACCAACTCCCCGGAGTCACGCACATAGTGGTGCCTGTAGGCAACGCGACTCTCATAAGCGGAATATTCAGGGGGCTCAGGGAGATGAAGACGTCAGGAAAGATAAGGAAGATGCCCGCGCTCATAGCAGTCCAGTCCAAGGGCAGCGATCCGCTCGTAAGGGCATTCAAATCAAAGGCCAAGGTGAAATACGTGGAGCCAAAGACCAAGGCGGATGCCATAGCCGTAGGCTTCCCGACCTTCGGCGACCAGGCTCTCGAGGCGCTGAAAGAAACAGGAGGAAGGGCGATAGCCGTAAGCGACGCCGATATGGGTAGGGAGCAGAAAAGGTTCTTCGACTCCTACGGCCTTGTAGCAGAGCTGGCTGGCGTATCTGGTCTCTCCGCAATAAGGAAGATGAAGTTCAGAAAGGAGGACAAGATAGTGGCGGTCATAAGTGGAGGGAACGTCTGATCTTGCCGACCTGAACGAGACACAAGGAATTTATCTATTCCCTTGATGAAGTAGAATGGGGATATGATGCCTGATGTCAAACGCATAGGGACGCGAGAAAACAACAAACAGATCAAGGACGCCGATCCAAAAGCGCTTTTGCCTTCTACTGCCAAAGTGGTGCGGCTTGGAGATCCGCAGGGCGGACATCCTACTGCTCTCCTTCCTTCTCATGAAGATCTCAAGAGACTGAAGAAGGGAAAGTCTGAAAAATAGCTCTATGTGAGGCTGCAGAATTAGATTATTGATCTTATTCAGCTGCCGCGATGCCAACGGAAAACTCCGCCAGCATGGCGGCGGCTAAATAGGACTTTTCTTGACAGAAGAAAAGCTGGCTCTAAGCTACAGGCTCGCCTATTGCGAACCTTGTCCTTACGTCCGTTATCTTGACGTTCAGCTTGTCTCCAGGCTTCGCTCCCTTCACAAAGATCACAAAGCCGTCTTTCTTCGCTATGCCGTCCCCTCTCGACGCCTGTCCTTCTATGGTTACTTCCAGTACATCTCCGACCTTCACAGGCTTAGGCAGGAAGTAATTGGGGTTCATTCCCCTCCTTTCTCCGCCGCCTCTTCCAGATCCTTCTTCATCTCTCATCATGTTGTCTTTTCTCTGCAGAACTTTAACTATCTGCAAAAATAATTTGCCTTAACCTTCTATATAAATCTATGTTACCCTTCCGTTCTGTCGGTGAAATCGTATTTTCGCCATTCACCTACCCTTCCGAATCTCATCCCATTCGAAACAAATTATTTGCAAACCTTATAATACAGTAAAAACGAAGTTTTTGGCTGATATGATGGCCACTGGAATAGTCGCGCTCAAACCGAAGGAACTAATCAAACAAAAGGATTTTGGAGACTACTTCGTCATGTGGGTGGACGGCAGAGGGGTGGAAAGAATCGACTCTCTCAGCGCGAAGGAGTTGCCTGCCCGCGATCTGCCCGGTTGGGGCGTCATCAAGCGTAATGACGAGCCCGCTGGCATAATACTGACTCTTCGTACTGGCAAGGAGGAAGAGATAACTAGCGTTTTGGTTTCAAAGGTCGACGGAAGAGAAGAACTCGACAATCTCCTTAAGGAAAAGACAAACAGCGCTAAAAACGCAGCCCGTTAGTTTCTATCGCTCGATTGTCCTGAAGAATGCGCTCAGTGTCTCGAACTCGTAGGTGGGCTTAGCCTCCTTGAGCGCCGAGTGGCTGTCTATGCCATCCGAGACTGCGCAGGAATCCACGCCCGCGAGCTTCGCGGTCAGGACATCGGTTGCCATGTCGCCCACATACAGGCTCTTCTCCTTTCTTACCTTAAACCTGTCAAGCAGCAGAAGCACGCCTGTCGGGTTCGGCTTGTAGCAGCATATGGATTCCGCGCTAAGCGCGAAGTCGACGTACTTGAACGCCCCGAGCTCCCTCATCTCCTTCATCAGCCTGTATGTCTTTGAGTCGCTGAACACGGCTACCTTCTTGTTGTTCTTCTTCAGGAACTCCAGAAGCAGAAGCGCGTCCTTCTTCATCTTCGCCCTGAAGAGGAGGGAGTAAAGGTCGTCGAAGAACGAGTAGAGCCTGCTGACCTCCGTGTCCACCTTTATGTTCCGCACATCGCCTTTCGGGATATCGCCCTTCTCGTACTGCCTGGCGCGCGCCCTCTTGCGCCTCCTGGTCAGCATGTAGAGTATGGTTATCACGACCGTCGATGTGGACAGGGTGTGGTCCCAATCGAAGATAAAAAGGTCGTATTTCGAGAGAATCTGCATAAGGTTAATAATCCTGATTAACGCATAAAAAGACATATGATGACAAAGGTGATCGCTGAGCCTTTGCGATGACGAAATAATAGCGGTCTGATTGTTTGAGTGTTTTTGAATGGAAGTTGGTGGAAGCGGGGTCCTGAAGAAGCTCGGGAAGAGCTCGATATCAGTCACCGACGTCGCAAACCAGTTCTGGTGCGAGCGCCAGATGGAGTACAACTGCCTCTACGGCAAGAAATACACTAAGGAGATGGCCAAGGGGAAGGCGATACACAACGAGCTGCAGAACGAGGTCTTCATCCCCCTGACCATAGAGCCCGTAACGTACGGGGACTACATGTTCAAGACCGCCTACGAGAACCACCGCTCGCTCCTCTCGCTAAAGGAGAAGGGCATGTGCAGGGAGCTTAGGATCTACGGGTCGCTGAACGGCTTCCGTCTCTCGGGCCAGATCGACGAGATGAAGATAAAGGACGGCAAGGTGGAGGTCGTCGAGAAGAAGACGACAGAGGCGAAGAGGCAGCTTACCGAGATGTACACGAGGCCCCACCGCGTTCAGGTGCTGCTGTACAGGAAGATGCTCGCCGACGTGAAGAGCAAGATCTACTCGTACGAGAAGCTCGTCAAGACATACGGGCTGAACACTCTGACGCTTTCGGACACATTCAAGAGGGAGCTGCACGCGATCGGCATAGCCGACGAGTACGTGGACACTCCTGCTATGTTTAAGAAAATGTTCGAAGAAGTATATCTGATGCCCGAACTCAGCAACAAGGTGGAGTTGGCCTACATCGACAGGTTCAGCGGCGCTCAGATGAGCACCGTAGAGATAGAATACAGGGACTACGAGGTCAACAAGTACATGACCTACGCCCTGCAGTTCTGGAACGGAGAGCGCGAGTCCGCTCCCGTGGTAGAGGAGGAGAACAGGAAGTGCACCTTCTGCAAGTTCTTCGGAAAGGAGTGCAAGGTCTGGTGGAAGCAGGCGAACTTATGATGCAAATGGATACCAAGGATCTCAGCAAGCCAGCGCTAAGGGAAGAGTTCTCGAAGAACCATAAGGAGTACTACTCCACGAAGCTGTTCGAGGAGAAGGGCTTCAAGAGGCAGAAGTGCAAGGTCTGCGGCAAGCACTTCTGGGGCGTCGTAGAGACCAACGACTGCGGCGACTCGTCGCACACAGAGTACGGATTCTTCAAGGACAAGCCGAAGAAGGTCGGGTACTTGGAATTCTGGAACAAGTTCTCCGCTTTCTTCAAGGCCAACGGGCACACGATAATCAAGAGATACCCTGTGGTGAGCAGGTGGAGACCGGACCTTTACTTCACGATAGCCGGAATCCAGGACTTCCAGAGGATAGAGAACGGGAAGCTCGGATTCGAGTACAGCGCGAACCCGCTGCTCGTGCCTCAGATGTGCCTGAGGTTCAGCGACATCGAGAACGTGGGCGTTACGGGCAGGCATTTCACCTCATTCATGATGGCAAACCAGACCTCCTTCAACTATCCGAAGGAGGGGTACTGGCGCGACAGGACAGTTGAGCTGAACTTCGAGCTGCTCACCAAGGTGCTCGGGCTGCCGGAGGAGGAAGTCGTCTACCACGAGGACGTGTGGGCGATGCCCGACTTCTCAGGCTTCGGGCCGTCGCTCGAGAACGCGACAAAGGGCCTCGAGGTATGCAACAACGTCTTCACTCAGTTCGGAGTCGTCGGCAACAAGATAGCTGAGCTGGACAGCAAGGTGGTCGACACCGGCTGGGGCTTCGAGAGGCTGCTATGGTACTATACCGGAAGCCCAAACGTCTTCGAGGCCGTTTTCGGAGAGACGCTCGCGCACGTAAGGAAAGAGGTAAAAATGCCCCTTGACTTCGACGAGGAGATGTACAAGAGGTTCGCCAAGCACGCGAGCTCGCTCAACAGGGACGAGGTCGCGGACTACGCTGCGGAGGAGAGCAGGGTTCTCAAGCTCTCAAAGATAACTCCCGCAGAGTACGAGAAGAGCATAAAGCCGCTTCAGGGGCTGTACGCATCGATCGACTACACAAAGACGCTCCTGTTCGCGATAAGCGACGGCTCCCTTCCTTCCAACATGGGCGGAGGGTACAACCTGAGGCTGATCCTCAGGAGGTCGCTGGACTTCCTCGAGAAGTACAAGATCGGCATCGACATGACGACCCTTGCGGGCTTCATCGCCAAGGAGCAGAAGGGGCTGTATCCGGAGCTTTCCCAGAACCTGGACATTTTCGGAAAGGTCATCGACATCGAGAGCAGCAGGTACAGGAACACGAAGGAGGGCGCGAGGAAGATAATCGAGGTGCTCCTGAGCAAGGGCACTAACGTAACCAAGGAGCAGGCGAAGACGATGTACCAGAGCAACGGCATACCGCCGGAGCTGATAGAGAGCGTCGCCGAGTCAAAGGGGATCAGGATATCCCTTCCTAAAGACGTCTACAACGACATAATCCAGACCGACATGGTGAAGAAGGAGAAGGCGGAGAAGAAGCTGGACGTCGAGATACCCAAGGACGTGAAGGAGACGGAGAAGCTCTACTACGACTTCGTGGCAAACGCCGAAGCAAAGGTTCTTTTCGCGAAGGGCGCTTACTTCGTGCTTGACAAGACTCCTTTCTACCCCGAGAGCGGAGGCCAGGTGCAGGACACCGGCACAGTCAACGGGGTGAATGTCGTTGATGTTCAGAAGATCGGGAACGTGATCGTTCACGTCGCAGACAAGAACACAGGATTCAAGAAGGGCGACAAGGTAGTGGCGATAGTCGACGAGGAGAGGAGGAAGGCGATAATAGCGCACCACACCGCCACCCATCTCATAAGCGCCGCCGCGAGGAAGATACTCGGGCAGCACGCCTGGCAGGAGGGTGCGAGGAAGGACCAGAACAAGGCTCACATAGACATAGTCCACTACGACAAGCTTAGCGAGAAGGAGGCAGACTCCATAGAGAACCAAGTCAACTCATGGCTGATCAACGGGGTAAAGGTAAACGCCCAGGAAATGAGCAGGGGAGACGCAGAAGGGAAGTACGGCTTCTCGATATACCAGGGCCATGGCGTGCCTGCCAAGACGATGAGGATAATCACGATCAAGAGTCTCGACAATGTCTTGATAGACGCGGAGGCGTGCGGAGGCCTGCACGCGGTCGGAAGGGAGACCTATCTCGGCATTGTGAAGATAATAAGCACATCGAGGATACACGACGGCGTGGACAGGATCGAGTTCGCCGCAGGTCCCGCCGCGGCCAGGCTATTCCAGACCGAGCACAAGGAGATAGGCGAGATGGCTTCAAAGCTCAATGCGGAGCCCGGGAACGTCAACAAGAGGCTCTCCGACCTTCAGGAGGAGAACAAGGCGATGCACAAGATCGTCGAGAAGACGGGCGAGCTCCTTGCGACGAGTCTTGCGGAGTCGATTCCCGACGCGGAGCTGATAGACAGGGAGGTCGAAGTCGACAAGAAGATGATGATAAGGATAGCGGACATGCTCATCAAAAGGAACAGCAGCTGCACCGTCGTGCTCAGGAACAGGGATGGCTACCTGCTGTGCATGTCGGGCACCGCATCGAAGAGAAGCGCAATAGATACGCTGAAGTCGAAGTTCAAGGGCAAGACCTTCACGGGCGGAGGCTCGCAGAGGTTTGCGGAAGCGAAGCTGTGAGTTGGTCGCATGTCGTCGGATCTCTACAACTTCCTCCTATACCCGATAATATTCATACTTCCCGCATGGGTCGCCAACGGCGCGCCCGTGATATTCGGGGGCGGCGCTCCGATAGATTTCGACAAGAAGTTCATGGGCAAGCCACTTTTCGGAAAGCACAAGACGATCCGCGGCACGTTCGCAGGAATCGCAGCCGGAATCGTCATCGCGCTTCTGGAATATCCTTTCTTCAGCTACCTGCTCGTCACTGGGATAGTGCTGAGCCTGGGCGCAATTCTCGGCGACATACTCGGCAGCTTCATAAAGAGAAGGCTGGATATGAAGGAGAGCCACGGATTCCCCCTGATGGACCAGTATCTCTTCTTTGTCGTCGCACTGATCTTCGCCTACCCGTTCGGCTACCTTCCCGGCGTCGTAGGGATGCTCGTCATTGTCGTCCTGACGGGGGTTCTCCACAAGCTTACCAATGTGCTCGCCTACATGGCGAAGCTGAAGAAAGTCCCATGGTAGTGCTTCCCTCTGCGTCGGCGATTTCGCTACACCCAAAATTGCGGTAAGATATTTAAATCCCTTTGTTTAATGTTTACCTCACGTGTTAAGGTGCTTCTTATCTTATCCCCACCCACCACACCTTAACACCGTTTTTACTTCTCAGCGTGCGCTCGGTTTAACTGATATGGAAACGGCTGCCTGCGCTCCTGTTTTTCAATAAAGATTGATCTCCACGCCTCTATACAGAAGTATTTTTTAAACTCCTTCTACAAATCTAACTCCATGAAGGATGAGGAATTCGAGCGTCTTCTGAAGATAACAAGAATAAAGCTCACCCCCAAGGAAAGGGAGGTGATAAAGAATGACGTTGACGACATACTGGTATACTTCGACAAGATAGAGAAGATGCACGTCGAGAAGAAGCCCGCCTACCAGCCGATAGACGTGCCAACGAGGATGAGGAAGGACGTTGTGAAGAAGTTCAAGGACTCAAGCCTTCTCCTGCAAGAAACAGAAACCTACAACTCATACGTTCTGGGTCCTAAACTATGACTGGCTACATCGAGGAGTTCAAGGGCAAGAAGAAGCCGAGCGACTATTACGCGAGGCTGATCTCCGAGCTCGAGGACTCGAACAGGACGTTCAACGCGTTCCTCGCGTTCAACAAGGAGGAGAAGCATCTCGAGGAGGGAATTCCTTTCAGCGTGAAGTCGAACATATGCGTCAAGGGCACGGAGACGAGCGCCGCCTCCAGGATGCTGAAGGGGTACGTCCCTCCCTACAACGCAACCTGCGTCGAAAGGATGCTGGATAAGAATTTCAGCTTCATAGGGGAGACGAACATGGACGAGTTCGGCTTCGGCACCTTCGGAATAAACTGCGAGACGCCTGCGAGGAACGCATTCGACGACGAGTATGTAGCGGGAGGTTCGAGCAGCGGTGCGGCAGTCGCGACCGCCCTGATCAAGTATCACGTGGCGCTCGCAGAGTCAACAGGCGGTTCGATAGCCACGCCTGCCGCCCTCAACGGCGTGGTCGGGTTCACGCCAACATACGGCGCCGTCTCTAGGTATGGTCTTATCGATTACGCCAACTCGCTGGACAAGATCGGCGTGATGGCAAGGAGCGCCCACGACGTCAAGAAAGTATTCGACACCATAAGGGGCCCTGACGAGTACGACACCACCTGCGCGGTCGCCGAGATAAAGGGAGAAAAGAGGGACACGCTTTTCGTCATAGACGACCTTATGAAGCAGGCGGACGAGGGGATAAGGGAAGAGTTCGAGGAGCTTCTCCAGAAGACGGAAGGAATGGGCTACCGAATAGAGAGGTTGAGCTCAGACGTCCTGGGAAAGGCGGTCGAGCCCTACTACATAATCGCCATGGCGGAGGCGTCGACGACTCTTGCGAAGTACACAGGATTCAAGTACGGCTTCCAGTACAGGCAGTTCAACAAGCACTACAACGAGTTCTTCAAGGACGCGAGGGAGAACTTCGGGACGGAGGCGAAGAGGAGGATAATACTCGGCACCTTCATACGTAGCGCCAGCATCAAGGACAGGTACTACTCCAAGGCGCTGATGGTCAGGAGGATGATCATAGAGGAGATGAACAAGATACTCAAGAAGGGATTCATAATATCCCCTACCTTCCCGATAATGACGCCCAAGATAAGCGAGGCGTCGAAGCTGACCCCCGTCCAGAACTACGCCCTCGACCTGTTCACCATACCTCCGAACGTGGGAGGCTTCCCCCACATCTCGTTCCCCTACTCGTACATGGACGGTATGCCTGTGGGCGCGCAGCTGATAGGGGAGAGCGCAAACGACCACGCGATAATAGACTTCGTGTCCGAGTGGGAGAAGCATTTCGCCTACAAGTTCAAGCACAACCTGGGAGCATTATGAAAATAGGACTCGAGATACACGTTGCTTTGCCTACCCAGTCGAAGCTATTCTGTTCGTGCTCCACGTCAGGCACCGAACCGAACACCGAGATCTGCCCCATCTGCATGGGCTTCCCCGGATCGAAGCCTATGCTCAACGAGACGGCGGTGGCGATCGCCAAGGGCATATCTCACGCCCTCCACTGCACGGTAAGGGACGAGATCTCCTTCGTCAGGAAGGTCTACTTCTACCCCGACCTCCCGAAGTCATACCAGATAACGCAGACCGACGGGTCGATAGGAGCCGTTGGCTACCTGGACATAGAGGAGAAGAGGATTCACATAAGGAGGGTGCAGATAGAGGAGGACCCCGCCAAGCTGGTGAGGGAGGGCGCGATGACGCTCATAGACTTCAACAGGTCCGGGATGCCACTGGTCGAGATCGTAACAGAGCCCCGACATAAGCAACTTCGAAGAGCTGTGGTCCTTCCTCAGGAACCTGAGGAGCCTGCTCTACTACCTCGGGGTCGACATAGAGAAGGAGGTTAAGGCCGACCTCAACATCTCCGTCAGCGAGGAGAGGGTGGAGGTGAAGAACATAACTGGCATAAAGAACCTCATAAACGCCGCCAAGTACGAGATAGACAGGCAGAACAAGCTGGTGAGGGAGGGCAAGAAGATAGTAATGGAGACCAGGGCCTACAACGAGAAGAGGAAGCATACGGAGGCCAGCAGGGAGAAGGAGACCGAAGAGGAGTACGGCAACATCTTCGAGCCGGACCTGACCGTCTTCAAGGTCGGCGGGGTGGGCTTCGTGAAACCCACATACTCCAACGAGGTGGCGAAGCAGCTCGCGGGCAAGTACAAAGCGAGCGCAAAGACGATACAGGAGCTTATAATGTTCAACAGCAGGGCGCTGGACCTCATAAACGCGTTCAAGGACAAGCACTCGATGAAGAGCGTGATACACGCCCTCGAGAGCGCCGAGAAGTACGGGAAGGAGGGCATGCCGAGCGAGAACTTCGAGAGGCTGATTGAGCTCATAGAGAAGGACGTCCAGGTGACCCGGGAGATACTGGACGGCGTGGCCAAGGGCGAGAAGGTGGACGTCAATTACGCCAAGATGGGTGACAACGAGCTTGACGCGCTGATAGAGGAGTTCATAGCGGAGAACAAGGACCTGCTAAAGGACTACACCAAGAACAAGAAGGCGCTGAACTTCATAATAGGGGAACTGGCGAAGAAGCACTCTATGCACCCCAAGGACGTCGCCAAGAGGGTCGACGCCCTTATCAAGAGGCTCTAGCGCGCCAGCCACTTCAGAGGGTTATCGATAATGTGAAATACAGAGACCCCATTTCCTCCATCGTATCCTTCTTCTCCCTTTCTGGGTATCTTTATGTCATCCAACTCGAACTTGACAGGATACTCCTTATTCGCATATCCGACTTTCGGCACAACTCCGTGAGCACCTAGTTCTTTGCAAAGCCTTATGCAGTCCTCGGTGTTCTCCACGACAACCTTCAGTCCTATTTTTTCATTCTCCGTCAGACAAATATTGGCATCAAAGCCAAGTCCATCAAGGAAACCTGCCATCTCCTCCCTTTTCTGTGCCGCTATTGGAAAAGTCACACGATACTTTGCCGGATAGTGATCCAGTTCTCCCACGACGTGAAGTGCGACCTCGTGCATCGTAGTGCTATTGATCTGTCGCACAATATTTCCTATTAGCTCACTCTCCTCTATCCTGCTATTGACCTCATTCTTGACGTCCCTGACTATCCCTTCCAGTGTTTCGCCCCCTCTTCCTATGCCTTCCCTCATCCTTGCTGTCTTGTCAGCGTCCATTATCCTGCACA
The DNA here is from genome assembly GCA_963753785.1 of uncultured Microcaldota archaeon. Taxonomy (GTDB): domain Archaea; phylum Micrarchaeota; class Micrarchaeia; order Micrarchaeales; family CABMGC01; genus JAJYVH01. The sequence continues at coordinate 25,957 of CAVWDL010000006.1, forward strand.
TGGCACGCGTAACGGGATCGTTGCATTTATCCATAAATAATTTAGAATACTCATAGAGCGCTATATTGTCTGCGAATGCTATCCACTCATCCCCTTTGGCCGCTCCAAGAACCGAATCGCGGTGCCCTTCTCTGATTAGCTCTTTTAGGGTCTCCCCATTAGCGTTGCCGAAATAGAACTTCCCCCTGCTCATGCTTCAAAATCAAGGCTAACCCTATAAATGCATTCCTCTCAAAATCGCAAAGCCGCTATCTCTTCTGCGGCTTCCTACTGGCGGTGGGGGCGATGCTCTTCCTCTCCTTCACCACTATCGTCTGCGCCTTATCGACTTCCTTTGGGAACTCCTTCCCGCGCATGAGCAGGTTGATCTCGGTCTTCTTCGCCTTGAACTTACCGGCGACGTAGGAGAGCGCCTTGTCCACGTTGAACTCCTTGCATGAGAAGATGTCCATGGAGGCGTACCTCTGCTCTGCGAACGTGTGTATGCTGATGTGAGAGGTCGCTATTATGACGAACGCCGAAATGCCGCCCTTGTCGAACGTCCCAGGAGTGCCCTCATAGCTGAGTATCTGCGGCTCGCTTATCTTGCGCATGTCAAGGAGTCCAGGCATCTCGTCAAGCACCTTGCATATGTGCTCAGCGTCCATGAGCAGCCTAGCGTCGCATCCGTACAGGTCTATGGTCAGGTGTGGTCCAAACATTTCTTTGCCTCTTAAAAAATAGTAAGTGTAGACTGAAGTCCAAAAGGAGCACATGCCGTCTTAGTCGCCGTCGTCCCCAGTAGCGGTCCCAGATTTGAAACCATTTTTATCTTTTTTGCGTTTATTGCGAGATGAACTTTGCAGTGATTAATATTTAAACTTAATTGCGGGACTGCTTGTACATCGCGTCTATTTTTCGGCATTAGTTTCCTTTTCGGCCTGACTTGCCTTCTCCATTCTATAATAAGTCACTGTGAGTTCGGTGCATGCAATCATGACTCCCGCGATGCCCATAAGGTCGGATATGTTCGTGCCTATGGATGCGTTGGAAACGCCTCCCACTGTGAGGCCGGTGTTAAGGATGCCTATGGTGTTTATTGCCTTCCAGCCATCCAGCGGAAGCGATGCCGCCATTGCCAAGCACCCGGCACCGAAAACCCGAAGGCCGTATATCTTACGTTCGAATGTGAGCCTGGTTTTTCCTAACGAGAGATACAGCATCGACGCTCCTGTAGCGACTAGTCCCGCAAACGTCAGCATTTCCGAACCAGTTGCATTGAGCAAGTTCAACGCCGGCACAAAAGTCGGTGTCGTCGCACTGTGTACGTCGCTAACAAGCGCCAAATGGCCATCTATCAACTCCCGGTTCCAGACATTCGGGAGATAGTTTGCCACGACCTTCGTCCCGATGTCGCCCAAAGCGGACGCTGCTATCGCCGCGTTGCCCTTATTTTCAAATGGCCTCCTTAGCTTTGCCAAGCTCTCCTTTGCTCTCTCAAGGAAAGGTTCCTTGGCCTCCTTCTTCTCCGGAGGCGCAGCCTCAGCATTCGCTTTTGCCTGAGCATCCGCTTTCTTAAGCAACATCTAACTCACAAATAGTAGTTCTATCGCCGTTTCCCGCCATATATTTCTGATATTGGATTTTGTTTTGGCACCGCTTAGCCATCTTTTTATACTTTTAACCTGAATGAGTGTGAGGAAGGAGATGGCTGGTTCGTTCATGGGAGATGTTGCAGAGAGGATATTCGCGGGCAGGTGGATCGCGGGTCCCAGGATCGCCGACGCCATCAGGAGGGCCAAGGCCATAAACTCCGCCAAGATGTCTGTGATAATAAACTACCTCGGCGAGGACTTCGAGGACAGGAAGGAAGTCTCGAGCGCCGTCTTCACGTACCTGCAGGTGATAAAGGAGATAAAGAGAAGTAGGCTGGACGCCAGCATCTCCCTCAAGCCGACGCAGATAGGTCTCAAGATAAGCGGCGCCCTTGCGAGGAGAAACCTCGAGAAGATAGCGAGGCAGGGCAGGAAGCAGGGGGTCTTCGTGTGGATCGATATGGAGGCGCAGGATACTATAGACGACACCATATCCCTCTACGAGTCGCAGGTCGAGCAGGGAGGGGTGGGGATAGTCCTCCAGGCGAAGATGAAGAGGAGCAAGAAGGACCTTAGGAGGCTAATCAAGAAAAACGCCGTAGTGCGGCTAGTGAAGGGGGCGTACAGCGGAGGGACGAAGGCGTTCCTCGATACCCACGAGAAGGTGGACCAGAACTTCATGGCACTGTCGCGCATGCTCTTCAAGGGATCCAAGGAGTTCACGATAGCGACGCACGACTCCAGGCTGATAGATGAGGCGCTGTTGATGAACAGGGCCCACAGGAGGAAGGTGACATTCGCGATGCTCAACGGCATAAGGAACAGGTACGCGGAGACTCTCGCTCTCTCCGGAAACAGGGTGGCGCTCTACGTGCCCTTCGGCAGCAGGTGGGTCGACTACTCCTACAGGAGGCTGAGGGAGATGGGAAGCCTGCTTCTCGTGCTCAGGTCCCTTTTCGGCGGCTGAGTCTTGCGAATAATTTAAATAAACTAAAATACAACGTTCTTTTGAAATCCGGGTGCCACTTTGTTCTACCGAGACCTCCAAGACAACACAGTGCAGACCAGCCTGGGCAGGCTGCACTACAAGAAAACGAGCTTTCCCGGGAAGAAGGTAGTCTTCCTCCACGGGCTGGGCGCCGACACGAGGGTGTTCAAGAGGCTGATCGAGATACTCCCTGCGAAGATAGAGGGGTACCTCGTTGACCTGCTCGGGCATGGCGAGTCCGAGGCACCCAACATAGAGTACACCGTGGAGAACCAGGCGAAGGCGGTGGGGGAGTTCATCAAGGAGATGGAGATAGAACAGAGCTGCTACCTGTTCGGGAACTCCTACGGCGGCTGGGTGGCCGCAACCATGGCTCAGGGGAAGTATGACGGGCTGGGAGTGATCCTGGAGGACGCCGTCGGCCTCAAGGAATACTTCGAGGACATCTCCAAAGCATTCACCCCTGACGAGTACAGGAAGAAGGTGCTGAAGGACATGCAGTTCATGAGTCCCAACAAGAAGGTCATAGACAGCGTCCTGAACTCCGACCAGATAACCTCCTCCTACCTGACTCGCGCGAGCCTAGCGAACATAGCGAAGCCGGCCATGGTCGTGTGGGGAGAGAAGGACACCACTGTAGACGTTAAGTACGCCACCCTTTTCAACGAATACATAAAGGGCAGCACCCTCGAGATAATCCCTGAGGCGGGTCACGTGCCCCACTACACGCATCCCGAGAAGATAAGCGAGCTCCTCCTAAGCTTCACCGCCCACTGATCCGGGCTGCCGCATCTCCGCCCCTGGCCCAAGAACTATGACCTGCGAGTATTCCCCCTTCCTTTTCTCCAGCATCCTCGCCGTGGATTCGGGATCCTTCTTTCCCGTCTCGTACTCCACCGCCACCGCCTTCCCGTCCTTGAACGCTATGACGTCCGGCCCGTACGCCTTGTTGTATATGACGTTCCTGATCCCCATCCCGCTAAGGTGCCTGCTCACGAGGTTGACCATTATGTCGTGCTCCGCGCTGTTCCTCGGCATCGAGATGTACCAGGTCCCCCTGTATTCCCCTTCGCTGACGAAATGGCGCTTGAGGGTCCCTTCCTTCTCCAGCTCGCCTATCGCCTTGAGTACGCTCTCCTCGTCGAAACCCTCCGCCCTGAGCCTTCCCGTAAGCTCCCGCAGGCTCGCGGCCCCCATCGCGAGCTTGAGTATCCTGTATCTGGGATCCCGTTTCCCGGCCTCGAACCTGTCGCACCTGACAATGAAAGGGTTCCTCGATCTCGTCCCCAGCACCAGCGCCTGACCCCTGCGAAGGTCCCTGAGCGCCCTCCTTACCTCGATGAACCTGTTGTACTCGGTGCCCCCTGCGATGAGGTTCGCTATGTAGTTCTGCTCCTCCGGCTCCTTCTGCGCGAAGGCGATCATCGTCGCGGCGTTGCTCCTTATCTCCTTGTCAAGCGCCTTCGCCCTCTGCGAGACGGCAACTACGCCTATCCCGTACTTCCTTCCCTCTGCCACGAGCCTCGCGACGACCGGGCTGCTCTGAAGCTTCTCCGCCTCGTCTATGACCACGTAGAACCTTCCGTTGCCCTTCCGCTTCCCGCCGAGCATCATGGTGTAAACCTTCTTCAGCATGCTCTCCATGTAGACCGCCTGCGACTCGGACGTGTGGAGGCTCTCGAGCGAGAAGATGCTCCTCCCGTTCATGACTGCCTCCATTCCCACGCTCCTGGTGAAGCCGTCCCCTGCGAGTACGATCATCCTCTTCTCCAGCGACTCGAGAATGTTCGCCTCCGCCTTTCCGGCGTGCCTTATGAAAACCCTCATAGTGAACATGAGGTCGCGGAGAGTTGGGGCCGCGCCCTTCCGCATGCAGACGTTGTATGTGTAGGCGATGCACTTGTAGAGCGTGTACGCCTGCACCTCGCCTAGCCTGAACACCCTCCTGAACATCCCCGTCGTCTCCGCGATCCTCTCCCTCTCGTTCAGCCCGTCAAGGTCGAAGACGTTAACGCCGCTGATCCCCGCGTCGTAGACCTTCGCCCCGAGATTTCCCGCATCGTCGACGTACTCGCTGTGGGGGTCAAGCACCAGGAATCCAGATCCCGCTTCGGCGAGCCTCTTGAGTAGCTGCTTGCAGACGTTGCTCTTACCCGACCCGCTCTCCCCTGTTATCATTATGTGTGCGTTCAGCTCCGTGTCTGCGTCTATGCGCATCTGCCTGAAGAATACCCGGCGCCAGCGCCACCGCAGAATGCCAAAGCTCTTCCCGAGCCTGAGCTCCTTCTCTATCTTGCCTATCCTAATTGAATTTTTCTTTTTGAAAAACATATTATCTCCTCTACCTGATTCTGAAATTCCTGAAAAACCGCAGAAGAAGAAAACCTACGCTAGATCAGTCCGTATTCTTTATCAGGCTCTTTACCAGCGCCATCTCGTCAAACTCGTTTCCCGGAACCATCATCGGCGTCTCCATTATCAGCGGCTTTCCCCTGACTGCCTTGTGGTTGAGGAATGTCCCGATCCCTTCCTTGCCGATGAATCCCCTCCCTATGTTCTCGTGCCTGTCGAGCCCCTTCCCCCGATCGAACTTGGCGTCGTTGAGGTGTATGACCCGTATGTTCTCCTTCCCGAGGGTATCGAAGATCTCCGATATCGCCTCCGTGTTCCTTATGTCGTAACCCGCCTCGAAGACATGGCAGGTGTCGAGGCAGAATCCCACTCCGACTCCCTCCTTATCCATCATCTCGCGCAGCACCACGAGATCATCGAGCCTGGAGCCTATGCTGTTCCTCTGGCCCGCCTCGTTCTCAAGCAGAAGGGCGACCTCTCCCACGCTTTCCTTGACCTTCGCCACTGCTTTCACCGCCCTGGCAAGCCCCGCCTCCTTCCCCTTTCCGAGGTCGCTGCCGAGATGGGTCACCAGGTGCCTTATCCCCAACGTTCCGCATCTCCGGAGGGCGGCGTCAAGCGCATCGACGGACTTCCCGTACACGGCGTCATTTGGGGATGCTATGTTCGGGAGGTATGGCATGTGCACGACCACCGGGCTTATCTCAGGGCCATTTATCTTCGATATGAAAGACTCTTTCTCCTCCTTCCCGAGCTCCTTCAGGTCCCATCCCCGCGGGTTGCTCAAGAATATCTGCATCGCGGTGCATCCTATCTCCCTCGCCCTGCCGAAAGCCTGGTCGAGCCCTCCGGATATGGATACGTGATATCCTATGCGCAGCATGAGTAGATTTGGACAACTCTTATTAATAGTTAAGATTGGAGTAGGTTATGCAACAAGGGAGTCCGGCAATGGGCAGCGGCAACATAATATCCGAGATCCATACGATGGACGAGACCCAGGAGAAAGGCGCCAGGCAGGAGAAGGCGGACTTTTTCAACGGGATAGCGTATCTCTCGCTGATCCTGGTAGGGTGGGGCATAATCGTCGTGCTGATAGGCCTGTATGGTGCGATGTCTTCGCCGTCAAGCGGCTTTTCGCAGCTGTTCACTATGATACTGGGAGTGATCCTTGCGGCCATAGGGCTGTTTGCGCACTTCTACTGCAAGAACCAGGCGAAGAAATGGTCGGGTCCTGAGCCGGGAATGTGGGAGCTGGGATAAACAATATGTCACTTCCATTTCTTGCTGGTCCAGCGCATGAAAGGAACTTCATCGACCCATTCCGCACCAAGTTTCTCATAGAACTTTATCGCATTTTTGTTCTTAAGCCAGACTCCTAGATATATGTCCTTGCCTTTGATTTTCCTGCACTGCGCTGCAACCCTTTTCATGAGGAGGGTGCCTACTCCCGATCTCCTAATATCCTCGGAGACGAGAAGGTCTATTACATAAATTACGCGGCCGCTCATCTCATCAGGATCATAACCTTCATGGTAGAACACGTAGCCCACCGCTCTTCCTCGAATTCTGGCTATGAGCCCCTCGAACGCCCTTCTGTTTCCGAAGCCATCTCTGATGAGCCTTGCCTTCCTGTCCTTGACCGAGAATGTGCGACGCTTTCCCGATAGCTCCCCCAAATAAAGTCCAAACTCCTTCTGTAGATGTACGATGTCATCGACATCCCGCTTAGTCACCTCTCTTATCGAAACTATTTCCCTATTCATCAAATTCCATCCTTTAATTTCTATACGATGAGCTTCTTGAACTCGTCGAAGAAGTACTTGGAGTCCAGCGGCCCCGGGCTCGCCTCCGGATGGTACTGGACGGAGAACACGGGGAGCTCCCTGTGCCTGAAACCCTCAACCGTTCCGTCGTTGCAGTTCCTGTGGGTCACTATGAATTCCTTGGGCAGAGTCCTCTCGTCCACGGCGTAGCCGTGGTTCTGGCTCGTTATGTAGACTCTTCCCGTCCTAAGGTCCTTGACCGGATGGTTGCTTCCCCTGTGCCCGAACTTAAGCTTGAAGTTCCTGCCCCCTACCGCCTGCGCGAGTATCTGGTGTCCGAGGCATATGCCGAATATCGGAACCCTCCCGATCAGCTCCTTCGAGGTGCTAGCCAGGTAGCCCAGCCTCGCGGGGTCTCCCGGGCCGTTGGAGATGACGACCCCGTCTGGCTTCATCGCAAGTATCTCGCTCGCCTTCGTCCTGGCAGGGACTAGCGTCACGGATATCCCCCTCTTGACGAGCTCCCTGACTATTCCCATCTTCACCCCGCAGTCGATTAGCACGACGCTTGCGCCCCCGTCCGCCTCGAACTCCCTCCTGCCCTTGGAGGTGACCCTTTCCACGAAGTCTATCTTGGAGTAATCGAGCTTCTTGACCTCCGCCATCAGCTCCTTGTAATCCGGCCGCCTGCCGGAATAAACGGAGACGCATGCCGGCATCACCCCATACTCCCTTATCCTCCTGACGACGGCCCTCGTGTCAACGCCCGATATTCCAGGGATGCCGAACCTCTTCAGGAAGGAGTCGAGCGTCTCATCCGACTTCGCGTGCTGCGGAGTGCCGCACTCCTCCTTCACCACGAAGCCGCTCACCTGCGCCCTGTCCGACTCGAAGTCCTCCACATTTATGCCGTAGTTGCCGATCAGCGGATAAGTCATCGTAAGTATCTGGCCCGAGTAGGATGGGTCCGTGAGCGCCTCCTGGTAGCCGCAGAAGCTGGTGTTGAAGACTATCTCCCCGACGCTCGCGGTCTCGCTTCCGAATCCCCTTCCCTCGAAGCGGGATCCGTCGCTGAGCAGCAGCACCGCCTTCTTCTCACGCATGCTTTGCACCTCTTATCCTCCCAGTGTAGCTCTCCATCGACTCTATTCCTATTCCCTTCTTGCCAACGCTCTCAACGGCGCCAGCGATCCCGAAGGCAGCCTCGAGGCTGGTTATGCACGGAACGTTCGCATCTATCGCGGCCCTCCTTATCCTCATGCCTTCGGCGGCCGCCCCGTCAGCGTGTTCTGGGGTGCTGATTACGAGGTTGATTCCCCCTTCGAGTATCATCTTCCTTATGCTCGGCTCCGAGTCAGAAGCCTTGTCCAGCGCCTTCACCGCGATCCCTCCCCCTATCGACTTCATTGTGCCCCTGCTCGCGAATATGCCGAAGCCCAGCCTCTCGAACTTCTCGGCAAGCCTCCTAGCGTGGGCCCTGTCCGCCTCCCCGAGATCCATCGCGACGTTCCCCTCCGTCCTTATGTCGAGATTGGCGCCAACGAGCGCCTTGTAGTAGGCCCTTCCGAAGTCGGTGTCGACTCCCATGCTCTCCCCCGTGCTCTTCATCTCAGGGCCAAGCGCGAAGTCAGTTCCTGGAAGCTTCAGGAAAGGGAATGCCACGCTCTTCACTGCGTAGTATGGCAGCCTCGGCGTCTCTCGGAGCCCATACTCGTCGAGCGAGTGGCCCAGAGCTATCTTCGTCGCCATCTTCGCGAGCGGTATGCCAGTCGCCTTGCTGAGGTACGGAACCGTCCTGCTCGCCCTCGGGTTCGCCTCGAGCACGAAGACCTTCTCGCCCTGCACCGCGAACTGTATGTTTATCGCGCCGACGTTCTTCAGCGCGGACGATATCTTCCTCGAGTAGCCGATTATCTTCCTCTGCAGCGGCGCGCTGAGCCTGACTGGCGGTGTGACGCAGCTCGCATCCCCCGAGTGGACCCCCGCCTTCTCCACATGCTCCATCACCCCGCCTATGAAGAGCCTCCTCCTGTCCGAGACGCCGTCGATCTCGCACTCTATCGCGTCCTCCACGTACCTCTCGATGAGCACTGGCTTCTCCTCAGAGACCTCTACCGCGCCGTTGATGTACTTCTTGAAGTATTTCCTTCCGTAAACTATCTGCATCCCCCTCCCGGCGATCACGTAGCTGGGCCTTACCACTATGGGATAGCCTATCCTTTCCGCCATGTCGAGAGCCTCGTCCGCGCTCCTGACCGTCCCGTTCCTAGGCTGCGGTATCCCGAGGCTGCGGAGGAGCGAGCTGAACTTCCTCCGATCCTCCGCCATGTCTATTCCCCGAATGCCTGTGCCGAGTATGTTGACGCCAGCATCCGCGAGCCGCGTCGCCATGTTTATGCTCGTCTGGCCCCCGAACTGCACGATCACGCCCTCCGGGTCCTCCCTCTCTATGACGTTCATCACGTCCTCGAAGGTGAGTGGCTCGAAGTATAGCTTGTCGCTCGCGTCGAAGTCGGTGCTGACGGTCTCGGGGTTGTTGTTTATCATTATGGACTGGACATTCTCCTCCCTGAGGGCGAAGGACGCGTGGCAGCAGCAGTAGTCAAACTCTATCCCCTGCCCTATCCTTATCGGGCCAGCACCGATGATGACCGCCTTCCTGACCTTCCTCGGCCCCGCCTCGTCCTCCCTCTCGTAAGTGGAATAGTAATACGGCGTCGACGCCTCGAACTCGGCCGCGCATGTGTCGACGATCTTGTAGGCCGGCTTTATGCCGAAGGCTTTCCTTCCCTTCGTAGCCTCTTCCTCGCCGCATCCGACTATCCCCGCGATCTGCCTGTCCGAGAAGCCCATCTCCTTCGCCTTTCTCAGCAGCGCCTCGTCCTTGAAGATTCCCATACCCTGCTTCCTTATCTCAGCCTCTTCCCTTGCGATGTTCATCATCTTCTCGATGAACCACCTGTTGATTCCGGAGATATCCGAGACCCGCTTCGGGCTTAGCCCTAGCCTGAGGGCGGAGTAGATCGCGAAGAGGCGCTCGTCCGTCGGATTCCTTATGTGCTCAATGCAAGAGTCCAGGCTCTTGAATCCGCTCTCAGTCAGGCTCTTCCTCTTCACCTCCCAGCTCCTGACAGCCTTCTGCAGCGCCTCCTCGAAGCTCCTGCCTATGGCCATGACCTCCCCCGTGCTCTTCATCTGCGTGCCTATTCGCCTGTCCGCCTCCGGCATCTTGTCGAAGGGCCACCTCGGTATCTTGACCACCACGTAGTCGAGGGCGGGCTCGAAGCTGGCGGGCGTCTTCTTCGTTATCGCGTTGGGTATCTCGTCGAGCGAGTAGCCGAGCGCTATCTTCGCCGCGACCCTCGCTATCGGATAGCCCGTCGCCTTGCTGGCGAGGGCGGAGCTCCTCGATAGGCGCGGGTTCACCTCTATCACATAGTAGTCCCCCGTCTTCTGGTTGAGCGCGAACTGTATGTTGCATCCTCCCTGTATTCCGAGCGCGCCGATTATCCTGAGGGACGCGCTCCTCAGCATCTGGTGGTCGCTGTTGGAGAGCGTCTGCGAAGGCGCAACCACTATGCTCTCCCCCGTGTGGACGCCCATGGCGTCGAAGTTCTCCATGTTGCAGACCGTTATGCAGTTCCCCCTGGAGTCGCGCATCACCTCGTACTCGAACTCTCCCCATCCGACGACACTCTTCTCTATGAGCACCTGGCCTATCCTGCTAAGCCTCATGGCGAACCTCGCCTTCTCCGCGAGCTCATCCTCGTCGTGCGCTATGCCTCCCCCCGTTCCGCCGAGCGTGTACGCGGGCCTTAGTATCAGCGGGTATCCCTGCCTCTTGGCAAATTCGATCGCCTCATCGACGCTGTTGGCGGCAACGCTGTCAAGGACGGGCTCCCCTATCTTCCTCATGAGGTCCGCGAACCTCCCCCTCTCAGAGGCGGTGCCTATGGCTTCTACTCCGGTTCCAAGCACCGCGACACCGTAACGCCCGAGCACTCCATTCTCGTACAGCTGCATCGTGAGGTTGAGGCCGGTCTGCCCCGCCATTGTGCCTATTATCCCATCCGGCTTCTCCTTCGCTATTATCCTCTCAAGGACGTCCGCCCTGAGCGGCTCTATGTAAACAATGTCCGCGATCTCGTGATCCGTCTGTATGGTGGCCGGGTTCGAGTTCACCAGCACGACCTTGACGCCCTCTTCCCTCAGGGACTGGCATGCCTGCGATCCCGAGTAGTCGAACTCGGCGGCCTGCCCTATGACTATCGGGCCGCTGCCGACTACAAGCACTTTCTTGATGTCCCTCCTCATCGGCATAAGTCCACCTCAAGGCCCACCATGTGAAACAAAAACAGAAGCCCCCTTTCAAACAGCGCAAAAGCTTTTGCCGTCTTCAAAAGAACCCAATAGAGCTTAGCATCCTTGAATTTTTAAACCTTGCCACGTCACACCATCCAGCGGCGGCCAGAAAGGGGGAGGCCGCGGAGCCTCGCCCTCTATTTCAGTCTTGTGCCATTCCGTGTCCTTGCCTTTGCTTATCCCCTCGGGACCCACGTACACCGACGAGGTATACGCCCTGGGGGTTCCGGAATGCTTCCATTCCTCCGAGATCGCGTACGTGTCTATCAGTTCCCTCACCAGCTTGTGAATTTCCTTCGCACGCTGGAAGCAGACGTACTCCGTCTCCTCCTTGCTGTACCCCGGCAGGTGTGCCTCCGCGAGCATGTCCTCCAGGGCCTCTTGCAGTTTGCATTCCACGTTGCACCTACTGTATCTCATCCCATTCGTTCCTCTATCTCTCATCTCATCACCCAGAAGCAGGAGCGGCTTATGCCGATGGCTTTCGCCATGTCAGTTTGTATAGCGCGTGACCCTGCGCTTTTTCTGTGAGACTTATATCTAAAGTAAACGCTTATATACCTAATCGTCTTTCTTGTAGTAAAGTATATATTCCTCTTCGTGCACAATACTAATGCCAGCGAAAACTGGCATCACCCAGAAACAGGGGCGGCGAAAGCCGCCCATCATTTTCAACGAGGAGTGGCTATGAAGGCGCAAATGAGCATCGAGGTTCTGCTGAGCATGCTGATTTCCCTGCTGATAGTGGTCTCGTTGCTGACGGCGTTCCAGCACGCAAGGTCGCTCTTCTCAAGGACCTGCTCCGCCCTGGCGGCTTCCGCGGAAGGCGCGACCGCATACGCATCGTCTCTGGCAAACAGTTGAGTGTTCTCATGGCAAAGAAACTAGTTCTCGTGTCCCTGGACCTGATGCTAGCGCTGCCTATACTCACGGCAGGGTTCGCATTCCTGTTCTCCAGCATAGGAGGATCGCAGTCTTACCTGTTCGCCCTCGCGAACTCGCAGGACAGGTACGTCAACCTCCTCTCATCATCGCAGAAGATGGCCATTGCGCTCGATTCGCGTCCCATGAACTACTCATCCGCGGCGAGCTTCGCCTCCGAAACTGCAATTGGGGAGGGCTTATCCGCCAGCCTGGATGTGAACCCAGACTCCTGCTATGCGCCGTTCACACTGTGCAGGCTCGTCACCGTGTCCGGCGATTCATACTTCCTGGTGTTGTCATATGAAAGTTCAGGCTAGCATAGAATTCATGCTGATCGCAGGCGCGGTGGCTGCGCTGAGCCTGGGAGTTGTAACGCTGTACGGCAGGGGAGTGGTCCTCCAGTCGAGCGCGCTGGGAGGGATGCTGAACTACTCGCAGCCCGCGCTGTTCTACCAGAACTACTCCATAGGGACGTACGCCGACCCGCAGCAGGCGTCCTTCTCCGCTTCGATCTACGGCAGGAACGAGAGCATCTCGTATCCGCTTGTGGAACAGGCTGTCGTGGCCAACCTGACTGAGTCTGCGCACTGCACGAACTATGGCTTCTTCGGAGGGGCGCTCGACGTGCAGGGCCAGTGCGGGACCTATGACGCGTGGGACTACAGGGCGGGGGATGCGCACTGCCCTTCGACCAAGTCATACTGCGTGTTCCCGTCAGACACCAAATATTCCCTTTTCAGCGTCGGCTCGAGCAGGGCATATGCTTACAATTTCACCCTTTCCCTTTCATCTGCGTCAGGCACAATGCTGGCAGGCATATCCAGCGCGGCATCACTGTCTCCGCTCATTATAGGGAATGAGACGGTCGGATACGTCAGGGTCATCGGGGTTAGCAGTGCGGATCCTGTCCAGATCGCGACCCTTATCTGGAACGGCACATCGCTCCGCATTATCGACCAGCAGGCACACTCCCAGTATGTGGAGTGGGAGAACGAGGCGTACGGCGAGCTTCGCTACTACAACTCCAGCTCCGTCAGTGCGGACGTCAATGCCAGCCTGAAGCAGTATGTCTCCGCCTTCGCCGCCGCGTCTAAGGCACTCAGGGCAGGAGGATCGGAAGCGCCGTGCGGCTTCGAAACGGGGAACTACCTATGTAGCGCCGACTCCCCCTTCTCTTATGTGCTTCTGGCGAATCTCACAGGAGTTCCCGCTGCCTACAACCAGACGATCTATTACCTCGGCTCCGAGATAGAGCTGCGCGGAACGTGATTGCATGAAAGCCCAGTTTGCAATGATAGAATCCGTCCTGTCGCTGTTCGCGATACTCTCGGCGGTTTCTGTGGTGGCCTCGCAGACGAACGCGAACGCGCTGAACATAAACGTGCAGAAGAGCGCGCTGCAGCGGGCGGTGGCAGTTTACGACATCATGAATGCGATCGAGGCCAACGCAAGCGCCAACGCCTGCGTGCTCTCCTCTTCGGGATGCAAGGGCGCCCTCGCCGCCGAGTACATCAGGGCGTTCGGGATAGGGTCGGTGGCTTTCACGTTTGGCGGCTCGCAGTCAAACTCGTCATACGAGAACAGCACCGAAAGGTGCCTGCCCATAGGAGTGCTTGGCACGAATGCGACCATCGAGACCTGCGTGACCGCAAGCGGATGAGTGATGCGATGTCCTTCTACGGCCTGGTATTGATAGCCACCCTTCTCCTGATATCCGTGTATGTCTGCGTCTCGCTCGGAGAGATATCGAGCGCGTCAGGTATAGCAAACGCCTACTCCGTCATCGCAGCCAGGATCGCCGGGTCGGCGGGTTCGCTCGCCGCTCTGCCATCCGCGAAGGGCGTCTAAGGCGGGTTCGCCAGGTGTGCGGGTATCGCGAGTATTCCTGTGGCTCCGCTGCTAAGGGCCGCAAGCAGCAGGAACAGGCAGAATAGCGCGAGCGTGGCCTTGCAGATCCTCGATGTCGGGTTTCCTCCAGGCAGCGTGTCGAACATCACAGTGACAGGATATGCGAATATCCCCGAGGCGCCGAAGGAGAGGTACATGAGCAGCATTACGAGGGGGCTCGAAGTAAGGCCCAGGCCGTAGCCCGAGATGCCGTAGTAGGCCACCACCGCTCCGCAGAGCAGGGACAGCATCCCGACGTACTTCGTCTTCATCTTGTACTTTACTGTGAGGGCGAGGCCTATGAGCACGATCCCCAGCAGCGACAGCGGGTCGAAGAAGAGGATGTTGTAGGGTCCCGGAAGCGGCCAGGTGAACTCTCCCGCAATCCCTATTATGAGCGCGAAGCCTCCGAGCACCGAAAGCGGAATGACGCCCGATTCGACGGATTCATAGGGATCCTTCGCGTTCTTCTTGTACCTGTAGAAAGTGCAGAGCGTCATGTAGGCCAGCAGTACCGCCGAGAATGAGATCAGGAACAGGCATAGCGCCAGGTTGTCTATGAATGCCATACTATCGGTACTACATGAAAGCGAAAAATAAATAACGTTGGCATTCGCAAAGCGTCCGCCCTGCTTATGTAATTCGTAACTCTCGATATCCGTTCGTGACAATCAACGGGATCGCGTTCCTTCTGGAGAAGAGTTTGAAGTAAGAGCATCATCCTCTGTCAAAACCGTTATCCCGTTCCTTCTTAATAGGGCGGCAGTAACCCCCTCTCCCTTGATCAGAACTCTGCCGAAACTCCCATCGTAGACCTCCCCATGGCCGCAAGACGGGCTTCTCGCTTTCAAAATCGCTTCAGTTGCGTTTGCGATCTTCGCCACCTTCAGAACCTCAAAAGCCCCCTTCATGAATTCATTCGTGACATCTATGCCCTCGCTATTGATTACCTTCGCCTTTCCGTCTAAAACATCCAATCCTGTTCCGTCCCTTATTTCAGAAGGAGGTCGTGGAGTCGCCAACCCGCCAAATTGTTCAGGGCATACTGGGATCGCATCTCCTGTCATGATCAACTCTATTATCGCTTTATCGGGTTTAGACTCACCCTTATAATTGCAATTTATTCCGCATAAGCAAGCACTAACCAACTTCATGCAATGCATCTCAGTGTGCAGAGTCACAGAACTCCGCTTCTCGTAAGTATAGGCTGGCGGGGGGGAGATTCGGACACCCGACCTCTAGATTTCTTAGCAATCATCGCCGAAGCTCATTACTCATAATGCTATGCATATGAGTCTAGCGCTCTAACCAGGCTGAGCTACCCCGCCATTACAATTTATTCCCAGTAAAGCAATATAAACACTAACTAGAGGAATCGCGGGAACGTGCCGGGCCCGCTGCGCGGTCGCATTTCACAAAACTATTAATAAGTCAAAACACATAAGCTTCCCATGGCCTCAGTGGTGTAATGGCCGCATATAGGACTGTGGATCCTAAGGACCGGGTCCGATTCCCGGCCGAGGCCTATTCACAACGCTAGCTGCGCTTTTCTCACCAATGTTTATTAAGGCATGAATCGTTTTCTTGCCCGTTGGTGTGTGATATGAGTGGAAGTGTTCGAAGAAACATCCAGGAGCATTAGCGGCTGAAGAGATAAATAAGCACGGACAGGCGGTGAAGCTGTGGAACGATAGTCCTGAGAGAAAAATAGCAATGAAGGAGTATCCTGAGAACACATAGCTTCTCGTGATGGGAAGGTAATAGAGCACTTCAAGGATAAGGACGAGCTGTTCAAGGCAGTCAGAAGGAGGAACGAGTACCTTATGCCTATTGTGATAGACGAGATGTCTCCTCCGAAAGAGAAAGACTTTTTCGATGAAATAGAAGAAGCTATTAACACGAAGGATCCGATAGAGCTCGCGCTTAGGGACCCGCATGAAAATGATCTACTCTTTCACGCAGGAGGAACTTGACAAGCCGTTTACTATTTGATGGTGTGTGAGATGGGTTACTTGGTTTTGCAGAAAGGCGAGAGAGAAGCCGCGTGGGACAAAATACACAAGCATGACGCCGCTCAGGCAAAATGGATTGACAGTCCGGAGAGGGAAGCAACAATGAGAGGTACCCACGAGAATACATCGCTGAGAAGAACGGTGAAGTTATAGATCACTCGAGAAGATGGACGACCTCTTCAGCGCACTTAGAGCGCGCATGTCAAGAGGAGAGAACATGCTTGAGATAATAACCGACCGCATGGTTCCCAAGCCGGAACGCCGCGAGGATGTTTTCAAGAGCATCTGCGCAGATCTCGACATGCACGCTAGGGATCCAACGCATCAATTGCTCTCGGATCTTTACCAGAGGGCAATACTTCTCTTACGGAAGAGAGATCTGCATCAGCAGTTCACTATCTGATGGGTGCATGGGATGGGATTAGTGCTAAAGGAAAACAGGAACTCCGCAAGGGAAGCATTGAAGAAGAACAACCAGGCGCAGGACGACTGGATTAAAAGCGAAGCGAGGAAGATTGCGATTCAGGACTACCCTGATGAATACATCGTGGCTTTCAGAGGGAAGGTGATAGAGCACTCCAAAGACAGAGAAGCTCTGTTCAGCGCCGTAAGAATGAGAGAGGAAGCTAAAGAAGACCTGACTGAGATGGTATATGAGAATTTAGTCTCGCCACCGAAGGAAGAGAGATTACTTGTAGCGTGGATTCGAGATAACGTGCTTGCCGAATACAGGAACCCGATAAAGCAGAAATTCGTGAATCACCTTTCCGAGGCGATATCCATAACTCCCGCGGAACTCCACGATCCTACTGGCTATATGGCTTTTCGCTAAGACGGCAGCTCGGTTGGTATGGCCGCATATGTGATTGTGGATCCTAATGACTGGGTCCTATGTCCGGCTTGGAGATTCAGAGCGCAACTGCGATAATGCCGATCAAAATGATGACGACTCCAAGAACCTGGTTTCTTCGAAGCCGTTCATGCAATATGAAGTAGGCGAGGGCCATGACTATCAGAGGTGCCGCTGCAACGATGGGACTGATTACAGCGATGTTTCCGTAACTTGCGTTATGCTATAAAGGAGAAATGCAGCCGCGTTCAGTATCGCATAAATGCCAAACTGGGTTGTGATGTCCCTGGGAAATGATATCTCGATCTTATTGACCCGAGAGTAAAGGAACAATATCACTGTGCTGCCCACGGACGTAACGAAAATTGGCCATAGCCATCCCACTCATTTAGAAAGCACTCCTATTATCGCGTACAGGAATCCCCAGCTAAACACGGCCAGCAGGGCATAGTAAATCCCGCTTGTTGCTCTCTTGGCCCTGACCTTCGGGACCTCCCCGTCTCTTAAAGAGACCAATATGGTGCCATTATTACAACAGGTATGCCTATTGACTGGAAGACATTCAACGTCTCCCCGAGCAGAAAGACCCCTATGAGCACTGTCAGTATGGACCAGGAGGATGCAACCGGAACGATTATCGATGCCTTGCCTGACTCCAACCCCTTGTAAAAGAACAGCAGTCCCGCCGCGCTCAGAAAGGATCCCACTATCAATAGGAAAATGTCAGAACCGCTCAGGACGGGAAAACTGAAGAAGGCGAGGCCTACCACGCCGTAGATGATGCTGCTTACCAGGAAAGACCATGCCGTGATCTTTACTGGATTATGCTTTTTCACCATCAAAGCCGGAACGAAGTCAGCGAAACCATAGAACATCATCGCGACTAAAGCGGCTATGATGCTCAATGACGGTCCAAAACTGCTCATCCAATCCTCTTTTGTAATAACTAACGCCAAAAACATATAAGGGATCGCGGCTGCCCGTCACTCCAGAGCGGAATACGGTGTTCTGACATGACGAGCTTATGAACTTTGTGTGAAAATATCCTATGTCGGGTGCAAATCAGTGAAGAATAGCAGAAAAACAGAAGGGAAAAAGTGGAATAAGAAAGCGATAATCGGATTACTCCTATTGCTGCTCTCTTTCCTGATGGGGGCGCTACTCAAAAACTCCGCCCAGATAACCAGCGGTCCAGCCCGAGAGGGTTTTCGGGCTATTGCGACACATATATCACCGGCTTTTGCATTCCGACCTATTACCTTGACCTTCAATTGGCCGCGTCTCTCTGGCTCGTAATCAACATCACCTCATTCCTTACTAGCATTGTCCTGTTCGTTTCAGGAGTCATTTTAGTGAGACAGTAGCTTTTCCTCAGAACCCCGGCAGCTAAGGTTCAGCGAGTGCATATCTACGAAGACGGCTGCCGCTATTTTTAGCAGAATCGCACTTTGCCCAATAGGCGGCAACAGATCATGCTTTTCTATGTTTAAAATATTCCACTTGTCCGAGCCTTTTTTCAGCTTCGGCTCTGGTCTTGTAGGGTCCGCCCAAATTCTTCCTTGTTTTTTCGGATAGGACGTAGTAGCCCTTCTTGCGTTTGACGATCATATTAGCACATTGTTCCCTCCTCCTTATTGAAATGAACGGTTCCTGCTGTAGAACCCAGCATTTTCAGGATGACTGTTATTCTCTTCAGAATAAGTAGATCGCCCAGTTCCTCATGAACTTCTTTATGAAGACCCTGAAGCTGTTGGTGTTCTTCTTTATGTCGCCTATCATGGGCTTGTACCTCGCCTTCTCCTCGGGGCTGAGCTTCCCCTCCTTGACTATCTCCTGCTTCTTGCCGTCGACTATCTGGGTCTCCGTCTTGCTTATCACGTCCTTCTTGACCATCCCGTACCATTCGTCAAGCGAGCTCGGCTTCTTCTTTATGATGAGATGAAGTCGCCCATCGTTATCTTCCTCCTTGTGCCCGTCCTGTCCTCCTCCACCGCGACCCTAAGGGCCGCCTTGTCGCAGACGTCGGCGACGTCGGCCCCCGACCATCCCATGCTCGCCCTCGCGAGCCTTCCGAATCTAACTGACCTGTCTATGGGCTTGTTCTTGGTGTGAAGCATGAACGCTGCCAGCCTCTCCTTGTAGTTCGGCGCGGGCATGTATATCGCCTCACCGAACCTTCCCGGCCTCTTAAGGGCGGGGTCCATGTCCCACGGCTGGTTAGTCGCGCCTATCACAAAAAGGCCCTCGGGGTTCTTCTCTATTCCGTCGAGCTCCTGCAGGAACTGGTTGACCGCCATCCTCATCGTGCTCTGCTGCTCGCCCTCCCTCTTCGATCCCATGGCGTCGACCTCGTCGAAGAAGACGATGCATGGCGAGTTCTTCCTCGCCTGCTCGAAGACCGCGTGCATGTTCTTCTCCGTGTTTCCGGCGTACATGTCCACGATCTCGTTTATGTTGGCGATTATGAACTTGGCGTGCGTCTCTCCTGCTATCGCCCTCACAAGGTATGTCTTTCCGCATCCTGGCGGGCCGTAGAATATCGCCCCGAGCCCGAGCTTCTTCCCGTATGCCCGAAGCAGCTCTGGCTTTGTGAGCGCGAGTATTATGTTGCTGTGGATGATCTCCTTCGCCTTCTTCATCCCTGCGACGTCCTTGAATGTCATCTCCGAGGTGAACCATCTCACTTGCTTTATCTGGCCCTCCTCCACGACCGTCTTGTCGTCGCTTTTCCCCCCTTCGCCTTCTCGCCGCCCGGGGTCGCGCCCTTCATCTTCTCCTTGAGCGCGTTAGCCTGTCCTTCGCCTGGGTGTAGGAAGGGTCGTTCTTCAGCGACTTCTCGTACCACTCGAGCGCGCCGTCGCTGTCGTGCTCGTATTCGCTTATGACGCCCATCACGTAGGGCGCGTCCGCCTTGTCGGGCTCGAGCTCCAGCACCTTCTCGGCGTCCTTCCTCGCCTCTGAGTACTTGCTCATCAGCGCGTAGGAGAGCGCCCTGTTGAAGTATGCGCTCGCGTAATCCGAGTACTCGCCTATCGCCTTGGTGTAAAGGGCTATCGCCTCGTCGAACTTGTTGTCCTCGAAGAGCTTCCCCGCCTCATCGTAGATCTCCTTAGCCTGCGGAGGAACTCCCGATGGTTTTGCCTGGGTCGCCATGATTATCTCTTTATAGTTTTGTTTGTGGTTGCCCTTTTTTATTCCTATTCTTTTCTTTCGCCCTCCCGTCAAGGAAGAGGTTCAGCTCCCTGTCCACGGCAACGATGCCCTTGTTGGTCCTCGGGACGTTCAGGAGGTCGTGCTTCTCGAAGCCGGCGAGAAGCGCCTTCGCCTTGGCGTTCAGCCCCTTGAGCTTGGCGTCCTTGACCTTGTACCTTCCTGCGATCTGGTTTATGATGAGCATGCTGTCAGAGTGCACCACCACCTCCTTGCACCCCCTCTTCAGCGCCTCCCCCAGCGCCGCTATGACACCCTCGTACTCGGCCACGTTGTTTGTGCAGGTGCCGTTGTAGAAGACGTGCTGGTGCACCATCTTGCCCGCACGGTCGAGCATCATGTACCCGGATGCGCTCTCCCCCGGGTTTCCCCTGGCTGCGCCGTCAGTGTAAATGTAGAGCTTCATCGATACCGCCGCGCCTTCAGATTTTCTATGTCGACCTACTTCTTAAAACAAGCTTCACGCCCTGCCTCCTCCCTATCTGCTCCATAACGTGCTTGTGCAGCTCGCGCAGGTGCCTCCTCCTGTCCTTCATCATAACGACGTCCGCCTCTCCGAAGGTCACCATCACGTGCGAGAAGGGGACGGGACCTTGGTCTCTATGACCTCGTATCTTATCTCGCCCTTCCTTATCCCAGCCAGGACGTCCTTCGCCCTCTGCAGGTCCATGACGTCCTCCATTATCTCCCTGTACGTCTCCTTTATGATCGGGAAGTCAGGGCTTACCTCCTCCGCCGCCTTGAGCAGCACCTCCGAGTTTATCTGCTGCCTCTTCACGCTGATCTTCTTCCCCTTGTAGTTCCTGAGGACCATCAGGCTCCTGACTGCCGCGTGCCTGAACCTGCGCTTCATCATCTCGGTCCTCCGCACGTTGCTCTTTATTACCCTCGATATGTCCGTCTTGGACACGCTGGAGACGAGCTCCTCGATGTCCTGCACGTGTATCTCCTCCGTATGCGTCAGTCATCAGTACGAAGCCGTTGTCGTTGACCGTTATGCCGACTTCGACACTCATCGCATTTCCGAGCTCTATCGCGAAGACCCTGGAGAGCGCGTCGTTGACCCGCCTTCCGTAGAGTCCGTGGAAGACGAAGAGGTTCCTCTCCTTCCTCTCGTCCGTAGTCTTCTCTATCAGCAGGAACTTGTCGTCGGGCACGCGCTTCGCGAAGAGCAGTTGCTCCGTGAAGTACGAGAGTATCGCGCCCCTCGTGTTCTTGTCTATCGGCATCCTGCCGAGCATCGCCGAGCTGTTCCTCCCTGCTACCAGCTTCCTGCTCTTGAGCCTAGCCGCCACGACCTTCGAACCGGTGATGTCCTTCGCTATCGCCGCCGCGAGCTCGTGCCTGAACTTTCCTATCTCGAGCGCCAGCTCGTAGGTCAGAGGAAGCTGCTCCGAGTACCACGGAGGTATGGTCGGGAACTTGGTGCTGGATACTGTCACGAACGCCTTCATCTCGCTCGAGTGGTCGAACCTGTAGAGCTTGCCCCCCAGGACGAAGACGTCGCCCTGCTTGAGGCGCGAGAGGAACTCCTCCTGTATGCTCCCGATGACCTTCCTGTCGGGCGTGCATACGTCCACGGAGACCTCGTCAGGTATCGTGCCTATGTTCAGGAAGTAGATGAGCTTGGTCAGCCTTCCCCTCCTCCCGATCACGCCCTCGCCCGCGTCGTACCATATCTTGGCGTAGACCCTGCTCTTCTCGAGGCCCACGTAGCTCCCCGAGAGGTACTCGAGCAGGTTCATGAAGTCCTTCCTGTCGAGGGAATGGTACGCGTAGGTCCTCTTCACGAGCCCGAACATCTCGTCAACCGTCCATCTCTTGGTCAGCGCCATCCCGACCATGTGCTGGGCGAGCACGTCAAGCGCGTTCCTCGGTATGTTGAACGAGTCGAGGTGCCTCTTCTTGGCGGAATCGAGCATCACCGCGCACTCGACGAGGTCGTCCCTGTTTATCGCGATTATCTGCCCCTTGGCCGTCTCGTAGATGCTGTGCCCGCTCCTCCCTATCCTCTGTATCGCCCTCGTCACGCTCTTCGGGGATCCCATCTGCACTACGTCGTCTATGAAGCCTATGTCGATCCCGAGCTCGAGGCTCGTGGACGAGACTACGCACTTGAGCTGCCCCTTCTTCAGCATCTCCTCCACCCCCAGCCTCATCTCCCTTGAGAGGGAGCCGTGGTGCGCGGCTATCTTCTCGTCGCTGTACTTGAACCTGTTGATGAGGTTGAAGATCACCCTCTCTGTCCCGCTCCTCGTGTTGGTGAATATGAGCGTCGTCTTGTTCCTCTTTATTATCGAGTTCAGCGACTTGTATATCGAATCGTCGATGCTCTTGTCGGTGGAGTTGACTATGTCACTGACCGGGCAGATCGCAGTGTACTCCATCTTCTTGTCCCATGTCGCGTCGACTATGTAGCAGTCCCTCTCGTTCACGTCGTCCTTGTAGCCGACCAGGAATCCCGCCGCCTTCTCGAGCGGGAAGAGCGTCGCCCCCAGCCCAATCCTCACGAAGCTGCTGCCGGTGAGGTCCGCGAGCCTCTCAAGGGACAGGGAGAGGTGCACTCCCCTCTTGTTGTTCGCAAGCTCGTGGATCTCGTCGATGACCACGTACTTCACCCCCTTCAGGTGCTCCGCGAACTTCTGCGCGTTGAGCAGTATGGCGAGGCTCTCGGGCGTCGTGACGAGGATGTTCGGCGGCTTCCTCAGCTGCCGCTGCCTCTCCTTCTGCGGCGTGTCTCCCGTCCTTATCCCGACCGTTATCCTCTTCTCCGAAGCGCCCGCATCCCTGTACACCTCGTCCAGGGGCTCGTTGAGGTTCTTGTAGACGTCGTTGTTGAGCGCCCTGAGGGGCGAGACGTATACGCAGTACACCTTGTCCTCCAGCGTCGCCCTTCTCCGACATGTCCATCAGCTCGCTCAGGATCGACATGAACGCCGAGAACGTCTTCGCCGCTGCCCGTGGGCGCGGTTATCAGAAGGTTCCTGCCCTCCCTGATTAGCTTGAATGAGTAGAGCTGCGGAGGCGTGGGCGTCCTGTACTTCTTCTCGAACCACTTCCTTATCCTGACGTTAAGGCTTGCGAGGCTCTCCTCCTTAGTGAACGGCTTCCCGTAGTAACTGATCGTGTGAATCCACCAATCGATTAACATATAAACATTATGCCCATAACTACTTAACTCAATTGCAATGGCCAAGATTTCAAAGAAATCCGTGACGAGCAAGAAGCTTGAGGCTCTAGCGCGAGCTCAGAAGATAAGCGAGCTCCTGAAGTACGGAAGCATACAGAGCCAGGCGCTCCTCGACAGCGCGGGCGAGACGACCTCCACTGCCGACTCGCATGTGGTTGACCTGCTCAGCTCCGGAACGTTCGGGCGCGGGACGGAAACGGTCGTAGCTCCCAGAAAAGCCGCGAAGGCGAGGCCGAAACCAAAGCCTAAGCCCAAAAAGGCAAAGCCGAAAAAGTCGCAAGTAGGACAGAGGAGCAGAAACCCGTCCTCAGGCTTCTGCCGCTGGCGTCAGTATCCGAGAAAGGCGCAGAGCGAACGATGCGCGCTCCTAGTCCTCCTCTCCCTCTCCCTTTCGCTTGCTGACCTTGAGCCTGATGTTGTTGTTGTCCCTAGTTATCGTGATGTCGATGTTCTCGCTCCCCAGCATGCGCCTGAGCTCGTCGTAGGTGTAGGACCCTATGTCGTCGTTCTGCTTGCCCTTGAGCACCTCCGCCCTCCTTTCCGCGAGCGTCTCCCTCCTTATCTGCTTGTATGTGAGTGCAAGCGTCGGATTCTGCGCCGAGTAGACGTCCTCGATGCCAAGCTCTATCGGCTTGTAGCCCTCGCCCTGGTATATGAACGGCAGCACCGCCTGGAACTCCTGCTTTATGCTCTCAGCGATCTTGTTCACCTTCTTCTCGCTTCCGGCGATGACGAAATCGTCCCCGTTGAGGAAGCCCGCGAAGGCGCTGCCTCCCGACTCGCGTATCTTGTCCTGAAGGAGCTGCGAGACGAGCCTGAGTATCGTTATGCCAGACTCGTTGCCGAACCTCCCCGCGAAGCCCGCGAGGCCCTCGACTCGGATCCTGCCTATCTCGTAATCGGTGTTCTTCATCGCCTTCTCGACGCTGTCGGATATCTTCTCCTCGTTCGGGAGGTCTATCAGGGGGTCGAACTTCTTCCCCTTCTTCTTGAGGAATATGGTGACGAGGCTCCTGAGCTCGTCGGGGTCGAAGGGCTTCTTGATGTAGTAGTCCGCTCCGTACTTTATCCCCTTGAACCTGTTGGAGGTCGCGTCCATCGCGCTCACTATTATGACCGTCGTGTCGCTCATCTTCGCGTCCCTCTTTATCGCCTGGCAGATCTGCAGGCCGTCCGTTCCGGGAAGCATCAGGTCGAGGACCACCAGGTCCGGCTTCTCGCGCTTTATCCTGCTCATCGCCTCCGAGCCGTCGTACACCTGCGTTATCTCGTATCCCTTGCCCAGGGAGAGCGCCATGAGCTTGTTTATGTTCTCCTCGTCCTCGACGATGAATATCCTCTTTATGTGCGTCTGCTCCTGCAGCATGTAGTAGGTAAGTATCCCCCCGCTGTTCCTTGACGCTATCGCGGTCGCCTTCTCGAGCTCGGTCAGTCCCCTCTTGAGCGTCTCCTCTTCGACGTCCAAGGAGGATGCATAGTCCCTGAGCTCGTTGTACGTAACCTCCTGTTTGTCATTTATCAATGACATTATGTCCGATTCAATATCTTCTATCCCGCTCATATGATCACACTGGTCGCAACGCTATTAGCCAGCGAAAGAATATTATTATTGCTTATGTTAAGCGTAGATTGCGTGATCGTTTGCAGAAACCAATGTTCAAACCGAAGCATTTCACTCCCCCTGGAAGGAACGGGAGCATAGCACCCTGGAAGATAGTCGCGGCCGTTGTCGTAATAGCACTGCTGCTGTACGCCGCCTACTCGCTGCTGCAGCCAGGAGTTACCAACATCGCCTCCACTACATCGATGTCGATGCAGCAGAACCAGACTGTCACCGTAAGCCTCTACGGCGGCGCACCCATAGCGATAAGGCTGCAGAAGACCTCAACCTCGAGTGCCTCATTCTACGTCACAAGACTGCCCGTGCTGTACGGCCCTATAGTGTCCGTTTTACTTAGCACCAACGGCGGAGCAAACGTCAGCAGCAACGGAACGAGGATAGCCGACATGAACGTCAAGCTCGATAGCAGCGACACCGAAAGCGCCAAGATAGATATAACCCCTCTGCCGGGCACGCTTGCGATAAGGCCGAGCTCAGGAATACAGATACTGGCTCCTGTGAACTTCTACTCCCAGCAGCCAGGGTCCAACTCCATCCAGACAGTGACAACTACCATAGGGGCAGGATCGTCCTCCACCAGCACCACCGCCACCACCACTATCGCGCTGAGCAGCAGCGCGCAGCTGATGCAGCAGGCGCTGACCTTGATGAACGGGACCACCATCGGCATCCTGATGAAGAATTACAAGGCGCTATACCTCGCGGACGCCGGATGCAGCGAGAGCACCTACGATACGGCTTACATGAACAACTACTACACGTCGCCTCCGGGATACGCCTCATATGAAAACGCGACCCTGTACACGCCAAGGGACATCGCGATAAACGAGACGCTGCTTCCGGCGAAGAACACGGTCAGGATAAACTACACCACGCTCTCCCCGTCGCAGCTGTCGACTGAGACCGCACTCTCGGCGATAGTGAACACAAGCGCGCCCTCGAACCCGAAGAGCGTCACATACGAGGGGATATTCTACAGCCTGAACTACACGGCGCTGAACACATCGTACACGTTCCAGAAGAGACATCGGCAACAACTGCGGCGCATGGATCCCTCCGAAGTGAAGGGCTGAACCGGACGGGCTGCGCGGGAGCGCTCAGCCCTCATCCGCCTTCGGCGCCGCCTTGGGGGCGGTCGACTTCTTCTGCTTGCCCTGTATGGGCAGCGAGAACCAGAATGTGCTGCCCTTGCCGATCTCCGCGGTGACTCCTATCTTTCCGCCGTGGAGGTGCACTATCTCCTTCGCTATCGTGAGCCCGAGCCCCGTGCCCGCGCCTTCCTGCATCGTCATGCCGTGCTTGAGCTGGTAGAACTTCCTGAAGAGCTTGTTCTTGTCCTCCTTGCTTATGCCTATCCCAGTGTCGGTGACTCCAACCATGACGCTCCTGCCCTTCCTCGCCATGTCGATCGTTATCCCGCCGCTCTCGGTGAACTTTATCGCGTTACCTATGAGGTTGACGAAGACCTGTATCAGCCTGTTCGGGTCCCCGAGCACCTCGGGCACCGTAGGGTCGATGTTCCACTTGAAGTAGAGGCCCTTGTTCTTCGCGACCTCCTCGAGCGTCCCTATCGTCGGGTTCTTCACCAGCTCGTTGAGGTTGACGTGCTGCGTGTCGAGCTTTATCTTGCCCGATGAGAGCTTCGCAACGTCGAGTATCTGCTGTATCAGCTGGTAGAGCCTGTCCGACTCGTTGTTGATTATCTTTATGTACTCCTGCTGGTCCGGGCTCAGCCCGCCCGAGCCCTCGAGCAGCAGCTTTCCGAACCCCTTTATGCTGGTGAGCGGTGTCTTGAGGTCGTGCGATATGTTGTATATGAACTCCGACTTCAGCTTGCTCTCGGAGACGACACCGGCGAGGTCCCTCTCCAGGGCGTTCATGTCCTCCTCCATCTTGTCTATCTTCCTCTTGGTGGCGAGCTCCTTCACTATCACCA
The DNA here is from genome assembly GCA_963753785.1 of uncultured Microcaldota archaeon. Lineage (GTDB taxonomy): Archaea > Micrarchaeota > Micrarchaeia > Micrarchaeales > CABMGC01 > JAJYVH01. Next base: position 52,629 of record CAVWDL010000006.1, read on the forward strand.
GGTAGCCCGTGAGGTTGTTGTCCTGGTCCACGAAGCTCCTTATCGTCTGCTCCGAGGGCAGCGGCTCCTCCTCCCCCTTCACGCGCACCTTGAAGAAGGCGCCCTCGACGCCCCCCTCGTTCTTCGCTATCGCAAACGACGAGTTCAGCCTATCCACGTTCTCCTGGCCAACGTAGAGTGACGAGAGCGCGTTCCCGGTGATCTCCATGCCGTTGTACCCCAGCAGCTTCTCCGCGCTCTTGTTTACTGATTTTATGTATCCGAAAGTGTCCACGTTGATTATCGCGTCGCTCGTGACCTCCACGAGCTCCTCGAGCGATTTCTGCACGTTGGCCGCGTACTTCTCAAGGTTGTTGCTCGCAATTACGCAGGAGAATCCGCCGAACTGGTTCTTGACGAGGTTCGCGTTCACGTCGACGAATATGCCGTTCCCGACGTTTATCTTTAGCGGTCTTGAGAAGCCCTCGCCCCCCGCCACCTGGTTCGCGAACTCCTTGTCCATGTAGGCGAGGTCTATCAGGCGCTTCCCCGATATGGCGTTGCTGTTCATTTTCAGCACCTTCTCCACGTTCGCGCTCGCCCATAGCACCGTAGTGTCCCTCGCGAGTATGAGGAACGCCTCGCTGGCGCTCCTCTCCGATATCCTGACCTTCTCCTCGAGCTCCTTCGTCGCGGTTATCTCGTAGAGAAGCACGTGCGTCAGCCTGTCGCTTATCTTGCCGCACGCTACCTTGTAGATCCTCGCCTGCTCCGAAGTGTCCCTTATCTCCGCCACATTCCCGTTCCTGAGCCCGTAGAGCGCGTTTGCGTCTATGGCGAAGAATTCGCCGACGTTCCTTCCGAGCATGTCCTTCTGCGTCTTCGCGAACAGCCCCGTCGCGCTCTTGTTCGCCTTCGCTATCGCGCCGCTCTTGTCGACTAGGAGCTGCGGGAAGTAAGTGTTGAAGGCCGCGTCGAAATACCTCGCCAGGCTTATGCTGCGCTCCTTCTCTATCTTCGCAACCGCCTCGTAGGCGAGCATGTCGAGGGCCAGCCCTATCGTGGACGCAAGGGCCGGGCTGAACTTGTCCTCCTGCCTCGACAGCAGGGTGGATACGAAGACCGCCCTACCCTCGACGGCCACGGGCAGGAGCATGCAGCTCCTAAAACCCATGTTGTAGTGCTTTATCAGCTCGGGGAACGCAGAATATCCGCTGAGCCTGTTGTCTATGTATGGCTTGTTCGTGTTCTTCACGAACTCGTCCAGCCCCGAGAAGCTCGTGCTCTCGTTGTAGGCGTCCGCTATCGTGACATGGTCGAGGCCCAGCAGCTCCTTCAGCCTGGTCCCGAACTTCTGGAAAAGCTCATCCGAGGTGGTCGTGGACCTGCCTAGGCTGAAAGTCTCGGAGACCAGTTTGTCTATCGTTACCGTGTCAGCCATAGCCTCTGATTAAAAGCTCGTGCTAACTATAAATAATGCTGTGTAAATAATTGCACAAGAGTTGTACTCAATGTTGGAATCGAAGGAAAAGGCATTCCCGGGGAAGATCGAATGAAGGCGGAGGATCTGTTCGACGGCGTCTACAAGGTCGACGGCAAGCTCGCCACACTGAACCTGGCGAAGGGGAGCCGGGTCTACGACGAGGAGCTCGTCGAGATCAAGGACAAGGAGTACAGGCTCTGGAACCCGTACCGCAGCAAGCTAGCGGCGGCGATGCTCAACGGCATGAAGGAGATGCACATCGGCAGGGACCAGAGCGTGCTCTATTTGGGCGCGGCGAGCGGGACGACGGCGAGCCACGTCAGCGACATAGTCGGGAGCAAGGGCATGGTCTACTGCATAGAGATATCCGAGAGGAGCGTGAGGGACCTCATGAAGGTCTGCGAGGCGAGGCAGAACATGCTGCCGATGCTCCAGGACGCCAGGAACACAGAGGCGTATTCCGATGACGTCGGCACCTGCGACGTGCTCTACCAGGACATAGCTGCGAGGGACCAGGCGGACATACTCATCAGGAACGCGGCGCTCCTCAAGAAGGGCGGGTTCGCATACGTCGCGATAAAGTCTCAGAGCATAGACGTGTCCAGGAACCCGAAGGACGTCTTCGACGAGTTCCTCGCGCAGATAAAGCCGCACTACAAAGTGCTCGAGCGGATCGATCTCGCACCCTACACGAGGCTCCACCTGTTCCTTTCCCTGCAGAAGAGTTAGCACACAATTTTTAAGCTAAGGAGAGAATTGGTATTGGTCGCATGCCGAACTACAAGAAGTACCTTGGAGGTATCAAAAAGGCCGACGTGCTGGATCTCACGTGCCCGCACTGCGGCATGCCGACGCGCTCCCTCAAGGGAAAGGACGCCTTCTGCAACTTCTGCGAGCAGTACATAAACATCTCCGAGGCTGAGATAGTCAAGGAGACGGGCGTCGAGCTGCCGTTCTCCGAAGTAAGCAATGCGATAAGCGCCGGAAGGTTCGAAGAGGCGGAGAAGAAGCTCGCCGCGCTCAGGAAAGGGAAGTCTGATCCTCTTCTGATGTACATGTCGGGGCTCTCTTATCTCTGCTTCTCAGATGCAAAATACCACGAGACCAACTACAGTCTCCGCGGTTTCATGGAGCAGAACTCCGCCAACATACGCAAGGGGCTTGATCTCACTTCCACTTCGAAGGAGTGCTTCTACAGGGCGATAAAGATCATCAGGTACGGCATAGAGAGGGACGTGACCGTCGACGGATCTATGCTCTTCATAAAATTCATGTCGGAGATAAGGCTGAAGCGATTCGTGGACGCGGAGAGAACTCTGGCCCTTCTGCACGGCTCGGGAGTCAAGGGCGAGCTCTCCGCGTATGCGGACCTGGTATACAACGTGGAAGCGCAAAGGCCGATCGCGGAGCAGGTGCTCCAGGTCATGCTCCCGAAGGGAGAGATCAACTCCTTCTATTACCTCGCGAAACACCTGGCGCAGAAAGGAAGGCTGGAAGAGTCCAGGAGCGTCGTGGCATGGCTGAATGGAGTGGCTGACGTGTTCCTCGCGAGGGAGCTTTCGATAATGATAGAGTCGACATTGAAGGCTTCCGAGTTCTGACTAACGGGGTGTGGGGTCAAGGTATGCCACGAGCTTCAGCCCGTGGACAGGAATTGACCCCACTTTGAGTGCTCCTGCACTAATTTTAACGGATTCTGAGAAGGATTAGCGACGGCAGGGTGACCCCAAAATTTTTCGAGGTCCGGAAGCTTCTGCCGCCGAAGTGTTTGTGTGAGTAGTGTAAACAATGAAAGGGATATAAAGGAAAGTGCGACGGCGCGCATCCACAGGTATAATTGGCAGCACATGGTTTTTGTGACGAAATACCGATACATGATGTTCAAAAACCCGAAGACCTGCGAAATAATACACGACGCGATCTACGACTCCGCATTAAGGCACGGAATAGGAGTGAAAGAATTCGCCGTTGGCGACGACTTCGAACATATTCATCTCGAAATCGACGTGCCGAACACGATGTCTGTCGCGACTGCAGTGCAGTTGCTGAAAGGATACTCCGCGTATGTGGTTTTCAAGGAGATGCCAAACCACCGACTGCGATATCACCGAGGGCATTTCTGGAGTGAGGGGTACAGCAACGGAAGCGTCGGCCCCCAGAACGAGGAGACGATACAGAATTACATCAGAAACCAGGACCAATATAGACAGACGAGGCTTGCCTCCTAAAACGCGGAGGATACCCCCGACTTTAGTCGGGGGAGGAGGTCATCCCTTCCATTTAGCCCTTTACTACTCCCATCGGCACGTTCCTTGTGACGATCTTGGATATTCCCGCGCCCTCGACCACTCCGACGACGTCGTCGACGTTCTTGTAAGCCCACTCCGCCTCCTCGCTGATCAGCTTCCTTGACCTGACCCTTATCTCTATCCCCTTGCTCCTGAGGGAATCGAACGTCTTGTTCGCGGGTATGTCGATCATAGCCTGGTGCCTCGACATCGTCCTCCCCGATCCGTGGCAGGTGGTTCCGAAGGTCTCCCTCATCGCGCCTTCCTGGCCGCAGAGGATGTAGCTGGCCGTTCCCATGCTTCCCGGTATTATCACAGGCTGCCCTATGCTCCGATACTCCTTCGGGACCTCGTCCCTCCCCTTCGCGAAAGCCCTGGTAGCGCCTTTCCTGTGGACGTAGACCTTGACTTTCTTCCCATCGACGCTGTGCTCCTCCTTCTTGGCTATGTTGTGCGCGACATCGTAAAGAAGGTCCATCCCGAGCGCGTCCGCGCCCTTGCCGAAGACCTCCTCGAAGCTCTTCCTGATGTTGTGCATTATTATCTGCCTGTTTGCGAAAGCGAAATTGACGGCGCAGTCCATGGCGGCGAGATAGTCCGTCGCCTCCGCGCTGCCTATCTTGGCGTAGCTGAGCTCCTTGTCCACCATCGGTATGCCGTTCTTGGTCTGGTACTCCACCACCTTTCGGAGGTAGTCGCTGCATATCTGGTGGCCGTAGCCGCGCGACCCGCAGTGCACCATGACGACCACCTGGTCCTTGAACATCCCGTATGCCTTGGCCGTCTTCTCGTCAAGCACCTTGTCCACGCGCTGGACCTCAAGGAAGTGGTTGCCTGCCCCGAGCGTCCCCAGCTCGTCGATCCCCCTGGATTTCGCCTCCTTGCTCACATTCGAGAAGTCTGCTCCCGGCATCCTTCCGTTCTCCTCGATTCTTCCAGTATCCTCCTCCCATCCGAACCCCTTCCCTATGGCGAATTCTGCGCCCTCTTCGGAGATCCTCTCAAGGTCCGTCATCGTGAACCCCGTCTTTAGCCTGCTTCCCACTCCGCTCGGCACGTTCTTGAAAAGGGCGTCGAGCAAACTGTTGATTCTGGGCCTGACCTCATTCTCCGTGAGGTTCGTCTTCACGAGCCTGACGCCGCAATTGATGTCGTAGCCTACGGCTCCGGGTGATATTATGCCGTTCTCGGCATCGAACGCCGCCACTCCCCCTATCGGGAATCCGTAGCCCTCGTGCGAGTCCGGCATGAGCAAAACGTTGCCAACGAGCCCCGGAAGCTTGGTCGCGTTGACCGCCTGGGATATGGTCCTGTCAGTCCTGATCTTCTCCAGCATCTGCTCTGTGGTGTAGATTATGACGTCGGAGTTCATGCCCGCGCCCTCGTCCCTTTTCATCTCGAACTTGAAATCGCTCATCTTTCTAAACTCCAAACGAACACCAAAACCGCTTATTATGCTACTATACCGTCGTTTCCCAACTCAAGGTTTAAATATGAGTTAATACTATTATTGGTTGTAAATGGATTTTAATGTATCTCTATCATTAATACCGTGCAGGGATGGCGGAGCTTGGTCAAACGCGACAGACTCAAGATCTGTTGGCCATAGGCCTGCGAGAGTTCAAATCCGATAGGAACAAATCTCTCTCCCTGCACGTTATTTTACACTTAGGGGTGGCATCATGGCGAAAACGACAAAAGCGAAACTAAACAGAGCCGCTGCAAAGCCTTCGGCAGCGCACTCTCTCATATCGAGAATGCATAAGGCCAGACTAAAGGACAAGGTTCTGCTGGACATTCCGCAGTACCCTCAGACGGAGGACTTCACCAGCTCGGCCGCATGCGCCATGATGGTCCTGAAGTACATAAATCCCACTTTCAAGTTCAAGAGGGAGCACGAGTACAGCATCTGGCAGGAGGCCGTGAACGGCAGCGTCTGGTACGGCTCCAAGTACGGCCTGGCGTACGCCCTGAGCAAGAGGGGAGCCCGCGTTGGAATCGTGAGCAACACGAAGAACGAGGGGTACGAGAGGAAGATGGCGGTCTACGAGAACGTCAACCTCGACACCCTGACCGCTTCATTCAACGAGATAAGGCAGAAGGCCGAATCGGCGGGAGTCGAGGAGGAGCACGCGGTGCTCTCGCTCGTTGAGATAAAGAAGGCGCTCTCATCCGGACACATACCCATAGTGCTGATAAACATGAAGGTGGTCAACCCGTACCAGGACGCGATGCCGCACTGGGTCGTTGTCAAGGGGTACGACAAGAACACCTTCTACCTGAACGACCCGTATTCGGACAGCACAATAACTTTGGATACGAACGCGTTCAAGTCGGCGCTGGGCTTTGAGGGCAACTACCACATGATAGTCGTCCACTCAAAGCCGATGTAGTCCTGCACTCGCAGGGCTGCATGGTCAAAGCCTGAGCTTAGCCAAGCCAAATGCTTTCATAAAATGCAACGCTTGCGCTATGCGCCTAAAAACATGCAATGGAGGGCCTCCTAACGAAGCTGCCCTTTCCTATCCTTACCTGCTCGTCAGAATCTTAAGCGCGCTCCTGAACAGCTGCGGCCTTGCCTGGCGGTGGCGATCAAAGCTCGCCTTCTCCCTGCAGGTGCTCCTTATCAGGTTGTAGCAGTTGAGGCACATCACCCTCCTCCTGACAACTCCGCTGCTCACGTACGGGTCCCTCTCCTGAAGGTAGCTCGGAGGCAGTATCCTGATCTCCTCCTTCCTTATCAGCCTGTTGCAGTGTATGCAGGCGTTCTCGACCATGTACTCGAGGTTCCTGCCCTCCGCCTCGGCTGCCCTGTACTCCCTCCTGTCGCTCGCGCACTTCTTCCTGCCGATTCCGGGTACGGTTTCCAACTCATCCATTGTCCACTCATCCCTTTGTTTTCATTCCCAGTCCTTCCGCGCACTCGCGGCATGCCTTACTGTACTTTCCCCACTGATTACTGTTTATGGGTCCCCTGGTATTTATTAGTGTGCTTTGATTATCTCAACTGCTAATAAACCTGCCTGTTGCCGTGATGATGAAATGCGCTACGTGATTGCCGTCGGAGGGAACGCGCTCTCGAGCGAGAAGGTTCTAAACAAGCTTTCCGCCCGCGTCGCCGTCCTCTTCGGGGAGGGGAACCAGGTGGTCATAACCCACGGGAACGGCCCGCAGGTCGGCCAGCTCGCCCTCCACGAGAAGAAGAGCCTCTCCGCGCTGACGGGTGAGACCCAGCTCGCGATAGGCGACGAGATAAGGAGGAGCCTGCTCGCAGTTCCAAAAACATGGAGGACGGAGAGGATAACCGTCGTCCCCACAAGGGTCATAGTCTCCGGAAGGGACAGGGAGTTCATGAATCCCAGCAAGCCCATAGGGAAGTTCTACAACGAGGGCGAGGCGGGGAGGCTCGAGGCGGAGAAGGGGTTCGTGATGAGGAAGCTGCTTGACGGCTACAGGAGGGTGGCGCCCTCCCCGAAGCCGAAGGAGATAGTCGAGCTCGCCATCATAGAGAAGCTTCTAGAGGGGAGGCACATAGTCATAGCCGCTGGCGGGGGAGGGATCGCCATGACGAAGAAGGGGGGAAAGCTCGTGCACGCGGACGCTGTGATAGACAAGGACCTCGCCTCGGCGCTGCTCGCGATAAGGCTGAAGGCGGACTGCCTCTTCATACTGACAAACGTTGACGGGATATTCCTTGACTTCGAGAAGAAGGGGGAGAGGATGCTTGGGAAGGTCAGCGTGCGGGATCTGGCGAGGTACGAGAGGAAGGGCCAGTTCGAGGCCGGAAGCATGCTGCCCAAGGTCAAGGCGTGCATCGAGTTCGTGAAGAAGACGGGCAGGCCCGCCGTGATAGGGAACCTGGAGAAGGCGGACAGGGTGTTCAGACTTGAAGGTGCCACTGTGGTCATCCCCTGATTTTAACTATGCATGACTACTCCCATTTGATTGTGTTGTAGTTGGTTTTTATGTCGAGGTTCCTGAAAGGGAGCATCCCTTTTATTGTGCCGGTCACCTGTGCATACTTCACTTCGTATGATTCTCCCTTGTATATGGTCTTGTGCCTCTTCACCATCCTGTCAGTAGCATCCCTCTTGCTGCCGAACAGCGCTAGCACGAAGTTCCCGTAGCTGCCACTCATGGGTGCCGAAGTCTGGAATGTGTTCAGAAGGGGAAAGTCCTTGTCTGCGTTCATCATATCCAATCTGTCACGTACTGCCTTGCCTTCAAACTCCTTCGTATAGGACCAGTTTTCCAGGGCAGCCAGTAGATACTGCTGCGGGGGTTTCTGGACAGCTACGGTGAATCTCTTGATCAGTCCTGACTTCTTCATATTCATGATTCTGTATCTCAGTGTGCTCTTCTTCATCCCTGTCCTGGCTGCAATCTCGGTATAGCTGAGCCTTGAATTCTCCGAGAGGAGCTTGAGGATGACTTTGTCTTCTGCGTCCAGGTCTGCCATCGCGCCTTCGAAGAGGTTGCTATCGAAAGGCACGTAGCCAAAGCTGAAGTAGGGGATGTCCGATGCCCTCACCTTCGCCCCATATTCCGAGAGCTTCTCGATGAGCAGGGTCTCCCAGTATATGTACTCAACAGCGCTTGTGGTGGCGGCGTAGATAATCAGGTCAAAATGACCTTCGGTTGCATAGGCGAACTGCACGTTCTTCTCATTGGCCAGGATCGATTCCAGCCATTTCGCGTTTGGTTTGTTCAAGAACTTCACCGCAAGGAGGTGCTTCTCCGACGCGCCGAGGGCCGATGAATCGACCTCGAGCGTGAACCTGATCCCGAGGCCTTCTTCTATCCTCTTCAGCATCTTGGTTATGGCGTATCTGGGATATCCGAGCTTAGCAGAGAGTTCTGTAACTGTGGCCCTCGAATTCTCGCTCAGCTCCCTGAGGAGGAGCCGGTCGCGCTGCGAGTACTCCATATCTCTCCTTCGAGTTTGCATTTTATATGTTTTACATTTTGTCAAAAATCCACAAACAAAATTCAAAAAATGATTGCATTTTAATAGACAGATTTCCGATATGTCTGTAGATGGTCATGAAGCTGTTTCATAGAGGAATTATTGCACTGACCCTAGTGGTCGTCTCCTCATCGCTCTTCTCGATAGCCCTGGATGTGGGGGGTAATGGAATCGGCGCGATACCTTTCCTTTTCTACGTCTCACTCGTGGCATCGATAGTGATGCTGGCATACTCCTTCATTGATGACAGGTTCAATGGCATAAAGAGTATCTTGCGTTCGAAGGAGACGTTCAAAGTCATGCTCGTTTCCGGCTTTTTGGGAATTTCTGCCTCCACCCTTCTACTCACGATTGGCACGATGGGAACGAATCCTGAAGTCAGCGGTGTCGTTTTCAGAAGCTACGTGATGATCGCCGCGGTGCTCACTCCATTCTTCCTGAAGCAGAAGGTGAGCAAGAGTCAGCTGCTTGCGATTCTCGTCGGGTTCGCGGGAGTGTACGTGCTTGCGACAGGAGGCACACTGATTAGCATAAACGCGGGACAGATGCCCTACCTCTTCATGACACTGGTCGCCGCGCTGGCTCTCGCGGTCTCCATCCTGCTTGTGAAGAAGCATAATGCAAGTACCTCGGGATTCATGCTTCTGGCAAATCTCATATCATTTGCATTCTCCATACTAATCATACTCCTGTTTCACGTCAACATAAGCATAGCCCTGCCCTTAAATTCGTTGTTATCTGTGCTCTTCATAGGAATAGTCGAGAACGCCCTCGGTTCCGTCGTCTTCTACTACTGCTACAAAGTCTTCACCACGTCCTTCATGGGTAACGCCCTTCTCACAATACCCTTCTTGGTGATAGTCATGTCCTTCCTGATTCTTGGAACCCCGATAAAGGCATACTGCCTCGTTGCCGCCCTGCTCCTCGCCGCCGGAATTTTCATGCAGGAACGCACCTACTCCACGAAAGTGCCCGAACGCATAAAATCAGGAACCTCGCTCAGGAATACTGTAATGTTCGACGTAACGAGTGCATTTGCTGACGGCCAAGGGGAAATGAGCCAAAAAATAAAAGGGGAAGGAAGGGCGCTGGCGATAAGAATAGAGGGCAGCACCTACGATGAGACCGTTCACCAAGGCGCGTTCCTGAACCGTGATTGTATTGCATTTACGAACAAGTATCCGCACAAGGATGCCAGCAGAGAAGAGGTTGATTTCGTAAACGAGACGCTGGGGCTCGAAGGCGACGATACCTTGCTCATCGGCGTCGGCCGCCCTGATGAGTTAGAAGAGGCGTTCGAGGAGCTCCTGGAGAAAAAAGGAGTGAAGGCAGGAAAAGATCCTGTCTTCTGATGGTTTTACAAAAAATCAATTTAATTCAAACAAAATTAAGAAAAATAAAAGGTATAAATACCAACAATCGCATAATCACATACCATGGGATTCGGGATGGAAATCGGGAACCGTGGCGTCAGCTATCTTATTGTGAAGAGAGCAAGTCCACCCACAAACTTGTCGATGCCTGGTGCAGCCTATTCCGTTCACTCCCTGCAGGCGGGCGGTGCGCGCTCGTGCGCCGCTGCTCGTCTTGCGATTAGAGGGATAGGATGGATTTTCTAGGAGTTAACAAAGACAACAAGAGGGATGACGACGAAGCGAAGAGGGCTGTGAAGTGGGTCCTGGAAAGGCCCAACGTCTGGAGGGTCGTTTACGCTGACGAGAAATAAAAAAATACATAATCTCTGAAGTGTGTGAGGGGGAATAGATATGGATCGTGGGAAGAGCGAAGCGAAGAAGGGAATGAACAGGAGAAGGACGTGCTTCCTGCTTCTGGAGCCGAAGAGACTATGCGACTCCGGGGAAGTTGCGAGGAGGCTGGCGAGATGCAGGGGCGTCAAGGAAGTGCATCTGACTAGCGGGAAGTACGGCTTCGTCGTTTCCGCGGATGCGGATTCGAGCGATGAAGTGAAAAGAATAAGCACATCGCTGATGAAGGTCGCTAAGGGCAAATCTGTGAGTATAGCAGTGAGCCATTTCATTTACAAGTGAGGCCCCACTCTCAGTGCTGTTTCTTGACTGCCCTTATCACTTCTTTTATATCGGCGTCCGTCTTGATCGCATCCGGCTCGAAGTGGGTCCTGCTCGCCCTGTGCTTCTTTCGCAGCCCTTCCATGACGGTGTCCAGCGGCACGGAGCTGAACTTAAGGTAAGATGTCACCTTCGGGATTGAGTAGTAGAAAGGCACGTCCATTTCTCCGTATACCTTCGCGACTAGCTTGTAGCCGTCTCCGTCCTTCTCGAGGAACGAGTCGAGCATCTTGCCTATTGTCTTCTTGTCCTGGAGGTTTCCAAGCCAAAGAGGCCCGAACTCATCCATCTTCCTTCCGCAGTTGCCGCACTTCGTTTCAACGTGCGGGATTATGCCCTTCGCATATGAGAAGTTCTGGCAGCTCTCGCAGAAGGATCCGAATCCCAATGTCTTGACGGATGAGACGGCCGCCTCCGCGCTTGTCCTGAGTACGAGGAAGACCCTCATGTAATGCATGTCCGCTATGCAGAGCACCGGCTCCACTCCGAAGTTGAACTGTGCGGCCTCCTTAGCGATGTATCCGAGAAGTATCCTGACGCCCGCCTCGTGGCAGAGCGCGCTGTGCGTCGGCTTCGCGGCGTATGTCTTGATGCAGGCATCCGTCTCGGCTCCGCAGAGGGTTGCCGTGTCCGTCGCGGTCACCATGAGCACAGTCCCGCTCCTTGAAATCTTGAGCGAGTCGTGTATCAAGGGCACAGGGCTTCCGAATGGATCGAGGTCTATGACGTCGAAGCCGTCCTTGCAGTATCCAGCGAACTCCTGAAGGCTCTCCGAGAGCACCGTCGCCCTTATCCCGTTGGACTTCACGTTCCTCCTTGCTATCGCGGCGACCTTCGCGTTTATGTCTATTAGCGTGACTTTCCGGAGCCCGACCTCCTTGGAGTACCTTATCGCCCTCACCCCCGTGGCTGCCGTCGCGTCAAGCAGGCTAGCGCCCTTGAGGTCGAGCGCCTTGAGGAACCCGACCGAGATGTCCCTTAGCTTGCGCATCTTCGGGTTGTAGAACGCGCCTCCCGTGGCTATCTTCGCCTTTCCCTCGATTATCGCAGCCATCCCCTATTCCTCGATCCTCTTTATCGCGTCCAAGAGCCCGTGGGCGTACGAGATGCTCGCAAAGGCCGTGTACCAGTCCTTCTTCTTCACCCAGGAGCCGGCGTCCTTAGCGTACATCTTCGCAAGCTCAACCACCTCCGTCTCCTTCTCGCTGAGCTTCTTCGGTCCCAGCTCCTCCAGGCTGCCGTCGAACTTCCCTATGTCCTTGGTTATGCGCTCTTCAATCTCCATGCGATCCCTTCATGAATTCCTCGTGGTAGAGCACCTCGTCAAGCCTGAGCCTGAGGCCGTGCTTCTCGATTAATACTTTCACGATAGCGTCAAGTTCCTTTCTGTAATCCGCTCCCTCCGCGTCCTTGTATGTCGCCCGTATCCCTTCCGGCTCCTTCTCCACTATCCTCCAGAGTCTCTCCTTTATGTAGGGCTTAAGGTTTATGTGCTCGACGTAGACGTCCTTGACTCCGGTATCTGCGATGTCCGTGAAGAGCTTCTCGAGGAGTTCCGGCCTGTTCCTCATGTGCGGGAGCAGCGGGCCTATGAAGGCGTAGGTGCGCACGCCAGCGTCGGTCAGCTTCCTTAGCGTGTCAAGCCTTACGATGGCCGAAGGGGCCCGCGCCTCCATCAGCCTGCTGAGAGCGTCGTCCGTGGTCGTTATCGTCATCCCCACCTCCGCGTTGGGAAGGGCCTTGAAGAGGTCGATGTCGCGCAGAACTATGTTCGACTTCGTGAGTATGCCGACCTCTCCGGGATACTTTTCCGCGAGAAGCGCCTCGAGTATTCCCCTGGTCAGTCGGTACTTGAGCTCCGCCGCCTGGTAGGGGTCTGTGACCGAACTTATGAAGATGGAGGAGTTCCTCCTGCTCGCGGGGAGCCTGCCAAGGTCCTTCCTGAAGACTTCTACTGCATTCGTCTTGACATAGAGGTAATCCCCCCACTCGTCTATGCCCTTGTTCACGAGGCTTCCCATGAAGCTCGCATAGCAGTAGGCGCATGCGTTCGCGCATCCCGTGTAGGGGTTCACCACATAATCGGAATCGGGAAGCCTCGACTTCACGAGCATGGATTTGGCCTGCGTCTCGACTATCCTATCCAAACTCGCACCTCCGCAGGACCGGGCAAAAAATCAGGCATTCACCCTCTAAGAAGATTTATAACTTTGGCAATATATAGCTATCTGGTGTAGGAATGGCGAAGGAAGCTCCGTGGGACGACCAGACAGAATTGTTCGTCTCCGATCTGAACGATACGATATCAAAGAAGTACAACATCAATTTCAGGAGCCTGCTCATCAGCCCCGAGAAATACGTGGAGACGAAGGGAATCGCCGGCGTGGTCAAGCAGATAAAGGACGACACTGATGCCTACTTCGCAGAGCTCATGGAGGGCATGGACGAGGAGGCGAAGAAGCTGCAGGGAGAGCTGGAGAGCGCGACGAGCCAGTACAAGCAGGTAGACGCGCTCCTGTCCGGGAAGGCCGCGGCCGCGAGGGTCCCTTACGTCAAGCCGTTCTTCGTGTCAAGGGACGCTGACAAGGAGGAGCTCATAGTGGTTGAGCAGTACGACGAATCGCTGGACGCGTTCATAGGAAAGCTTGTGACTGTCTCGAACTACGTCGCAGACATCTCAAACGCCTACAAGGAGTTCCGCATGGGATCGTGGCTGTTTTCGGGGCCGAAGAACCACGTCCTCAGCATAAACCCTCCCGTGAGCCCGGTGCTCGTGATGGAGAACAGCAAGGACGTCATAGACAACATACTTGACGACATCGCTAGCAGGGCAAGCGGATGAGGCGGGGAAAGAGAATAATTGTGATAACCGGAGTCCCCGGGACCGGGAAGACGACGCTTGCCGATTCGCTCGGGCGCAGGCTCTCCGATGCGGAAATAATACACGTTACGCAGGTCGTAAACGGCGACAGGCTTTTCACCTCCTACTCAAAGGAGGATGGCGCGAAGATAGTCGACATGCCAAGGCTCAAGGCGAGGCTCGAGCGCATGATAAGAGAGAGCGGGAAGAAGATAGTCATACTCGAGAGCCACCTGCTCTGCGACATCAGGATAGGCGGGGCGGCAGCGATAGTCCTCAGGGAGCACCTTCCCGTGGTCAGGGAGAGACTCGAGGCGAGGGGCTACAAGAAGGGGAAGCTGAACGCGGACATAATCTCCGAGGCCACCGACTACTGCGGAATCAGGGCGGAGAGGAACTATGGCTATGTCTTCGAGACATTCGCCCGCGACCGCAAAGCGGTCGCCAACGCGCTCAGGATCATAAAGGGTGCAAGGCCTAAGTCTGAAGAGATAGACCTGATGCCCGAGCTCATGAGGATGATGAAGAAGGACAGGACGCTGCTGGCCTAGCCGCAGACTTCCAGCTCGTCCATGAGTCCCGCGTATATGCTCTGCGCGTATTCCGCCGGCACCTTATTCGCGAAGAGCCTGGATCCGATTATCTTTATGTCCTTGTGCCTCTTCACGAGCTTTCCCTCCCTGATCTCCTCCAGCAGGTCCTCAAGCGTGCCGTACTTGCTCTTCTCGAGCGCATAGATCACGTCCTCCCTGAGGAACATCCCGACCGCGTTCTTGTGCGAGTCCGAGAACTCCTTCTGCGCCTTGGGCATGAACACGCTAGGGCCCTTCAGCATCCTTGCGGCGATCCTCTCCTTCGGGGAGAAGAAGACCATGAGCGCCCTGTCCCTGGAGACTATCTGTACCGAGAAGTAGATCCTGAATCCCGCCCTCTCCGCCTGGTTCGCGATGAACTCAGACACCTTCCTGAGCTGCGGCCATATTATGTCCTCGCTCTTGTTGGGGACATGCGTCTCCATTATGAATATCTCAAGGCCCGATTCCGAGAGGAACTTGGACAGGAGCGTGGCCGCCTTGCGGGGGACGAACCTCTTCCCGTAGAAGACCTTTATGCTCGGCCTGGACGTGAACGTCCTCGCCGTGATTACGAACCTGGAAAGCGACTCGAGGGAGACGCCCGCCGCGACGTTCCTGTTCTTGTCAACGGGATCTATGACTACGAACATCGAGCCGAACCTCTTGATGAGGCCCATGTCCTTAATCGCCGTCCTGCTCATGGGATCCAGCAGCATCGGAAGCTTGAAATTGTCAGCCGCGGATTCCAGCAGCTTCAGCAGGGATCCGTAGTGGTAGACGAGAAGCTCGCACAGGTATCCCGAGAATCCGCCCGTCTTCACCTCGGCCCCGTATATCCCCTGCGACTTGAGCAGGTACTTGAGGACCCTCACATCGTCCCTCTGCTTGTCTGTGAAGTGGGAGTTGATGAACTCTGCGTGCATCGGCGACCTGTCGACCGCGGTTCCCATGTCCTCTATGTTGTCTATCTTGAAGGCGGGAACTATGTCCGCCTTGACTCCGAGGTCGTCTATGTAAACCCTCGTGTAGGGGTGCTCCGCGTACTTGATCTCGTACCTCTCGCCCTTCCCCCTGATTATCTTCCTGGCGTACTCGAGGCCCTTCCTCGTCATGGCCTCGCGGGGGTGCTTCTTGCTGAAGAGGAGGAACATGTCTATGTCCGAGTCCCCCCGCAGCTGCGTCCCCCTCACGACGGAGCCCACCACCCTTATCTCGACGTCGGCGGGTATGACCTTCTTCAGCCTTCCCGTCAGCTCGTTGATGTTGCGGACAGACTCCTTAAGCTCCTGCCTCGAGGGCTTTATGTCGCCCAGAACCCTGTTAAAAATAGATTCAGCTATTTTTGCCGTACTTGCCTTCATACAAACACATTTAATAAAAGCAACAACCTTAAATAATGAAAATATGGGCTCGTAGATCAGTGGTAGATCGCGTCGTTCGCAACGACGAGGCCGCGGGTTCGAATCCCGCCGAGTCCAAATCCTGCTTTGAAGTTTCCTTGGCTGTTAATGGGGTTGGAGATATGGAACAACTGATAGGCACGATAATGATATCGGGCAGAGTGAAACAGGTGATGGTGGAATACAGGCTGTTCTTTACCGACAGCCGGATGCTCGCGATAGACACCGGGCAGATTCCTTCCATAGTGCATGGCCCTCCCGGAATTTCAAAAGGCATAGCGCAGGGGATGGAAAGCATCAGGATAATGAACATATGGGAGGGCGTAGTGATGGATTTCAACACCACTCACAAGCCGCTGGTCTCATACGAAGAGAAACTGTCCGATGAACTGCTTGGCCTGCCGAGCATAAGCATTCCTTACGATAAAGTCAAATCTGTAGAGATCAAGAAAGCTACAAGAGACGGCGTCGAAGCCAGCAAGGTCCAATATCAAATCTCATTAAGCACTGGCATGTTCTCCCATGAGTCTTTTCTCATACCTGGAGTTGCGGCGGATGAGGTGACCTCGCTGCTAAAGAAAACGCCCCTGGCAGTCAAGATCAAAGGGTGACTGCTGTGATTAGGGAAAAAGCCATGAAAGTCCTTTTTGTATGCGCTGCGAACATCAACAGGAGCCAGATCGCGGCCGCCGTCTTCAACAGGATGTCGAAGAAGGGCCATGCGACCTCGGCAGGGATGAAGATAAAGCCAAGCGAGGAAGGGTCTCTACTCAGCAAGGTTACGAATAATCCCGTGGCGCTGATGAAGCTCGAGGGCTACGACCTGTCCAGGGCAAGGGTAAAGAAACTAACGCCAGCGATGCTGAGATCGGTGGATAAAGTCATACTGATTCGCAGGAAGGAAAGCCTTCATGGCGTAATGCCGATTGAATTCAAGAAACTCCCTGACGTGGAATGGTGGGACGTGTTCAGCATAGACGAGGGAACGCCTTTTGATGAGTGCTGCAGGCTGGAGAAGAGAAGGATAAAGCGAATCAGGGCTCTCGTGAAGGATTTAGTCGAACGTATCGAGTAGGCAGTGATTTACTATGAATCTACAAGAGATTGCGGACTATAGATTGGTAAACCAACAGATAGCCTCTCCCACCCTAAAGAGACCTAGCGCGATAGTGTCTTCGCTTTGTGCAATGCAGTCCCAAGATTATCTCGGTGCGCTTTGGGCAATTGGTCTCCGCATGCCTCGTGCGACCCAGACTGAAATCGAACAGGAAATTGTTCAAAGAAAGATAGTAAGGACATGGCCCATGCGCGGAACGTTGCATTTCGTCTCATCTGCAGACGTCAGATGGATGCTGGGGCTCCTGCCTGAACGCTCAATTCCGAGATACCAAAAAGGTCGGGGTTTGAATGAAGCAGCCCTTAAGCGCGGAGAAGAGGTCATTGCAAAGGCGCTAAGTGTTAATGTGCAGATGACCAGAGGCGAAATTTATCACATTTTCGATACTATAGGGATGCCTGCACTCAGAAATCCAGATGTCCAACGTCATATCATCAGAAGGGCGGGACGCGATGGACTGATCTGTTTCGGGTCTCATAACGGCAAACAACCGACATTTGCGCTTCTTGACGATTGGGTTCCAAAAAGCAAAATGCTGAAGGGCAAGGAAGCATTGGCCGAATTGGCGAAGAGATACTTCGTGGGTCATGGACCTGCCACTCTGAAGGACTTCGTATGGTGGTCCGGACTCAAGGTTTCCGACGCTAGGATTGGAGCGGAGATGGCCTCATCACAGCTTGCGAAGGAGACTTTCGATGGCGCGACATACTGGATGCCATTGGAGATCAAGGAGTTGCACGATTCCTCTCCAACTGCCTATTTGCTTCCTGCATTTGACGAATATCTAATCGGGTATCGAGATCGCAGAGCATCGCTTAAGGACAAACATTCCCAACGCGTAGTTCCAGGAGGCAATGGAATGTTTCTGCCTGTCATAATCATCGACGGAAATGTGGTGGGGACATGGAGACGCGTGCTTGACAAAGATAACGTGGATATCCTCCTTAATCCCCTCACTAAGCTAAGCAGAGCGCATCTCGATTCCATCGAGGTTGCCGCCGAACGCTACGGTAAGTTCATGGATAAGCACGTATTATTGAGAAATGACTGAAGCAATATGTTTATAGTCCTAAATGACTCATTTGGTCTTGGTGATGGAGTGGCGGGCGAGTATGAACTGCGTTATAGAATCAGGGACATCTCGCACTTCATGAAAGCGCTGTCGCTTTCTGGCACTTCGTTTAATCACAAATACAAATGCACGGACTACTATTACACGCCAGCAGGAGACATAGACTACATAAATGGCAAGAATCTCAGAATAAGGCATCGAACTAGCCCTGAAGAAAGCTCGACTTTGTATTTCGATAAATACGAGATCGTAAAAATATCAGGAATCGGATTAAAAAGAAGCGTTTACCCTGGAGGGAAGGTCGTGCTGTTCGTTGGCGACTTAAAGGAATGCCGATCTATAGCAAAAGATCTCGGATTCAAGCCATTGTTCTCCATAAACAAAAGGGAAGGCGGACTAATACGCAAGAAATCGGGAAGATACATGCTAAATACCTTCATAGAAAATACCTCTTCCTTTGGATGGAGTGGCGAGATAGAGTATGATGGCACTCCGAAGGAGATTGTCGCAAAACTAAGAGCTGATATTGCGTTCTTAGAAAGCATTGGAATAACGAGAAAGGATCTCACCGGAGACCCTCTCTCTGTGCTTTACGCAAAGTCTGCGCATCTCATCTGATCCCTTTTTCGAATCAGAGGTAGCGACTACTTCTTCTTCGCCGAAGGCGTTGTGACTACGAACTCAAGATACAGCCATACTATATCTGCAATCAGTATTATTGTGCCATAGGCTATGTCTGCAAGTCCGGTGTATCCAATCCTTCCATAAGCGCCAGCGGGTGATGCATTAAATCCCTGACCTGAAGTCGCGCTTACGTTTCTGGTAAAGTTGCGGTAAGGCAGGCTTCCGCCTGCAATCCCCCCTCCTATGCGGAACGCGCTGCCGTATAGCCATAGCAGGTCAACCGCAAGTATAACTATCCCGAGCACGAGCGAAATCCTGAACTTCATCCTTGAATCCATCGAATCACACATAAGTTGCCAAGAGTGGCTTAAATCCGTTCCGATTTGCTTCGGTTTTGCCGCCTTCAAACAATAATCTTAAATAAAATCACTTCCAATTGCAGTCGAGGGGTGTCATCATTAAAACGATTTATTTCGCTACCAAGAACGCGGGCAAGGTGACCACTTTCAGCAAGGTCATGTCCAAGTACGGAATAAAGGTGGTTCAGGTGCCCCTGGAAATTCCCGAACCGAGAAGTGACGACGTGGAGGAGATAGCGAAGGAGAAGGTGAGATACGCCTTCAAGGAGATAGGGAAGCCCTGCGTGGCGCTGGACGCAGGGTTCTATATAGGATCGCTGAACGGGTTTCCGAAGGCGTTCGTGAACTTTGCGCTCTCCACCATAGGAGTGGAAGGCATACTCAGGCTTCTCAGCGGAAAGAGCAGGGAATGCGAGTTCAGGCACTGCCTGGCGTACATGGACGGAAAGTCTAAAGGTCCAATCCGTTTCAGATCAGACGTGAGGGGCAGACTCACGAACCGGAAGATGGGAAAGCTCAAGAGCTTCACCTGGTCCGAACTCTCGCTCGTGTTCAAGCCGGAGGGAAAGTCGAAGACCCTCGCGCAGATGCCGGAGAAGGAGTATTACTCATGGATAAGGGACAGCGACTCCGACAAATACTACAGAGATTTCGCAAAATTCTTCCTGAAGCGCACAGCATATTAAGCCCGCCAACGATTCTTAAAGTGATTCGATGATACGACATTACCTTGCAGAGATTTTCGAGCCTTCACTGCTTCTTGGCTTCCTCATCTCCATACTTGGGGTGGCCGTGGCGGGGCATTACGGACACATAAGCCTGTTCTACGGCGCACTCGCAGTCATAGGCGTGGTGCTCTCGCAGATGTCCGTGAACCTGATAAACGACTACTACGACTTCAAGTCCGGGCTAGACATCGAGCAGATATCGATACACACTAACTTCAGCGGAGGGAGCAAGATGGTGGGAAGCGGGAAGGTCAGCCACCTCCACGCCCTGTACATAGGCGTCGCTGCGCTATGTCTGGCCGGGGTGATAGGGATCTATCTGGCGCTCGAGGTGACCCTCGTCATAATCCCGATCATAATCGTCGGCGCAATATCCGCTCTCACATACACGAAGTACTTCACCAAATTCCCGCTGCTTCCTGAACCCCTCGCGATGTTCGGGTTCGTGCTGATGGCAGTCGGGAGCTTCATAGTCGCACACGGGTCTGCCGCAGGTTTGGGCAGTGCCCTGTTCGTGCTCGTCCCCGGAGGGATGCTGGGCGGGATACAGCTGCTCGTGAACGAGGTGCCCGACGCCGAGATCGACAAGAAGTACGGAAGGAAGCACGCGGTCATAATACTCAACGACAACAGGAAGGTCGCGGCGTATTACTCGCTGCTTCAGGGTTCCACCTACGCGCTCGTGGTGATAGGCGTGCTGGCGTACGGCCTCCCGCTCGCATCGCTGGCCGCGCTCGTCACTCTTCCGGTGCTGTTCCTCGTCGCTTGCGGGATGCTGAATTACAAGAACCCTCAGACCTACGAGAAGCACATGGGCCAGAACGTGATGGCGGTGATGGTGTACTTGATGCTTCTAATAGTCGCATACAGCCTGTGATGGTTGCGTTCCCGGTAGTATGAATGAGCGAAAAAATAAGGGGCATGTTCTCGAGGATATCTGGCCGCTACGACCTGATGAACCATCTGCTCAGTCTCGGGCTCGACAATAGGTGGCGCGCGGAAGCCGCGAAGGCAGCAATGGCAGGCGCCGGCGGCCACAGGACTCTGGACCTCGCGACGGGAACTGGGGATCTCGCATTCGCGATTCTCAAGGAGGCGAGAAAGAAAGAGAAGAAGGTGGAAATAACCGCGACCGACTTCTCTCCGGAGATGCTCGACCTCGCGATCGCAAAATCGAAGAAGGCGGGGCCGGGCGCGATCTCCTTCAGGATTGGGGATTCCATCAACACCGGCCATAGGGACGGGTCATTCGATGTGGTGACCTCTGGATTCTCGCTGAGGAGCTACGAGGATCTCGGGGCGTTCGTTTACGAGGTTCACAGGATTCTCGTGCCGGGAGGCAAGCTCGTCCTCCT
The DNA here is from genome assembly GCA_963753785.1 of uncultured Microcaldota archaeon. GTDB lineage: Archaea > Micrarchaeota > Micrarchaeia > Micrarchaeales > CABMGC01 > JAJYVH01. Next base: position 73,522 of record CAVWDL010000006.1, read on the forward strand.
CGATCTCGCCTATCCCGACAGGGCGTGGCAGCGGCTGCTATTCCGGATCTACTCAAAGGTCATGGTGCTTTCGGGAATGTTCGTCGACGAGAAGGCGTACGAATGGCTCGTCTCGAGCATGATGAAGTTCAACAAGAGGGCCTTCATGGAGCAGGTCAGGGTCAAGGGCTTCCGGAACGTAAGATACGTTCCTCTCGTGTCCGGAATGGCTTTCATGGTGACTGCAGAGAAGTAGAAGGATGGCTACCTTTTCCTGACCCTCACGAATTCGATGTAATTCCTCAACGCGCTCCTCGCCGCACTCCCCTTTATGGAGCCCAGCGCCCTGTCCGCGAAGTAGTTGTTGAGCGCAACCGCATTTTCGAGCGCTTCCGAAGGTCCTATGTCCTGATCCGCTCCGAGTATGTTCACTATGTTCTGCCTGAACGTTTCAGCGGCGACTTTCTTTCCGCCGTTCATCCTCCTCTCGGAGCCGTCCACCGTTTCAAGCACGTCATCCCTTATCTGGAACGCTATGCCTGCGTTCATTCCAAACGCGAAGAGCTCCCTCGCGATTTCCTTCTTCTTGTAGAGCGGAACTATGCTGCAGCAGGTCCCGAGCAGCGATCCGCTCTTTAGCCTGGCGACCTTCAGGTACTCCCTGGCATCGGGCATCCTCCTCTCCTCCTCAAGCGCGTGGTCCAGGAGCTCTCCGGCGCACATATCGAGCGCTGCATTAGCCATTGCGCTGGTAACATCGACGCCGTACTTCGAGATCAGCATGACTCCCTTCGCTATCAGCGCATCGCCTGCCAGGATCGCAGTCTCGTTTCCGTACTTCGAATGCACCGCGGCGATTCCCCTCCTCTTTACGTCTCTGTCTATTATGTCGTCGTGAACCAGCGACGCTGTGTGCAGTATTTCTGCTCCCGCAGCCAGGTCTATGAATGGCTCGCACTCCTCGCCCACCATCCCCGCCCCGAGGAACACCATGGCGGGCCTGAGAAGCTTTCCCGGACTTTTGAGGAGGTGCGTAGCGGGGCCCAGCATCCTCTTGTCCGAGAAGTCACCGCTGCCGAACGATGAAAGCCTTGTTATGACCTTCACGAGATTCGTCTTCGTAGGCGCATCCAGCGGCGGGGAGGAGTGGAATGCGAATCCCTGCCTCACCCTCGTGCCGCCGATGTAATCGGCATCATCTCCCTTCACCTGCCTTCTTCTTGCTATGGAATCCCCTTGCCTTCGAATCGCTATTTGTTGTGGAACTTTACGGAGCCCTGGAGGATCTTGACGTTCTTCATCTCGTTCTTTGCCACTTCCTCCCAGACCTTTACGCAGTCCGCGTGGCCGTTCCTCTTCGCGTCCTTTATGTATCCATCGACGTTCCACAGGAACTGGAGCCTCTTCACGAGCTGCTTGTGCACGTTGTAGTAACAATCTTCGACCATTTTCTTAGCCATTTTTCCACCAGAAACGTTTCTCATGGCACTTATTTAAAGTTCATCGTATGCCATGGCAAGGCCGCCACCTTCGGTTCGGGATTCCAAGATCGAGAGGGCGCACGCCTCTTCCGCTACCCTTAAAAACACCGAAATGCCTTGGAAAGGCATAAATACCATCAACATCAAATTCCTAAATGGTGCTCGATATGGCCCTAACCACGACTACTTTTTAACTTCGGTTAGTAGCTATAATGAACACATAAAGAAAGCCATAGCGATATGAGCTTTCATTTTCGGTCGGCGCGTATCTATCCGGGGTGCGTTAAGCATGGAAAATTACGTCATAGAAGTGAACGATGTAAAAAAGAGATTCAAGACCTACGAGGTCAGGACGAGCGGAAGCTTTTTCTCTAAGCTTTTCAGGAAGAAGAAATACAAGCTCGCGCTTGACGGCGTCAGCTTCAGGGTAAAGGAGGGGGAGATAATAGCCCTCCTGGGCAGGAACGGAAGCGGAAAGTCGACTATCATAAAGATACTCTCGGGGATACTCCACCCTGACTCCGGCGGCGTCAGCGTTCTGGGCATGGATCCCTGGAACGAAAGGATAAAGCTAGCTTCGCGGCTGGGGGTGGTGCTCGGCGCGCACGGTCAGCTCTTCTGGAACCTGCCCGCATCCGACGCGTTCAACTTCATGAAGGGCGTTTACGAGATAAAGGAGACCGACTTCAGGAAGAGGCTGAGATACTTCGTAGGATTGCTCAACCTGAAGGAAGTGTACAAGAGGCAGGTGCGCCAGCTCTCGCTAGGAGAGCAGATGAAGTGCAACTTCGTCTCGTCTGTGTTGCACATGCCGAAGATAGTGTTCCTCGACGAGCCGACCATAGGGGTCGACATACCCTCGAAGACCGCGCTCAGGAACGCGATACTCGACCTGAGGTCGCAGCACGGGACGACCTTCCTCATAACCACCCACATAGTGGAGGACATAAACATAGCCGAGCGCGTAATACTTCTCAACAAGGGCAGGGTCGAGTTTGACGGGAGCAGGAAGGAGCTGGAGCAGATCTTCGGGGACAAGAGGCACGTCGAGCTGCACCTGTCTGAGAGGAACGGCGTAAACCTCAAAAGGTACGGCAAGGTGCTCGAGAAGAAGGGCAACTTCGTCAGGCTCGAGGTGGACAGGCATTCGCTGAAGAGCCGCAAGTTCATCTCGCTCCTGGACAGCGAAGCGGTCACCGACTACAAGGTGATGGAGCCAGGCCTGAACTTCATACTCAGCAAGTTCTATGCGAAGATGGACGCTGAAGGCAAGAGGCGAGGCAATGTTTGAGAGCATCGGCAAGTACCGCGCCGTGATAGAGATAGGCTTCAAGCAGGAGCTTGCCTACAAGAGCGACTACCTGGTGGCTCTTGTATTCAGGATGCTCTGCTCGCTGGTGATGATCTTCGTCTGGATAACCGTCTTCGCGAACTCCGGAGTCGCGACCATCGGCGGGTACTCTCTGAATGAAATGTACCTGTACTTCTTCATAGTGAACGCCATAACCATATTCACCTATGATAACACTCCCGCGTACGCAATCCAGAACGACGTGCAGAACGGGAACATAACGACATCGCTCATAAGGCCGCTCGGGTACCCGTTGCAGCTCTTCCTGAACACGCTGGCGATAAACGCGCTGGGTCTGCTCTGCGTGGTGCTGCCGTCCATGGCTATAATCGTGTTTCTGGGCAGAATGTCGATAACGCCGCTCCTTCTGGCATTCTTCGTAGCGGAGATACTTCTGGCGTATGCAATAACCACTATCATCAACTTCCTGATGGGGACGCTTTCGATATATCTGGTTAACATATGGGGGCTGATGGCCGTGCTGAACTCGTCGTACTTCCTGCTGGGAGGGGGCGTGATGCCCCTGAACCTGTTCCCTCCGTGGGCGAGCGGCATACTCCTGCTGCTTCCGAATCAGCTGAGCCTCTACGTTCCTGCCGCCACGCTCCTCGGCATGCTCAGCGCCGGCAGCATGTTGCACAGCCTGGCTGTCGGAGCTGCGTGGGTCGCAGGCCTGTTCCTGTTCTCCATCGTGTGGTGGAGGAAGGTGAGCAGGAAGATAACTTCCGCAGGCGGTTGATTTGAGTAGCCGAATAGCCAGGGACATAAGGTATAACCTTCTCGCCCAGCTCTACGAATGGAAGGGATTCCTGTATTACCGTACCCAGCTCGCGGTGTGGATGATCTACAGCATGGTGAACATCGCGTACAGCTACGTGGCGGTGGCCGTGATATACGGGATCTCTCCCGGAATTGCGGGATGGAGCTACTACCAGATGCTCTTCCTGGTCTCGACATCAGTCATAGCCGTCAACGTCGTCTCCTACTTCATAGAGTTCGGCTACATCAACCAGCTGCTGAGGTACGGAGGCATAGACCCATACCTGGTAAAGCCGTACGGCAAGGCGACCATACTCTTCTCCATGACTGGGAACGTGGCCTCCATAACCGGCGTGCTGGGAGGATTCCTGATCCTGGCATACTCCGCGTCAAGCGTGGGCGTAGGCATTTCAGCATTCCTTGCCTTCCTCTTGCTGCTCGGATTCGGCCTAGCCGCGCTGGTGCTTTTCAGCCTGATGCTCACTGTTCTTACCTACCACCTGCTGAAAAGCTCAGACGCGATGTACAGCCTTGCTAACTTCATAGGCCAGGCATCGAAGTACCCGCTCCCGGTCTACGGAGCCCTCGGGCAGATGGTGTTCACACTGTTGCTGCCTTTCGGGTTGGCGTCCTACTATCCCGCTCAGGCATTCTTGTCGCAGCTTAGCGTCCCCACCATCATCGAGATCGTCGCCGTATCTGTGGCGGTTGCCGTTGCATCCTACCTGCTGTTCAACAAGCTGATGGAGTATTACACGAGCGGCGGGGGCTAGCAAAGCAAAAGGCCGATCTGCGTAGGCAAAGTCGGGAGCCGCAAGGAAATCAATATATTGCTTTATTACTACTGCTAATCGGTGTTTTTCTGTTGAGCAAGGCGTACGAAGGTTCGGTGGACTACCTGCAGGTGCTTGACGAGAAAGGCATCGTTGACATGAGCCTGTTTCCGAAGGACCTGGGCGACATGAAGCTCGTGGACATGCTGAAGTACATGCTGTTCGCAAGGGCCCTCGACGCCAAGGCGCTGAGCCTGCAGAGGCAGGGGCGCGCGGTGACCTACGCCCCGCTCGTTGGCGAGGAGGCCACCCAGGTCGGGAGCGCGTTCGCGATGAGGAAGCAGGACACTTTCATTCCAAACTTCAGGCAGCACGCGGTCTTCCTTGTCAGGGGACTGCCGCTCGAGAGCTTCTTCATAGGATGGAGGGGCCTGGTCGACACAAGCGAAGGCGCGAAGAAGGTGAGAGCCACCGCAGTTGCCGTTCCAGTGGCGTCGCAGGTGCCTCACGGGCTAGGCATCGCCTTCGCCATGAAGTACAAGAGCGAGGGCGCAGCCGCGATCGCGTATGTCGGCGACGGGGGGACCTCCGAAGGCGACTTCTACGAGGCGATAAACATGGCCGGAGTGTGGAAGGTACCGCTCGTAGTGATAATCGAGAACAACCAGTGGGCGATTTCCGTCCCGAGGAAGAACCAGAGTGCCGCGCAGACGCTGGCGCAGAAGGGGATAGCTGCAGGAGTGAGATGCATCCAGGTCGACGGGAACGACGTCATCGCCGTTTACAAGGCCACCTGCGACGCGATAGCGAATTCCGTTTCCGGGCCTACTGTGATTGAGTGCGTGACCTACAGGATGAGCATGCACACGACAGCGGACGACCCTACGAGGTACCGGAGCGACGAGGAAGTCGCGGCGTGGCAGAAGAAGGATCCCATCGCGAGGGTGAGGGTCTACCTTACCAACAAAGGGGCCTGGAGCGAAGAGACCGAGAAAAAGGTCGCCGCCGAGCAGTCGAAGAAGATAGACGAGGCGGTGGAGATTGCGGAACAGTACAAATCGGACCCCGCCCTTATGTTCCAGAACGTGTACAGCTTCATGCCGGACGTTCTCAAGGAAGAGCTTGACGCGGCCAACGCGGCAAACTTCTGGCAATAGGTGATCTTGTGCAAATGAATATGGTTTCAGCCTTGAACAACGCCCTCGACCTCATACTTCAGCAGGACAGCGGCTTCGTGCTCCTCGGGGAGGACGTGGGCAAGGACGGAGGCGTCTTCAGGGTCACCGAAGGGCTGCAGGCGAAGTTCGGGGACAACAGGGTCCTGGACACCCCGCTCTGCGAGTCGGGAATAATAGGCGCATCCATAGGGATGGCGCTCTCCGGAATGCATCCGATACCCGAGATGCAGTTCGCCGGATTCATGTACGTCGCGTTCAACCAGATGATAAACCATGCGGCGAGATACAGGTCGAGGACCTACTCGGCGCTGAAGGTTCCTATGATCGTGAGGACGCCTGTCGGAGGCGGCGTCAGGACCCTCGAGCACCACTCTGAGAGCCCGGAGATCCTCTTCTCCCAGATGGGCGGCATCGTGGTCGTCGAGCCTTCGGGGCCGTACGACGCCAAGGGGCTGATGATCGCAGCTTCGAAGCTGCAGGACCCGGTGCTGTTCCTGGAGCCCACCAGGCTCTACAGACTCTTCAAGGAGGAGGTTCCCGAAGAGGCTTACGAGGTTCCCATAGGCAAGGCGAACGTGGTAAAGCAGGGAGACGCTCTCACGATAGTCACATACGGCTCGATGGTCTCGGAGGTAAAGAGCGTCGTTCAGAAGAAGAACGTAGACGCGGAGATAATCGACCTAAGGACGATAAATCCCCTCGACGACAAGACGATAGTCGACAGCGTGAAGAAGACGACCCGGCTCGTGATAGTGCACGAGGCCCCGCTCAGCTTCGGCGTTGGCGCGGAAGTGGCCGCGAGGGTCGCGGAGAAGGCGATATACGAGCTCTCCGCTCCGATCATAAGGGTCGCATCGCCGAGCTTCCCGTATCCGTTCCCCGGAGTAGAGAACTATTATATTCCAAATCAGAACAAGATTGCTAGTGCGATAGACAAAGTCATGAGCCAATGATTGGATGAAGGAGATTAAGTTTGTCGATGTCGGTGAAGGGATCACTGAAGGCCACGTGAGGAAGTGGCTCGTCAAGGACGGGGAAAGCGTAAAGGAGGACCAGCCTGTGGTCCAGGTGGAGACAGACAAGGCGGTGGTGAACGTTCCCTCTCCCATATCTGGGACGATAAAGCAGAACTTCCCTGAAAACTCCGACGTTCACCTGGGCGACACCATAGCGTTCATAGGAACTCCCGACGAGATCAAGCCCGTCGCAAAGCATCCTGTCTCCGCCCCTCAGCCTGCGAAGCAGGAGGTCCCGATCATTCGGCCTCAGAAACCTGAGGTACAGGTTCCCCCAGCATCTCCCGCTCCTGTGACTCCCGTGAAGCCCGTAGTTCCTGTTACGAATGCTTTCTCCATGGAACCCGTGAAGCAGGCGCCTCCGGTACAGCAGGCGCCGCAGCAGCCCGCGCAGAAGGAGGTGGTTGCAACTCCGAACGTCAGGAAGATAGCCAGGGACCTCGGGGTCGACCTCTCCAAGGTCACGGGCACCGGCCCGGAGGGGAGGGTGCTCGAGAACGACGTGAGGAACATAGCCCACGGCGAATCGCTGCAGGCAAGGCCGATACCCAAGTTCTCAGAGGTCGTGGAGGAAAAGCACGCAGAGAACATAGAAAGGGTCCCGATGTCCACGCTCAGGAAGGCGATAGCCAGGAATATGGAGGCCTCATGGACGATACCGCACGCGGTGCACATGGACCTGATAGACGCGACCGCGCTTTTCAACGTGGTCCAGACCGAGAAGCCGAACGTGGAGAAGGAGTTCGGAGTGAAGCTGACCTACATGCCTTTCATAATCAAGGCGGCCGTGGAGGCGCTGAAGGAGAACCCCAACTTCAACTCGAGCTACGACCACGAGAAGCTTGAGATAATAGTCAAGAAGTACTACAACATAGGCATCGCGGCTGAATCGCCCTCTGGCCTCAAGGTCGTTGTGCTCAAGGACGCGGACAAGAAGAGCATAATAGAGCTCGCGAAGGAGCTGCATGCCCTCGCGGACAAGGTGAAGAACGACACAATAACTCTTGAGGAGATGCGCGACAGCACTTTCACGATAACGAACGTGGGGAGCCTCGGAGGCGGTTTCCTTTCCGTTCCGCTGATAAACTATCCCGAAGTCGCGATACTCGGGATAAACCTCATAAGGGACACGCCTATGGTGAAGGACGACAAGATCTTCATAGGCAAGCAGCTCCCGTTCTCGCTCGTCTTCGACCACAGGGTGGTTGACGGGGCGGAGGCGGTCAAGTTCGGGAACGCCGTGATGAAGTACCTCCAGGAGCCCGACATACTAGAAATGCTTGGTTGATGCTCAATGGTAATGGGATCCCTTCCGGAGGAAGTAGACATCGCAGTCATAGGAGGAGGAGTGGGAGGCTACTTCGCCGCCATACGCGCAGCGCAGCTGGGAAAGAGCGTGGTCCTGGTGGAGAAGGAGAAGCTCGGCGGGCACTGCCTGAACTACGCCTGCATACCCTCGAAGACGATGATAAAGATCTCCGACCTGCTCTATGATATCAGGCACTCCGAGAAGTTCGGGATACACGCGGACTCGGTCACGCTCAACGCGAAGGAGATGTACGATTGGCGCATGGGCGTCTCGAAGAAGCTCGAGGACGGCGTGGCGTTCCTGTGCAAGTCGAACGGCGTAGAGGTGGTGAAGGCAACGGGAACTTTCCTCTCATCGAGCTCGCTCCAGCTGACAAACGCGACCACGCTGGAGTTCGGGAAGGCCATAATAGCGACCGGCTCCGAGCCGACCCCGCTTGCGGGATTCGAGTTCGGCGGCGACATAATCGACTACAAGCAGGCTCTGATGCTCGACCACATACCGAAGAGCATGGTGATCCTCGGGGCGGGCTACGTCTCGGTAGAGATAGGCACCATCTATGCAAAGCTTGGGTCAAAGGTCAGCATAGTTGCGAGGTCAGACGTGCTCTCCAAGTTCGACAGGGATGCGGTAGATATCGTAAAGAAGAAGATGGACGAGATCGGAATCAAGATTTACACCGGGGTTACGCCCAAGTCCCACTCCGCAGGATCGGTAACGCTAAGCGACGGAACTAAGCTCGACGCGGAGGTGACTGTCGTGGCTGTCGGTCTCTCGCCGTACACGAAGGGCCTGGAGCTCGAGAGCACCGAGGTGCAGGTCGACGAGAAGGGATTCATCAGGGTGGATGGCTCTCTCAGGACCACCGACAAGAACATACTCGCCCTGGGCGACGTGATAGGTGAGCCGCTCCTCGCGCACAAGGCGATGAGGCAGGGGATAGTCGCCGCGGAGGTTGCCGCGGGACAGAACTCCGGCTACGACAACACCGTAGTCCCCGCCGTGATCTTCTCGGACCCCGAGATATCGATAGCGGGGATTCTTGAGGGCGACGGCATAAAGGTCACGAAGTTCCCTCTGACTGCCCTTGGGAGGGCGATAGCTCTTAACAGGACGAACGGTTTCGTGAAGATCGCATACGACGCGGCCAATGTGGTGAAAGGAGTGGAGATCGTATCCGACGACGCGAGCGACATCATAGGCGAGGCCGTCGTGGCGATGGAGATGGGCGCGACCCTCGAGGACATAGCCGATTCGATCCACCCGCATCCGACCTACAGCGAGGCGCTCCAGGAGGCTGCGGAGGCCGCGCTCGGGAGATCAATACACTTCTTCTATGGAAAGTAAGTGAAGCGACTCACATTTCCACGGAGAGCTCTCCGTCCTTGCCCTCCGATATCCTGTAAGTCTCGGTGTCATGGACCCAGTTCGTGCTCTCATCCGCCTTGCCCGTCGCTATGAAGTATTTTCCTCCGTGCAGCGGGCATACGACCTCGTCCCCCTGTACCCGTCCCTTGTCGAGAGGCCCTCCCCTGTGCGTGCACACCGCGTTAAGCGCGTACACCTTTCCCTTGTGCAGCACCACCGCGATCCTCTTTCCCTGCACCGAGGCCCCCGTGGGCTTGTCTTCGCCTAATGTATTCTTGTTCAAGTCCAGCTTGTATAGCGCCATCCCATCAAACCTCGCAATATTCAAATAACCGATTCTGTTTATAATCCAGGTGTCTCATGGAGCGTTTTGCGGAGTACAAGGTCCCGGGCGGCAAGCTCATCATGGTAAAGCTGGAGTGCGGAGACAGGATAGCCAGGATAAATGTGCTTGGCGATTTCTTCCTATATCCAGAGGAGGCGCTCCATGCGATAGAGGAGTCGATTGTAGGAATGAGCAAGGACGCCACCGAGAAGGAGCTCTCCGAAAGGATAGCGGCGGCAGCCTCGGATAGCAAGGCGGAGCTGATTGGCGTAACGTCCCAGGCGATTGCGCACGCGATAAGGATGGCGATTGGATGATAAAATTCTCAAGGGTGTTCAGGGAGAAGTTCACGGCCGAGGACGCCGCGCTGGTGGAAGGCATATTCCAGAAGTATTTCACCGGGCTGATCGACAGGGACGTGAAGGTCGGGTACACTTCCACCCCTGTCCTTGGCAAGGCTTACTTTGAGCTCGACACGATCCTGATAAGGAAGATATCCCCGCACACGATAGCACACGAGCTCATGCACATAGCCCAGCACAACCTGAGGAACAGGATTCCGACGGGCGAGAGGTCGTGCGACGTGTTCACCTGCGCCCTGGGAGAGGACGTGTGCGACAGCGTTACCTATATCGCGACGCACAACGCATCGCCCGGGGTCACACACAGCGTCTGCAAGGAGGCGGTGGAGAAGAGGAGCCAGGGATTCAGGAACTACATCTCATGGGCTGAGGATCAGTTCGAGCAGAAGGCAAAGGAGGGTCCTTCGGGATGGGCGAGATTTTGGAGTGGAAAGTGATCCCTCTCGAGGTCCACGACGCCTACATGAACATGGGGATAGACGAGACGCTCCTCGAATCGATGATCGAGGGCAAGATAGGCCCCGTGATGAGGTTCTACGAGTGGAAGCCTAGCGCGGTATCGATAGGCACCTTCCAGAGCATGGAGAAGGAGGTCAACATCGAAAGGTGCGACGAGCTGGGAGTGGACTACGTGAGGAGGATAACCGGCGGAGGGGCGGTGTACCACGACTTCCTGGGAGAGATAACCTACAGCGTGATAGCGCCGCTCGGCATTTTCCCCAACGGGATACGCGAGAGCTACAGGTTCATCTGCGACTGGGTCATATCCGGCCTCGGCGAGATGGGGATTCCCGCGCAGTTCGCGCCGATCAACGACATAACCGTCGAAGGCAAGAAGATATCCGGCAACGCCCAGACGAGAAAGCGCGGAGTCTTGCTTCAGCACGGTACGGTACTCTACGACATAGACTTCAAGTCGATGTTCTCCGTGCTGAACGTAAGCAAGGAGAAGCTATCTGACAAGCAGATAAAGGCTGCCGAGGAGAGGGTGACCTCCGTCTCAAGGCACTCGAGCAAGGGCATAGAGGACCTGTACGAGGCGCTGCTGGAGGGATTCACGAAGGGAAAGGAGTTCAAGATGGGCGTACTGAGCGACTCCGAGCTCGAAAGGGCAAAGGAGACGGCGAAGAAGGTGTACTCCACCCGTGAATGGAACTTCAGCAGGTAGCTACTTCTCCCCGTTGCGCCCCTTGAAGTAGGCGCTTGCGTTGTACGAGCTCCTGACGAAAGGCCCCGATGCGACGTTCAGGAAACCGAGCCCGAGGGCCGTCTTCCTCAACTCATCGAACCTCTCCGGCCTCACGTACTCCTTGACCTCGAGCTGCTTCTTCGATGGTCTCAGGTACTGGCCCACTGCAAGGAAATCGGTGCCGACGCTCCTCAGGTCCTCGAAGGAGGAGAGCACCTCCTGCTCGCTCTCTCCCATTCCCAGCATCAGCGCCGATTTCGTGTATATGCTCTTGTCGAGAATCTTGCATCCCTTGAGCACGTCCAGCGACATCCTGTAGTCCGCCCTCCTGTCCCTGACCGAAGGGCTGAGTCTTGCCACCGTCTCTATGTTGTGGCCTATGACATCAGGGTGGGCGTCAACGACGGTCTTAAGCGCCGCGCCGTCCCCCCTGAAGTCTGGTATGAGCACCTCTATGAGCGTCCCCGGCACAAGCTTCCTTATCTCCGAGATGCAGTCCGCGAAATGCCTCGCGCCCCCGTCTGGAAGGTCGTCCCTGCACACAGAGGTGATCACCGCGTACTTGAGCCCCCATTTCTGTATGACCCTCGCGAGCTTGGCGGGCTCCCTCCCGTCCACATTCGTGCCGGCGGTGCCCTTCCCCACCGTGCAGAACCTGCAGCCCCTGGTGCAGACGTCCCCGAGTATCATGAACGTCGCGGTTCCCGCGCTCCAGCACTCCGATGTGTTGGGGCAATGAGCCTCGGCGCACACGGTGTGCATCCCGAAAGAGCGCATCGTCTCCCTTATCTCGTTGTATTTCTCGGTCGTCGCGGGAGTTATTGAGAGCCAATCCGGAAGCATGATATCACTGGGATTCCGGGCCCCTGGCCTGCTTCACGACGTAGTTGTCGTACTTGGTCGAATTCTTCATGAGGGACGAGAACCTGCTCTTCGCCTCACCGAGCCTGAGGTCGACAATGTGCTCGCTCTTCTTGTTTATTATGTTGAGAGGGGGTATCTTGTAGGCGTGCTCGTCGTCGAATATGAACCTCTCGTGCTGCGCCACGCTGTCCTCCTTGCTCATTAGCATGAAACTTATCTCGACCCCGGCGAGCTTCATCTCGTTCTTGAAGTCGGTGAAGTTCTCCTGGAACTTGCCGTCGAACATCTCTGAGGACGATATTATCTCGAGCCTGGTCAGCTTGTTGTTGGTCTCAAGGAGCCTACTGAGGTTCGATATCGCGTCGGAGTTGAAGTGCTTGTCAACGATCCTTACCTCCCCGTGCAGCTTGGAGAATATCGCCTCCCTGAGTCTCACGAGGTTCGTGTAGGGGGTGTTCGGCTCTATCCTCAGCCCGCTCGCCGTCCTGCCGCCTATGGGGCTCTTGGCGTTCATGGAGAACTCAAGATAGACGTCGATTACCACAGCCGACGCCATCGCCGCGTAGACAAGGATGAAGTAGACGTTGTAGTAGTTGATCGAGAAATTGGAGAGGACTATGAAGAACAGCGCTATGTATATCACCGTCAGCGCAGTGTGCAGGAACGAGTACCTCCTGCTGAGCGCGCCGAACCTCCTGGACCTCGCTATGTACAGCACGATCGCGGCCCCGAGCATTCCGAATGATATAAGCGCGATTATGTAGACCTCCTTCATCGCGTTGCTGATGCTGCTTAGCTGCAGGGACGTCTGGAGCAGGCTCGCGGTCACGTTCATACCGTCCGCCTTGCTCTGCACAAGGGCTCCTGCGCCAACCCCGTAATTTACCGCGAGCATCTCTATGACGTAGATCGCCGCAGTGGCCAGCACGAGCGATGCCATTCCCAGAAGCAACACAAGGTACTGGTACGTCTTCTCCTCTTCTCCTTCCTCCAATGCATCCACCAATAGCTAACTTAACTGGGCGTTAAGCTTCTTCAATATTCTGTATTTATCGCCACTTTCAATATTCGCCTTGTCTACTATATAATCCATGCCATCTATCACCGAATCGTACGTCTTCCTGTTGACGGGGAAGGGTATCCCGTCCTTCCCTCCGAGGTTGTAGGAATACGCTATGGGGTCCCGATACGCCAGCTCCTTCCCGTAGATGAGGCTGGCTACGAAAGCGAGGGACCTTATCGTCGACCTCCCAACGCCCCTTATCAGCAGCAGCTCCCTATAGTCCTTCGGATCTGCCTCGCTCGCCTTCTTTATCAGCTCTATGCCCCTCCTCCCTATGTCGACGCTGGCGAGTATGTTGTGCCTGCCCGGGAAGCTTGACTGGTCGATGTGCCTGCACTCCTCAAGGGCCGCGGGCATCCCCTCCCTTGCGAACTTGTTCTCAGAATAGGTGAGGTCGAGCGTCTTCTGCCTGAGGTCGGCGGAGATTCCCGTGTGAGGTTCGTTCGCTATGTCCTTCATCTCTACCTTGTCGCAGAACCACTGGAAGCGTATTGCCTTGTCGCTCTTGTTTTGCATCGCCTGCTGGACAACCGCCCACTTTCCCGTCTTCGCGAAGAGGAAGGAGTGGTGGTATATCCCTATGTCGTCGTAGACCATGCCCGAGTCTATCTTGGCCGCCAGCCTGCTGTACTCGATGAACTTCTCCGCCTCCCCCGTCATCGAGAGAATGGCGGTGCCTTCCATTATGTCCTTTGGCGTGTTAGTTCCTGCCTTCCCCTTCCCTCCAGCTACGAATATCTCCCCGCCACCGTTGAGCGCTTCCTTGAGCGCGCCTATGGTGACTGTCGTGGTGCCGCTGCTGTGCCAGTCGTATCCGACTGCGCACGCGAACGCCTGGAACCAGTTCTTGTCGCTTATCCTTGCAAGAAACTCGTCCGGCCCGAACTCGTCGAGCATGACGTCCGTGATCTTCCCGCTGAGCTTGACCATCCTCGTGAAAAGCCATTTCGGCGCCCTGCCGCCGTGCAGCGGAAGGACCGTAGCGGAGTGCATGCTACTATTTCCAACCTCTTTGATAAAAGATTATTCTTTCCCTTCTTGCAAAAAAAGAGTCAACACTCTGTCACTTCGATTCCGAGCCTGCGCGCTTCTTTCGCCTGCGTCCTGTCGCATGTGACCAGTCCAAATCCCTCTTCCATGCACGCAGCCAAGAACGTGCTGTCATACATCGTCAATCCACCCTCATAAGCCGCCTGAAGCGCAGGTTCGGTGTACTCTTCATCGTTAAGCAGAACAGCATTTTTCGCATATTTGGAAAGAATCTCAGTGGCCGTTTTCAGAGAAAGATCCTTCTTACGCACCTTGAAAAGTAACGCATTTCCCAACTCCGATATCGCCATATGAAGTGTCATCGCATCTGCTATGTATTGTCTGACTTGTTCCCACCCTTCCTCTTGAGAGAAGAACTTCACTATGGCCGATGTGTCAATGAGCAGCATCCCTGTCATGCCTCACGAAACTTTCCGCGAATCCCTTCTTAGAGGGTTTTACTTTCTTGTCAATTACTACCGCCAGTTCATCTATCGTTTTCTTTAGGTTTAGGAGTGCAATCCTTCGCTGAATGTATTTCTTGAATTCATAGGAAAGATCGATTCCCTCTTTCTCCAGCTTATCTTTCACATCTTTCTCTATCCTGACGCTTACTACTGTGCTCTCCATGAATATATCTTCTCTGTATACATATATAAACATTTGTAAACAAGAGGAGACTTAGAATTTGTTTAGCATCAGATTGTTGACGCGGGAGGCGTGTTCGATCGGCCTAGCGTCATAGCCCTTGAGGACCAGGTTCTTCGCGAAGATGTTCGCATTCTTTCCAAGCGTGAATACTATCTTAGGGCTGCAGGCGTTTATGTACTCGACCGCCTGGTCGAAGTCCGCGTGGTCGCTCAGGGCGAACTGCACGTCGGTGTCGAACCTGAACATCCTCGCAAGGCCCGATGCCACGGCTGTGAAAACCCTTCCGTTGCTCTTCGATGTTATCTCCTCCTTCGTCGCCTTGAGCTTGGAAGGCTCCACTATACCGACGAAATTTCCCCGAACCTCAGACGCGCTTGTGGAGTACCTGAGGCTGCAGCCGTGCCTGTTGTAGACCTCGTTCGCCTTGGCGATCTGCGCGTTCACCACAGGAGTTATGCCTACCTCGTTGAGTATCTTGACGAGCTCCTGCGCCCTGCCTATCACGTGGGCGCCGAAAATCACGGTCCCCCTGTCCAGCTTCATCTTCGCGTAGTGCTGAATGGATGTTATGACCTCGCCCTTGTCATCGAACTTCAAGTCTGGCGAAGGGTAGGTGGAATCCAGCACCACGACGTCCGCGTGCTTCGTCTCGATCCTTTCGGCTATCACCGGTTCGTCGATCTGGTAGTCGCCGCTGTAGATCATAGAGTATCCGTATAGCTTGTTCTCGACGTACAGCTGCCTCGACCCCAGGATGTGCCCCGCGTTCAGCATGTCGACGCAGTCGATCCCTTCCAGCAGCTCGACGCTCTCACCGCTCCTGCTCTCTATGAGCTCCTTGGTTATCTGGCTCGCTATTACTTTCTTGCTCTTGCTGAGCCCGGCGGTGTGGTCAGTATGGGCGTGGGATACGAAGTTCACGTTGGCGTCCGCGTCCCTTGAATCCAGAGCCACGCTGTACTCTCCCAATGAAATTGCCAATCCAGTCGCCCTCCTAACAAGCAGCTTAATATTCCATGTGCGCAATTATAAAACCGTGCATGAGATGGTCGAGAAAGTCATGATTCTAGGCTCAGGTCCTGCGGGTTTGTCCGCCGCGATATACGCCGCGAGGGAAGGCTTCGAACCCGTAGTCATAAGGGGCCATAACCCGGGCGGACAGCTGATACTCACCACTCTTGTGGAGAACATACCCGGTTTCCCGCAGGGAGTGATCGGCGCCGATTACATAAAGCTGCTCAACGACCAGGCCAAGAAGTTCGGGACGAGGTTCGTGGACGACGACGTCACCAAGGTCGACCTGACGAGGAGGCCTTTCAAGATATTCGTTGAAAACAATGAGTATGAAGCGAACTCTGTGATAATCGCGACAGGCGCAAATCCCCGATGGCTCGGAATAGAGTCCGAGAAGCGCTTCATAGGAAGGGGCGTGTCGAACTGCGCGACCTGCGACGGCAGCTTCTTCAAGGGAAAGGACGTGATCGTCGTAGGAGGCGGCGACACGGCGATGGAGGACTCGCTCTTCCTCACGATGTTCGTGAACAGCGTCACAATAGTCCACAGGAGGGACGGTTTCAGGGCGAGCAAGATAATGCAGGACAGGGTGCTGACAAATCCGAAGATAAAGGTCGCATGGAACAGCGTCATAACCGAGATAAAGGGAGACGCGAAGGTGAAGTCGGTGGTGATAAAGAACCTTCAGACGGGTCAGAGCTCCGAGCTCAATATAGACGGCGTCTTCATGGCGATAGGCTACGATCCAAATTCCAAGATGTTCCATGGCCAGCTGAAGCTCGACGATCAGGGCTACATAGTTGCGCACGACGAGGTGAAGACAGACATAGACGGCGTCTTCGTCGCGGGAGACGTCGCTGACAGGACGTATAGGCAGGCCGTCGTGGCTGCGGGAAGCGGAGTGAAGGCGGCTCTTGAGGCAAGGGCGTACTTGCTGAAAATCTCCAAATGAGCATCAGAGGTTGTCCTCGAGCTTGACTTCCTCGACATCCCCGCCCGGAGATTTCTCCTTGAAGACCTGGGCCGAGAACCGGTAAAGCATGGCGGATCCGTTCTTCCACGTGTTCTCCGGAAGCCCCGCCTTCAGGCATACGTTGTCCAGGAACTGCGCGACGTTCCACCTCTCCTCAACAGGGACTATCGGTAGCAGCAGGCCGCTGTCGTATCCGTGGGATATTATCAGGCCATCCCTACCTATCCTTATCTGCTTCTTCAGCTGTTCCGCATCCCCGTGGATCCTCTCCTTGCCCGAGAGTATGCTCACCTCTATCACGATGCTCTCGAGCTCCATGGGCGAGATGGGCACGAAGCGCGGATCCTCGGTCGCCGCGGCGACAGAAGCATCTATCAGCTGCTTCTTCATCTCGCTCACCCCCTCTATGAATCCTATGCATCCCCTGAGCGCCTTCGTGGGATAGCTGTATATTGTCACAAAGACCCCGTGCCTCTGCGTGAACTCAGACAGTGTCCTCTCCACCGCGTCGTTCCTGAACTCGTTCGATTTGATGTAGAGTTCGATCGCATACCTGGCAGCCTTCACAAGCCTTTCTCCCTCAGAGATGGAATAAACACGCATCGGAAACACCCACGAAGCGGGATTGGCGTCCAATCTATTTAATACTATCCGGCACATACTGATTGGTGGAGGGATCGAGAATGGCTTCGATCGAAAAAACGCAAATGCTGATCCCATGAAATGCCTATCGCTTAAGCAGCCGTTCGCAGAGCTTGTGGTTAGCGGGAGGAAGACGATAGAGCTAAGGAACTGGAACACGCGCTACAGGGGGCAATTCCTCGTTCACGCCTCCGGGAACACTGACGAGGAGGCATGCGTCCTCCTTGGCATCGACTCCGGCCCGCTGTCGAAGCGTGCGGTGGTGGGGAAGGCGGTGCTGGTCGGTGTCAAGGAGTACGGGAACGCAGAAGAGTTTGCAAAGGACAGAATGATGCACCTCGCAACCGATGGCTATTCGGGCTCGAGATACGGGTTCCTGCTTAGGGATGCGGTGCGGTTCGGAAAGCCGATCCCATTGAGGGGCATGCTGGGATTCTTCGAAGCGGATATCGACCTGCATGAGCAGTATGGGCCCGGAGAGATTTGAACTCTCGATCTTCCGATTATCAGTCGGACGCTCTAACCAAGCTGAGCTACAGGCCCATCATGAGTATTTCTATCGTCCATGTTATATTGTTTTTCATTAATGGATGGCTCG
Source organism: uncultured Microcaldota archaeon (assembly GCA_963753785.1). Lineage (GTDB taxonomy): Archaea > Micrarchaeota > Micrarchaeia > Micrarchaeales > CABMGC01 > JAJYVH01. The sequence goes on from CAVWDL010000006.1 coordinate 91,446, forward strand.
GAGAATCAGCCCCAGATCAGCCTGTTCGAGAAGCATTCTGCGGAATCTATTTGCCTGCGCACCGTCTGGTTGGCGGACGGGTTTGCGAGGTTCGAGATTGCCGAGTACAGGGGGTCTGTGGACGAGCAGGTGACGTTCGGCAGCTCGATTGCAGGAATCACCACATACAGGCTCGTGATCTGCGTGCTCTGGTTTCCAACGATGATGGGTATCTGCGTGTCGTACACGAGGTAATCCGTGTTCTCGTATATCAGGTCGTAAACCTGCTCCGTCGTCCCGTTCCTGTTGAAGAAGTCGATTGCGCCGATGACTATGTTGTTGTTCAGCATTCCGTCCGTGGTCGCCTTGTTAGGTGCCATCGCCAGCAGCGTGATCGGGTTGCCTGTGCTTACCGTCCCGTTAGTGAGCGAGAAGCCTGCGTAAGTACCGTGAGTGTCTGCTATGACCAACGTGTTGAAGTTTCCCCTTGCTGCCATATCATACAGGGCGTTCGAGACCTGGACGTTCGTGAAATTGAAATGAGTGCGCTGAGAGACCACAGTAGCGGAGATGTTCATCGCCGATGAGTAGTTCAGAGTCAGGTAGAGATAGATTATGGAGAACGCTACGGCCAGGGCGATCCCGGCCACCTCCATATCCGAGATTTTCTTCTTCTTCACCGCCTTCTTGGACGCTTTCCCTATCCCAAGCCCATAGAACTTGGAGGTGAGGATCATCAGCGCTATCACCACGTAGAAGAGTATGACCCCTATGAAGGTGTGCACGAAGAGAGCCGTCTGGTTAGGGCCGTACGCCAGCCAGACCAGCGATATGCTCGCCATCCTTATCAGGTTGAGGACCAGCATGATCACGATTCCGCTGGCCACCCAGAGCGCCTTCCTCTCTGCCTTCCCTTCGTACAGGTATGCTATCGGGATGAGGAAGAATGCGAGCGCGATGAATATGCCCACGCTGACGCATGCCTGCCCTATCCCTATAGAGTATCCGTTCGCCGCTATTGTTATCGGCGCGGAATATTGCACTCCCGATATGAAGAGCCTTATTATGTCATAGACGATTACTGTGTTTGCCTGCGCGAATGCCCCGGAAACCCTGAACAGCGGATACAGAACTGCAGGGGACGCAAGCATGGAGTATATCATCGCGCCCCTGAATTTGTTTACGCTGAGAACTCCGAAGAGGAGCGAGGCGAGGGCGGCTATCGCCAGCGGAATCAGTAGGAGGTCCACCCTGAAGCTGATGAAGTAGAAGGAGAAGTATATCCTGAGGAACAGCGCCAGCGCGATGAACGTCGCGAACATCAATGCGCCTATTGTGATATCTCTCTTCCTGACATCCCTTTTTATTTCGGACTTGAAGGTGAAGAGGATTAACAGCGGCAGCATTAGTATCGGCACCACCACGTAAGTGGATGGGTCTGTGTCGCTTATTCCCGATGGCGTTATGTAGAAGGAAGTCGCCAGCAAGAGTATGACGCACAGCACCAGGACAGCAATCGCCCTATTCCTATCGTACTTCATCCGAATCATGCATTAAGCATTTTGTCCTCAGCCGATATAGACTTCATCACGAGTCAGTAGTTACTCTGTTCGTCACAGGACCCTTGTATAGTGAAATCGGAGTTATATAAATGTGATGCAAATCAAGAGCATGGCGGGAATGAAGTACAAATACCTGCCGCACACCGCGGACGTGGCGTTCGTGGCCTACGGCAAGGACATGAAGGAAGCGCTCGAGAACGCTGCCCTCGCGCTCCTAAACACGATGCTCGACCTCAAGCGGATAGCGAAGAGGGACGCTCCCTCGGTATCCGTGCGCATAAGGGAGACTGCCTCGAACCCGGAGGACCTGGTCTGGTTCGTGCTCCAGGACGTCCTGACCCGGGTTGACGACCGGAAGCTGCTCGCATACGGGCTTAGGGTCAATTCGCTGAAGACCGGAAAATCAGGGAAGGTGAGCGCGGACTGCGCCCTGCTTTTCAAGAAGCTGAAGGAGGATCTGTTCCTTCTCGAGGTCAAGGCGGTGACGCCGCACGAGCTGTCTGTGAGGAAGACCGACAGGGGCTGCGAGATCAGGGTTCTTGTAGACGTATAAACATTTACGTTAAAAACGAAAAAGAACGTCAGCCGTCACAACCCAAAGGCACTTTTTTATATTACCTCGACGTTATATTACTAAGGGACAAGTGGTGGCATGAGCGACATTCTTGACAAGCGAGTGATAGTGGCGGACCTAGACGGGACCCTGGCGGAAAGCAAGCTTCCAATAGACGACGAGATGCGCCAGATAATTCTCAGCGTGCTCAGGCAGAGGAAGATGGTGGTGATAGGAGGGGGCATGTACTCCCTTTTCCAGAGGCAGCTTCTGGTCCCGCTCGGGAGCGATCCGCTGCTCTCCAACCTGTACCTGTTTCCGACTAACGCGACTGCCATGTACTCTTACGGTGACATCAAAGGATGGGAGCAGGCTTACGCGGAGAACCTGACCGATTCGGAGAAGGACATGATACGCGGCGCATTCAAGATGGCGCTTGATGACGTAGGTTTCATTAAGCCGGAGACGATATACGGCGATCAGCTGGAGGACAGGGGATCGCAGATGACCTTCTCCGCGCTAGGCCAGGCGGCGCCGATATCCGCCAAAAAGACGTGGGACCCGGACACAACGAAGAGGGTCGCGATAAAGGCGCGCCTCGACAAGTATCTTCCCGAATTCAACGTGGTAATAGGCGGGATGACATCAGTGGATGTCGTCAGGAAGGGGATAGACAAGGCGTACGGGATAAAGAAGATAACAGAGAAGCTCGGCTTCAGCAAGGAGGAGATGCTATTCCTTGGGGACAAGCTGGAGGAGGGCGGAAACGACTATCCCGTGAAGACCACAGGGGTATTCTGCATTCCCGTAAGGAGCGTGGAAGAGACAAAAAGCATACTACGGCTAGTCCTGAACCAGCCCAAATAGCCCCTAGCGGGAGCTATATGATGGATAGTATGCCGAGTATGCCTCCGGCGACCACGACTATCGAGGCGAGCCAGAAGAGGCACCTGCCCACAATGCCGAGGCTGTAGCCCCTCATGACCTTCTTGTTCGACACGAGCCTTCCGAGGAAGTACAGCGAGGGTATGAGTATTATCGTGTACACCACCATGAGGTTCAGCATCAGCTGCACGTAGCTCGTTATGAACAGCACCAGTATCAGGGCAGGTATGCTCTCAAGCAGGTAGACCGTCAGGAAGGACCGTTTCGAGGTCTTTCCAAGCGCCTCGAGCACTCCCCACGCGGATCCCAGCGATATCACCACGAGCGCAAGGAATCCTGCGAACACGAAGCCTATGCCCATGAACAGAGAGGCGTAGGGCCCGAACAGCGAGATCGCGTTGGAAAGCGTAGAGATGTTGATAGGTCCGCCCCCGCCCCCTGCACCCGCCAGGCGGAGTCCGTCCACGACGATGAGTGCCATGAGGACTTCTGATACGACCGCCCCGATAAGCGTCTCCAAGCGCTCGTTCTTCAGGTCCTTTGGCTGCTTCTTCCTGCGCGAGTCCGCTCCCGAATGGAAATAAAGCATCCATGGCATGATCACCGCGCCGATGCTTGCCGCCATCAGGTAGTCGAAGGATGAGTTGCCGTAGGGCTGGAGGGGCGAGAGTCCCAGCGACAGGAACTGGTTCAGGTCGAAGTGGAACACGAAAGTTGATGCCAGGATTGCGGCCAGGAGCACGAAGCTTACGGGTATCAGTATCATCTCGGCGTGCTCGTACTCCTTCCTGATCACGACAACCGTGTGCAGCATGAACGCGACGAGGAGCCCTATTACGACAGGCAGTCCGAGCAGGTTCATTCCTATCGCTATGCCCGCGTACTCCGCCACGTACTCGAGGAAGTCGCTGACTCCCATCAGCATCGCCGCGGCGACCGCTATCTTCTTTCCGAAGTACTTCCTTATCGCCTCCCCGAGCCCCATGCCCGATGCGGTTCCCAGGAGCCCCGCGGCGTCCTGGATCAGGAAAAGCGGTATCGTCAGCGCCAGCATGATGAATACCATCCTGTAGCCCCAGCTCGCCCCCGCCTGCAATGCCGTTATGATGGACGCCACGTCGATGTCCGCCATCATCACGAGCCAGGCTGGGCCGAAATTCCTGAGAAGTTTTGAGAGTCTAGAATCACTCCCGGCACGATCTCCGCGATCGGCCGCGAGACGTCCTACATGTCCGGACTTCATGGCACATCATTAGAAAAGGATTCCGTATTAAACTTCCTGTCATTACCGATTTTTGCATTTTATAAGTAAAAAGCCAGGAGAGGGAGATGAACCCTCCTATCCCGCTCTGCAGGCGGGCGCATAGCCGATCTGCCATCCTGGCGCAATATACCTTTTATAACCTTATACCTGAATAATTTTAAAGGGAAAGGTGTTTTTATGCAAACGTTATTCGAATCGATGCCGACTGAGTTCGTGACAAAGACAGTGGTGTATGACTACAAGACGCCTCTCTCGCAGACGCTTGGCAGCATAAAGAAGCTCGGCGCTGTCGTCGTGGTCAAGGACGGGCAGTACTTCGGGATCGTGGACGACAGGTCGATCTTCAGGACGAGGGGCCTCAAGCCGATGGACTTCACGAAGAAGCTCTCCATAGGCAAGTTCGCGAAGAAGGTGCCCATAGTGGACTCCGCGACCTCGCTCTCGAGGCTGATAACCTACTTCCACGAGTTCTCGGCAAAGGCTCTCCCCTACCAGGACGGGAAGAGGATGACTGGGATGGTGAGGAGGGAGATAGCCCTTAGCACCATACTCTCGCTACACGCGATATCGAAGGCCACTGTCGGGGACGTGATGTCCGCGCCCATGGTCTCGATAGGCTCGGACGCGAACCTCGCCCAGGCGGAGAACCTGATGGAGAAGAACAAGATAGCGAGGCTGGTCGTGATCGACGGCGGCAGGCTGCTGGGACTCGTCTCCCAGAGGGACGTGCTGGAGCTGTACTCGAAGCCGCAGGAGAGGCTCCCCGAGCTCAAGCAGAACTCGTTCTCGCTCGCAAAGGTCCTGGTAAGGGACATGATGAAGACTCCGGTGCACACGATAGACTACGGCATGCCTGCGGACTCCGCAATAAGGCAGCTCCTCGAGAAGGGAATATCATCCCTCGTCGTGACCAGGGGCAACAGGCCTGTCGGGCTAATAACCACCAGGGACGTGATAGAGTCCGCGGCCGCGTCAAGCGCGAAGACCCAGAGCAAGATCATACTCTCCGGGCTCGACGAGTACACCAAGGATTATGAGGACGAGATAAGGCAGGGGATAAACAAGCTCATAGACAAGGTCGACAAGTTCGAGAGGCTGAACGTCGACTACGTATCGATAAACGTAAAAAGGTCGAAAGAGAGGAACTACGAGATGAACGGCAGGCTCTCCCTGCAGAAGCGCGGGACCGTCTTCGCGCACGCGGCGGGATACAGTCTCGAGACCACGCTATCCGCGCTGCTGGGAACGCTCTACAAGAGGATGAGGGAGAAGAAGGAGATCGCGATCAGCAACAAGAGGGAATCCGAAAGATACTATGGCGAATAACGCTAAGCTGCTAAGGCTGCAGTCCAGCTTCGAGCTGCTGGTGACGCTAGTCTTCGGTCTCGCCGTCCTCATGCCCCTCGTGATAATAGCCTTCATACAGCTGGCCGGTGCCACCGTCTCGCTGTCTGCGATACAGGCGCAGCAGGCGGCGAGCAAGCTCGCGACGGTGGCGTCGATAGTGGGAAGCCAGGGAGCCCCCGCCAAGCAGCTCGTACAGATACAGGTGCCCCCCAACGTTAAGTACATATTCGTCGGGAACGTCAGCAACAACGTAGGCCACGAGATCATATTCGTGGTCAGCTCGTCGACGGGGCTGAGCTACGTGACCTCATACTCCCCGGTGAACGTGAGCGGCAACCTGGGCGGCATCTCGGCCACGGGCACCTACCTGATAAACGTCTCGGCGATGGCGTCGTGCCCGAGCAACACGATAGTGCCGTGCGTTTACATGTCGCAGAGGGTGTAATGTCGATGAAGAGGCTGCAGATCGCCCTTGAATTCATGATAATATTCTCCTTCGTGCTAGTCCTATTCCTGTTCCTCTTCGTTCTCATCGCGTCCCAGCGCGCGCAAATACTCAACGGCCAGATCTTCTCCCAGGAGCAGCTGATCGGCCAGGGGGTGGCCGGCCAGATGGACAGGGCGCTGCAGGCGGGGAACGGCTACTCCGCAGTGGTTCCGCTGGTAGGATCCATAGGCACCCTCGCGTACCAGCTGATAATCACCAAGAACGGAGCCATCATAATCAACGCCAGCGTGGGCAAGCAGACTATGCAGGCGGTGACCTACAGCTCGGTCAAGAGCGTGCTCTCCAGTTCCTCTTACCTGCAGTCCGGCACTGCCTACTACAACCTGCCCGTGGCCAACGGGACGATGGTCATACAGAACTCGTTCGGGACGATCTGCATCGACTACTCCTGCCCCACCGCCGCTAACACCGCGGCCAACGTGAGCATGAGCACCCAGCTCGTGCACGCCGCCAACTTCGACGGAGCGAGCAGCGTAGTGAGCGTCGGAATAAACGGGTTGCCCCTCGGCAACAACAAGAGGTCCATGTTTGGCTGGATAAACCTGGCTAACATTAACACCGGGTACACGATAATGGAATACGGCACAGCGGGCTCGTCGCAGCACAACCAGCAATCCGTTCTCATCGTAACGCCTCCGGGCTATCTCGAATTCGAAGCGTTCAGCGCCAACGATTTCACTTCGTCCATTCCGGTGACCCTTAACGCGTGGCATTTCGTAGGGTATACCTACGATGGAACCACCGCAACCATATACTGCGATGGAGTGTCGCAAAGCGCATCAGTGGGTCCGTTAAATACGGTGTCGTCGGGCTCTGCAGAGCTCGGTTATGCCAACTATGAGTATGGGTGGTTCTTCCCGGGAATGATGGCAAACTTCCAGGTATACAACGCATCGCTCAGCGCATCCAGCGTCGCCAAACTCTACCAGGAGGGGATAATCGGCGCGCCCGTGCTCCCTTCCAACGTCGTCGGCTGGTGGCCGCTCAACGGCGACGTAAGAGACTACTCGGGAAACGGCAACGACGGATTCTACTGGGCCCCGTCGCTGTTTACTACGGTCGCCCAGCTCTCCGCGAAGGTCACTAACTCCGCGGGACTGGCCGTCGCAAACGACCTTGTCGGCTTCTCGTCGACTTTCGGAAACTTCAGCACCCGCCCGTCCTACTCGAACTTCACGAACGCAAACGGCATAGCGACCGCCTTCCTGAACCAGCCCGTCACCAACGGCCAGACGTTGGTTAAGGCCTACGCGCTTAACGGCAACCTCACGCTCGCAACCAACGTCATCGGCTGGATTCCTCTCGGGGACGGCCAGGGGAACGTCATTTCCACTTTCAGCGGCAACGTGCCGGGATCCGGAAACGGCAACGGGGCCATGCATGGCGAGGCCTTCTGGTCCGATCCGAATTACGTCATGAGCATTGACGGTGCCAGCAATTCCTCGATCTCAATACCTAGCGGGTCGTTCTCCCTTTCCGGCTTTGCATTCACATTATCCGCGTGGGTCTACGTCAAGAACGTGACCGCGAATCCGGCCTCCGCCAGCGAGGGCATAATCTGGGACAATAACAATGGAATCGGGATGTCTGTGGCGCCATCTGGCTCCGGCTTCGGGGTCAAGCCCTGGGCCAACGGCGTCGCCAGCGTCTGGGGATCATACTCGCTAAATGCGTGGCACCAGATAGTCGTCGTCTACCCGACCGCGGGCTCGACGACCAGGAGCGTGTATGTCGACGGGCAGTTTGTCGGCACTGAATCCGACGGCACCGTTCCATCCTCGCTCCCCGTCTATCTGGGAGGCCACTCCAACTACATCAAGGCACCGTCCATGCTGATGAACAACGCCCAGGTCTACCTTTCCGCGCTGTCCCCTGCGCAGATACTGCAGATGTATCAGAGCGGCCTCTCGGGCCTGCCCTCAACATCCGTGGTCGGGTGGTGGCCGCTCGACGGCGACGCCATCGACTACACAGGCAACGGATACAACGGGACGATCTACGGCAACATAAACTTCGTGAGCACCTCCCAGATACCGATCTCGAACGGGAACGCGACACGCATCCTTGCCGGAAGCTTCAACCCCGCGACGAACAGCATCATCGCAACAAACGCGAACGTAGGGGACAACATAAACAACCTCACCGTCGTAGCATGGGTGAACAGCTACTCAGGGGGCAACAACCTCATGTTCGCATCGAAGGACAACCTGGCGTCTCTGAGGAGCTGGAATTTCGGAATGAACACAGTCAACTCGTTCGGAACCTACCTGTGGACGACTACTGGAGTCGCCAACGTCATGAGTCCGGCGTCCCTTCTCCCGAACCAATGGAACCAGGTGGCTTTCGTCTACAACGGGACCTACCTTGCCCTCTACCAGAACGGCGTCTTTTCCGCAAAGACCCCGAAGTCGGGAACGATACTGAGCAATCCGAGCGTTCCGATAGCCATAGGAGGCTCGGAGGTAAGCTCCAACTCCTTCAACGGCATGATCTCAAACGTGCAGATGTACAACAACTCGCTCTCCGCCGGGCAGCTGCAGCAGCTCTACAAGAGGGGAATGTCCGGAACTCCCGTAATGGGCGCGAACCTGATCGGGTGGTGGCCGCTCGACGGGAACGCCAACGACTACGGCCCTGCCGGGAACAACGGGACCGCGGTTAACGTCATCTTCGTTCCGCAGGTCTCGCTGCAGCCGTCCCTGCTGTCCTCTATGGGAGGATACGGCGTGAACTTCAACGGCCAGACTAGCTACATACAGTCCCCTTTCATTTCGGCGGCCACCTTCACCGTGTCCTTCTGGATGTACAAGGGCGCCTACTCATCGTCATGCGAGGGCGTCATAGGTAAGCCGAACACCGTGTCAAATCTCGCATCGACATTCGTCATATACTCCCCCACTCAGAACGGCTGCACCGCGGGTTCGGAGCAGGGAACGCCACTTACGCTGAAGTACGTGGATGCGGGAGGAGTCGGGCACGACAGCATCAGCACGTCCGCAAACGTTCCCGCCCTTGTCTGGACTCACGTCGCAATCACATTCAACAGCGTCAGCGGAAACATAAACTGGTATGTGAACGGGCTCAACACGAAGACCTACACCGCAGCCCCTGCGTTCGGCACCGATGTGTACCCGCTGAACTTGGGATATGGCGATTCTTTCTTCAACGGCTCAATAGCCGACGTGCGCGTCTACAACATAGACCTGTCCTCCAGCCAGGTCAAGCAGCTGTACCAGGGCTCCGTGCCTACGTCCGCGACAGTGACGGTGCCTCTCGGGTGGTTCCCATGAAAGCGCAATTCTGGTCATTCGACGTCATATTCGCCATGGCCATCTTCAGCTCCGCCCTGATGCTGATCTCATTCGTATGGCTGGGGGTCAGCGGCCAGTTCTCCCTCTCGTACAGCCTAGGATCCCAGATAATGCAGGCGCAGGTGCAGAGCCTCCAGTCGAGGATACTGACACCGGGCACGCCCTCGAACTGGAACTCGGCGGTGAACGTGATAGACTCGTCGACATGGAACAACGTGAGCGTGGGCCTGGGCACCGGCGTCGGTAGCCAGCTCTCGCAGAACAAGCTGATGGACCTGATGGCGATGTCGAACTACAACTCGATCGACTATCAGGCCACGAAATCTCTTCTCGGCATAGGCTACGACTATTACATAATTATAAATGCCACGAACTATACCATAACGCTCGGGATGCCCCCCTACAAGTACAACCCTTACGCGGTCGTGGTGTCGAAGCAGTCGGCGTTCCTGAACGGGGCACCTGCGACCATGCAGGTGATCCTCTGGACGAACAAGACATTTGGTGTTAGCTGATGAAAGCGATGCTATTCACGCTGGATTCCATCTTCAGCCTCACTATAGCGGCAGTGGGGATATCCGCACTGCTGTTCTTCACATACCTTGCGCAGGTTCCCTACTCCATCCACTCATCTAACTCCCAGGCGATACTCTCCGAGCTGACATCCACAAGCATCGACTCCGCGCAGAACAGCAGCCTCCTCGCGAAGGCGATGGCGACCCAGTTCTCCGGCGCGAACCAGACATCCGCGCAGTTCCTGGAGGGGACCCAAGGGGACAGCAGCGGAACCGTCGGGCCGATCGAGCCGATCGTCGCCTATTCATTTGCCACCGGGAACGCGGTGACCAGCGGCGTCGTCGCTGACTACGGCAACTTCTACTTCGCATCAAACTCTCTGCTTTATGTGGTCAACGCGACTACCAACGCGACCGTCTGGACGCCCAAAAACTCAATCACCAACATCATGACGACTCCCGCGCTGTATTCGGGCATGCTCTACTACGCGAACATGACGAACCTCACCGCTGTAGATGCAAGGACATTCGCGACCATCTGGAGCGTGAACGCAATCTCGCTGATAGACACCCCCCTCCTGGTCTACAACAACCAGGTGATAGTCGGAACCGCCGACAGCAACATGCGCGCCTACAACGCCTACAACGGGACGCTGATGTGGACGACAGCGGCGTCGGGAGTCGCCAAGTCCGTCATCATGACGAAAGGCAACATCGATGTCGCAACCTTCTCCAACACCATAGCCGCGATAACGCAGACGGCGAACTCCGCTAACCTGCTGACCGGCAGCACCTATTCCGTATCCAACGGGCCGACTAACCTGGCCCCATTGGGAAGCGTCATATACTTTGGCACCGGCTCGAGCGCAAATGCGGTAAAGTCAAACCTCCTCCCCGTCAGCGGCTTCCCGATCTCAGCCAGCAACGGGATCGTCGGAGTCGCGGCCTACAAAAATGATGTGGTGTACCAGACCTATAACTCCGTGCTCGCGGTCTCCCCTTCGGGATCCATCTATTGGAGCATCGCGGCCCCTCCCTCGTTCGGGATCGCGGTGTCTAACACGATCCCTGTAGTTACCGGCGGCATGGTCTACACGCTATGGGCCAACGGCCTCGCCGGGCAGAACCTCACCACCGGCGCATTCCAGTGGTTCTCTTTTATTCCTGGCAGCAAGATATATCCTTACATGACGCTCGCCTATGGCAGGCTGTACCTAATCGCCAACAACAGGATACGTGCCTACGGCCCGTGCAGAGTTCCGATACATGCGTCCCTGCTGAGCGCCGCGGCCACTCTTGACCTGAACCAGCAGCCCGGATGCGCAGCCGCTCTCATAAACTCCGTTTACCCGATGGCAAACTACACAGTGTTCGCACCGAACGCCTCCTCGCGCACCGTGATGGCGGCGAGTTTCAGCGGAGTCGGAAACTACATCCTGGCAAAGAACTCAGCGCAGCTCAACACGTCATTCGTAACCGTTTCATTCTGGATGAACATGACCGCCCTCCCCTCCGCCGGCGTGAGGCTAGTCAACTACGGGGACAACACCACCTGCGCGACCACTGTCGCATGCGGATGGTTCTTCTACCTGAGCAGCAATTCAGGAGTCCCCGTCGTGCAGTTCGACATAGGCAACAACGCTCTCGCCTACTCCGTGAACGGGCCCATACTTAGCACTAACAAGTGGTACCATGTGGTGGGCTCCTACAACGGCTCCGCCCTCTCCCTCATCGTAAATGATGGGACTCCAACCAACACTCCGAAGACGGGCGCGATAGGCCTGACGACCCCCAACATAAACCTGGCAATAGGGGGTGCGGTCCAGACGCCAATCACTTACTTCACCGGCAACATAGCGAACCTCCAGATATACAGCAAGCCGCTATCTACAAGGCAGATATCGCAGCTCTATCTCAGGGGAGTGCAGGGCATGCCCATAAGCGGTGCCAGCCTCGTCGCCTGGTATCCGCTTGCGGGAGACACGAATGATTACGCTATGTTCAACGCGGGCTACCCGACAGGGACGACGTTCGTTACCAAGAACTATGTCTCGCCTGCACTTTCCGGCGCGTACGACGTGGCCAGGTCCAGCGTTCCGCTCCCGCTCCGAAACTACACGAGCTGGGCGGTCAACACTCTGACTGTAGGTGTATACTCATGGAGTTAGGAAAAATCGCAAGGGGCTCGAGCAAGGCACAGCTCATGACCATAATCATGCTGGTCATATTCATGCTGATGCTAGCCGTGCTCTTCGCACTTGCGCAGCTCAACATAACATCCAACAGCGCCGTCCAGTCAATCGCGCTCTCCTCAGCCTCCAACAACTACGGCAGCCTGCTGAGGCTGAGCGCCAACAACTTCGCCAAGGAGAGCCTGAGCAGGGCTCTGGTCACCATGGTATCATATGAATACAACCCGAACTTGAGGAGAGGCAACTTCATATCGAACATGAGTTTCTACGTCGCGAACCTGATGGTCAGCGGCGCGCTTCCCAACGACAGCTCGGGATACCCCCAGAACTCGATGGGGAACCTGACATTCGCAGTGTACGCAAACACCATAGCCGCGAACGTTCTCGGGTTCGATTCGCAGAACGTGGTAGTCAGCGGAACGAGGCCCCTCATATTCCAGACGGATCCATACAGCATAAGGGCTTCCTACCTCGAGAACATCTCGATAAACGCGTCGGGGAACAAGTACCAGTACAACATACCCGTCAACGTCTCGATCTCGCTCAACAACACGCCCGACCTGTTCTACGCCCAGCAGGGAATAACGAGGCCGGTGAAGCTTGCGAGCCCGTACAACCTCACCTCTATGATAGGAGGCATCCCAGCGACAGCGGGAAACACGCTGTCATACGCCTACGGAACCATCATCGTCGTACCCAGCGGCCCCACCTACAGCGCGAACTGCGTCTCTCCTTTCGTGCCAACGCAGTTCAACAAGGCTCCGCTCAACCAGACGCTGATCATAGCGACGTACAACTCCTTGAGCCTCTCCGCGGGCTCCTGCATAGACAAGTTCGCGGGACTGATCACGTACATCCCCGCCGCAGCCCCTCCTTCAAACGTCCCGTACCTGATCTATCCTGCATCCTCGAACATCATCTCCGGCATGACCAACGGCACGAAGGCGCTGGTCTACGGGCCCGGGTTCGCGACTTTTGACATAGAGAACATGAGGAACGCGATAATGAACCACAACTACTTCGCCTCCCCCTACACTTCCTCCTATATCGACAGGGCAAACGCGCAGTTCGCGAAGCAGAATCCCAACGGCATATTCACCTTCTCCAACTACGACACCCAGGTGGCGAGCTCCAACGGCCTGCTGAGCTACGTTGCAGTCTCAGACCCTACCATAAACTTGGTCGCCGGCAAGTACAACACAGTGAACTTCTGGATGTACTGGAACGGGAACGGAGGCGATATACCCTTCGGTTTTCCCTCCTACGACATCTACCTTACACCCGGTGGGTGCTTCGGGTTCAACACCGGAAACAGCGACGATTACGGCATTAGCAGCACTTCCGGGCTGCTCAACAAATGGGTCATGGTGACCGCTGCATTTTATAATGGAGATACACCGGAAACAGCATCCTGTACCTCAACGGAGTCAGGCAGACGCTTTCGCAGTGCATAGGGAGTGCGTACAGCAGCTCCGCCTCCTCCACCGTGATGCTCGGCGACTTCTCGCTAAGCAACATCGGATACTCCTTCCTGCAGAGCGCCGGAGAGCTTGCCAACTTCCAGATCTACAACTCGCTGCTCTCACCATCTCAGGTAGAGCAGCTTTACGTGCAGGGGATATCGGGGGTGCCCGCTACGACCAACTCTCTTGCGGGATACTCCCTCACCGGGTGGTGGCCGCTCGACGGCAACTCCAACGACTACTCCGGAAACTCGGACACATCGACCCCGAACGCGCTCGCGCCGATCTTCTACACCGTTCCCATCAACTACAGCAGGGACAGCATATTCAACTATCCTGTGGCATCGAATCTCCACTCCGTTCCGGGAATGTTGTCGTGCACCTCCAGCACGGCCTGCACGACCAACACGATCCCCGAGCTTTTCGTCGGCACCATGCCGCTCGAGGCGCAGGGATCCACGCAGTACGGATACTTCGACGGGACCAACACGGACCTAAGATCAGCCATAAACTCATTTGCCGTATACGCGCCCAAGATCAGCACCAGCGGAGGAGCCGTGACGATGACCGGATGGGCCTACACCTCGATCGTCAGCGATTACCGCATCCTAATGTCTTATAACGGGTACGGATACCCCGACCTCATACTGGCTTATGACGACTATTGCGGCTCGCCTGAAGTCCTTTCCATCATATACTTGCCCGACGCCTCGTACTCCGACGACTGCGTAGGCCCCCCGATAACCCCCAACACCTGGATCTTCTATGCCGTCACATATAACGGGCCCCTTCAGCGCTCCGTCACCTACCAGGGCAACGGAGGCACGTTAAACTATCACTCGAATACGGAGTACCTGTTTGCGAATGCCATTTCTTCCTATCCCCAGATAGACTTCGGGTTCGGAGGCGGCGGCTGGTACGGAGGCGCCTCAAACCTTCAGATCTACGACAAGGATCTGAGCGTTGCACAGGTGCAGCAGATATACAGCAGGGGCATCAACGGCGCGCCACTGATGAACAACCTCATCGGATGGTGGCCATTGAATGGAGACACCAACGAGTACAGCGGAGCCGATGACATCACCTGGCTCCAGGACCACATGACCTTCCCCTATCTCAAGGGAGCCTCCTCCTCCATAGGGCCCTCCACAGTAACGTCTTATTCTAACGAGTGGCAGGTCCTGGGCCTCGCGAACCCGGGTCCGTGACGCGCTAACCCTGCCCTGCAGCCATGCTCATATTCCGCTCACGCTAGTGAACAGCGTGCCTATTACTGCAGACACGATGTAGAACACCGCTATCCCTATCAGAAGGAACGCAGGGAGGAAACGAAGTCCCTTGAGCACAGATCCCGTTGAGATCGCGCTGACTATGAAAGCACCAAAGCCGGTCATGATTATGCCTGCGGCGAGCGCGAAGTTATGGTACGCGTCGATGCGTTATCTGCGGCGGGCTGGGCCTAAGGAACGAGACGCCCGCGGTCGGAAGTCCTCCTGGGTTCTGCTTAGTATCCCCGCCCAGACCGTGTCGGTGACGCCGATCATCTGCGCCGTCAGCGCGTAGAGGACTGGGGCGCCTATCAGCGCCGCGAACGCGATGAATATGGTGTACATGAAGAGTTGCCCGGATATCTCCTTCTGGACCATCTGCTGGTTCCTGATGTCCTTTGCTATCTGGTTCAGCAGGTCGGTCATGCCTCCCCCGTACTGTATGCCCTCGACCATCATCCTGTACCGTGTGCTGCAGCTGCAGCGACCTGTACTTCTTGCCGAGGCTGATCATCGACGCCTGGAGGGTGACTCCGCCGTAGAGCTCCTTGTTCATGTCCTTCACGTCTTCGCTGAAGTAGCTGAACTCCGGCCTTGCCGCGAAGCACCATCGACTTGTCAAGGGCGATACCGCTCCTCACGTTCGCCGCCGCGAGCTGCAGATAGTCCGGGAGGATCGTCTCGACGAAGGTCTTCCTCCCCTCTATCCTGAATTCCAGCAGCGCATAAATGACGACCTCGTAGACTGCCGCGCCTATCGAACCGCCTCCGAGCGGCGATCAGCCCGCGCTAGTTAACCGAGCGCAAGGACGAAGGAAAGGCAGGACCACGAAGATCGCGAGTCCGCCTATCACGCGATCCTTGAGGAACTTGTTTATGTCCATCTTGACGCCGGCGAGGTTGAGCTCGCGCTCGAGGAGGTCACGCACGCTCCTCGAAACGAGCCTCTCGAATCTATCTGCATCTTGCCATATTATCATCACATCGCGAACACAGGCCTCGAGCCCCTCATTATGTTCAGGAACACCAGCTGGAGGAAGAAAATTCCCACCGCCGCCATAAGGAGCGTCGTGTTCGTTATTGTGAATATGTTTATGAACGTCGTCAGGATCGCGGCGACCGCTATTCCCATGCTGGGGAATATGACTCCGAAAAGCATGTAGAACATCGCGAGCGCGTTAAGCCTCTGGCCGTATCTCCTGAGCTCTATGACCCTCTCCTGCTGCGACCTCCTCGACCACTCCCTGCAGCGCCCCGACCACGTCTGCTCCCGCCTTGAGGCTCACGGTCGCCTGCAGCATTATCCTCTTGAACGTCTTGGACTGGCTCTTCGTGCTCACGTCGTCGAGCGCCTGCTCGATCGGCGAGCCGAGCTGCACCAGCTCAACCACCTTCGCGAACTCCAGGCTCGCTGCGCCGTATCCCGTGCTGACCGCGGTTATGGCGTTGAAGAGAGGCATTCCCGACCTCATGCTGATCACGAGGTCCCTGGCAGCGAAGAGTATGTCCTTCTCTATCTCCTTTCCGACGACTGTGCTCCTTGTCGACCGGGTACTGTATGAACTTTCCGAACAGCCCCTGGAAGCATCCGATCCCCAGGACCACGGCGAATATTGGAGTGACTCCGTAGCTGAGCAGCAGCGCCGCGGCAGAGATCGTTATCACTGCGCTCACTATCGCCGCGTATATGAACATCTTCTTCACGAACTCGTAGGGGCTTTCCTTTATCCCCTCCGCCCTGAGCGCGGCGTCAAGACCCTTGTGCTTGGCCGCGATGCTCGCGAAGTATATCTGCATGCGGGTCGGCTTGCTTGCCTTCGCGCCGCCTAGCTGCGCCTTCCCCTTGGCGCCCTGTCCCGCCCCCTGCTGTATTATCTTCTCCGTGATCTGGTCGCGGATCGCCCTCTCGGGGTCGCGCATCCTGGCCTTCGACGATTCCTGCTCCCTCTCTGCGGTGCTCTGCCACGGGGTCTTGAAGCTCTGGAATGCGGAGGAGACCGGAATCTTCTTCCCCGTTCCGTCTTCCTTATTCAGGGCGTCGTCAGCGCCCTGCTTCGATTTTGGCTTGAGAAACGAGAACAGACCGGGCTTGGCGGAGCCTGCGTCGCTCCCCTTTTCATTATCGCCGCCCTTTTTTTTCGAACTGAAAAACGCCATCTGACAACCGGTTGCCCTACTTCAGATGTAATCTGACCTTTATTTCTTTAACCTTTTGGTCTCTCATGAGGGCGACCTCCTTCTCCTCGTCGCTCATTCCGCCGGTTTCCTTGCTTGCGGGGTTCTTGGAAAGCTCCTGGACTTCCTGGATGATTATATCCATCTGGTCCTTCGTGAAGAGGTTCCCCTCGATTCCATCCTGTATCTTTTCAAGGTCTGCGAGCTGGTCCTGCGTCGAGAGCGTAGGCATCACCAGCTTCGTCTCCTTCGGCTTGGCGAACTCCTTTGTCACCGTCTTCTCGAGCTCCTTTCCCGCTCCGCCTATCATCCCTCTGAGCTTGGTCGCCGCGACCTCCATCTCCCTCTGGACATCGTGCTTCGGCGCCGCCGCCTGGACCTGCACCGCAGGCTTTGGCTTGGCCTCTGGCGCCGCCTCCGCCTTCTTCGCCCCCTCCGCCACGCTGTCGATGAAAGCGCTCACATCGTCGTATTTCAGCTCCTTGACCTCGATCGAATTATCAAAGGCGGTGGAGAGGTCTATGGAGATCGATGACTTTTCCGAAGGCTCGGGCGCAGCATCGACCTGCACTATTACCTTCTCGTAGTCAAGTGTTTCGTCCAAGCCTACAAACCTCCTATTGATTCCCTGACGTAAGGAGCGTCATCGTCGACAAGCTTGAGTATCTTCTCCGCGTCCCTGTAGTAGCTCGAGACGACCCATCCTGCGTTGTCGACGTCGTTGATCTTGTTCTTCACCATCCATCTCAGCACCTTCTTCTTGTCCTCGATGTTCTTGAAGAGCTCCTCCTTGGTGTAGCCCCCGTACAGGGATATGGTCTCCGCCATCCTCGATATCTCCGCTATCTGCGTGAATGAGTCGTTGCGGGCGTCCCACCTGTAGATGACGCTGAGGTCCCCGCTCCTGAGCATCTCCGCGACCTCTAGCACTCTCCTTATTCCGAGCCTCCTGTGCCTGAAGAGGCTTATGATCCCCCCGAAGGCGTTAAGCATGAGCTTCGGCACGTCGATAGGCGGGTTCGTCATCCTCACCAGCGTGTCCTGCGCGTTGTCGGCGTGGACAGTGCCGTATACCGCGTGTCCCGTGTGTATGGCCTCGAAGAGCGTCTCGGCGTCCTTCTTGGTCCTGACCTCTCCCACCAGCATCACGTCAGGCCTCTGCCTGAGTGCGTTGATCATGAGGTCGTAGAGGCTGACCTCTCCCTTCCCTTCAGGGTTGGGCTGCCTCGTGAGCATGGGGACCCAGTGCAGGAAGGTGGGAAGCGTGAGCTCCCTGTCCTGCTCTACCGAGATGACCCTGTGGTTCGAGGGTATGAATATGCTCATCGCGTTGAGGAAGCTGGTCTTTCCGCTGGCGGTTCCCCCTGATATCAGGAAGCTGACCTCGTTCTCGACCGCGAGCCAGAGCAGCGCCGCGACGTCCGCAGAGAGCGTGCTGTTGGAGATCATGGCAGTCATGGTCCACGGGTTCTTTCCGAACTTTCTTATCGTGATCGTGTTTCCCTTCTGCGAGATCGGGTAGAGCGTCGCGTTGACTCTCGAGCCGTCCGGGAGTTCCGCGTCCATGAGCGGCGCGAGGTTCGATATCTGCCTGCCGATCCTCCTTCCTATCTGCTGCGCGTCGTCGTATATTATGTTCTCGTCCTGTATCATGACGTTGGTCTTGCACCAACCGAACTTCTTGTGGTACACCCATATGGGCTCCTTGGAGGTGTTCACGGCGACTTCCTCGAGATTGTCGTCGGTGAGAGGCACCTCCAGGTCTCCAAGGCCAAGCATGAAGTTGACCACGTACGCTATAAGCACCCTCTTCGTCTCGCCCGAGGAGCCGGGAAGGTACCTGTCGATCATTATGTTTGACGCCTCGATGTACTTGGCGGTGAGCTCGTCGATATACTCCTTGTCCTCTATCCTGGTAGGATCTATCGGCACCATGGAGAGGAGCTCCTGCCTTAGCGATATCAGGAGGACCTTGGTGGCGTCGCCCAGCCCCGGAACGGTTATCTCGTATATGGGGACGAAGCTGCCCTTGTCTACTATCCTTATCCTGACCTTGAGCCCGTGGGCGTCCAGCTCATAGGAGATGAATTCCTTCTCCCTAATCTCCTGCGGTTCATCCATCGTCTCACTTGATCATGTCGTCAATTCCGTTCTTGACGGCTTCCGTCTCGCTGGCAATCTCGTCCACCCTCTTCGCCGCGTCGGCGATCTTTTGGTTGACCTGCCCCATCTTGACCGTCTTCTCAGCCACCCTCGACTGCTCCAGCGTCGAGAGCACCCTCAACTGGTCTCCCAGCGCGTCGAAATCCTTCTGGAGGGCGCCCTTCTTCTTCTCTATTTCGTCTATGCTGGTTTTAATATTGTTAAGCTTGTCGCTGAGCTCGGAGTACCCGCCGAACTGGCTCTTCATCTCGGCGAGCATCTTCTTCGTGTCGGCGACCCGCTTGTCCGCGTCCCTGAAGACCTTCCTCGTCTCGTCCCCTGACCTCGCTATGTCGTCGAGCATCTTGTTCCTCTCCTTTATGATCTGCCTCTTCGCCGCGTCAGACTCCTTCTTGTATGATTCCAGGAAGGAGGCATAGTCCTGAACCTCCTTCTCCTGCTGCTTGAGCATCTCCCTGAGCTTCGAGTTCTCGCTCTTTATCCCGTCAAGCATGTCGTTGGATCCCTTCCTCTCCTCCTCGAGGGCCGAGTTGAAGTTGACCCTCAGGTCCCTCAGCCTCGTCTCCGAGTCGTCGAGCTTCGAGCGTATGTCCGCGATGACCCTCTTGGAGTCGCTGTCCCTCCCGCTTATCCCCTCCGCGGACTTTGACTTCTCCTCCAATTTCAGCGTCTCCTTGTCTATGTTCGACGAGAGCGTGTCGATGTAGACCTTCTTGTCCTTCAGCTTCTTGTACGAGCCGTCCACCCTCGCGTTCAGCTTGTCTATCTCGTCAATCGCTTCCTTTATGGTTCCCGCCTTTGTCTTGAACGTGCTCTCCGCGCCTGAGACGAACCTCTTGAACTCGTCGAGCCTCGCATTCACCTGGTTTATCATGCTGATCTGCGTCAGGAGCTCGGTCTCCGCCACGTCCTTCTTCAGCTCGACCGTCTTCTTCGCCGCCTCAACGCTCTCCTTTGTGATTACCATCGGCGAGACGAACATCTTGCCCATCTTGTAGTTTATCTTCGTTATCTGGGCCTTCTCAAGGACCTCCGCCCAGGTGTTGATTATGTTCTCGCCCACCTTCAGCTCCGACGCCAGGACGCTCGACTCTGTCTCCCCGTGCTCGTTGAGGTACTTGACCAGGTCGTCGATGCTTGTCGTTATAGGCTGTTCGCTCATGCGTAACCATTGTGAGTTAGCAATTAAAAAGAGTTGCCCACCCGCGGCAAACCCGGAAATGCCTATGTCCTGCTCAGGAGGAACTCGCCCATGGAGACGCCGACGGCTGCCTCCGGAAGGACCACCCTCCAGACCCCCGACCTCTCGATCTTCGGTATGTCCTCCATGCGCCTTATCCTGGACACGACCTTGACCTTGCTCCCGAGCTTCCTGGTCTCTATGGTCACGAACGTGTTCTTTATGTCGTCGTCGTAGAGCGCGTATACGGCGAGCGACTCGCTGGCCTTCGCCCTCTCGAGAGTGTCGGCATCCGAGGGGTTCCCGCGTATCGCGAGATGCCCCTGGCCGATGCGCCTTCCTCACCGCGAACTTGTTCTCATCTATGAAGACCGTCTGCACCTTGTTCTCCCTGAGCCTCCTAGCGAGCTCCAGCCCCATCGGGTTTATGGGAGTTATCACCACGTGCTTTGAGATGCCCCTTATCTTCTGCTTAACTATCAGCGCTTCGCAGGTCCATGTTGCTCAGCATCTGATAGAATATCGCAGTGAACGTTATGATGAAAGCCACGTTGGCTATGCCGCCCAGGGCCACCGCCGTCAGTATGTATACGCTCTGCGCGTCGACGAGCGTATCTGCGGGAGGGAAGGTGGCGCCTATTATGTTCATGAAGCTGAATAGCATGGACGGTGACTGATGCCATAGCCCGCCAGCATCGTGAGCAGCGTCGATACTATGAATATGACCACTATCAGCATGGCCGCGATCAGGTGTATCGCCCTCAGCTTGACCATCTAGACACCAAACCTCCTTGCCACGAAATCTCCCATCTCTATCCCGGCGAGATGCTCCGGGATCACCGCCATGTCCGTGCCTATGCCGTAGACCCTCTTCCTTATGCTCTCCTCCTTTATCCTGTTCATGACCTTTATCTTCGGGTTCATCCTCCTCGCGATCAGGGACGCCGATTATGTTGTCGACGTCGCTCTCCGTTGTGAGCACTATCGCCTGCGCCCTTGTCTATCCTCGCCTTCCTGAGCACTCGCGCTCGGTGAAGTCTCCGACTATGTTGAATATCTTCTTCTCGTTGAGCTCAACTATTATGTCCTTCTTGGGCTCTATCACCACGTACTTCATCCTCTGTGCCTTGAGCTTCCTGATGAGCTTGTCGGAAATCTCGTTGTATCCGCAGAGTATGACGTGGTTCTTCAGCGTCCTTGCCTTCAGCTCGTTTATGATTCCCTCGACGTTCGCGTAGCTGAGGAAGTCCATGACCGCGGCTATGATGAAGCTTATGATTAGTATCCTGCTGAGGTTGTCCGCGACGACGATGAGAAGCACGGGTATCAGTTGGGCGCTGCCAGTGCCGAGAAACCATGCTCGGCGAGCTGCGTGGAAGCAGCCGTGTTCTGCACATCGAAGATGGTCTCCAGTATGAAGTAGGAATCAAGGTACGCGTCGTGGTTCAGCGCCATGAGCAGCGCGAGCGAGGCCACTATGACCATGAGGCTGATCCCCAAGGTAAGGACCATCACGTTGAACGTGTCTTCCCTGCTCGACTGCATCAAGAACTACAACCCCTTGGTGAACTCCTTGAAAAGCTCCTCGCTGGCGGACTTGTTCGGCGTGGCGACGAACTCGGCTCCCGCCTCCTTCAGCTTGTCCTTCAGGAACTCGTCGTTGGCCCTCGTCGCTATTATTATCTTGCCGTTCAAGCTCTTCGCGGTTATGACCGTGAAAAGGTTCTCAGCGTCGTCGTCCATCGCGACCGCGATCGCCCTCGCCCTCTCAATCCCGGCAGTCCGCAGTATCTTGGAGGAGGTCGCGTCCCCGACGATAGCGGGCACTCCCTTCTCCTTCAGGGTCTCCACCTTCGTCTTGTCCCGATCTATGATCACGACCTCTATCCCGTGCTGCTGGAGTATCTCGACTATCTTCTCCCCGACGAGGCCGTAGCCGCAGACTATGACGTGATCCTTCAGCTCAGTGTCCGACATCAGAACTCCAATATTGATTCCAGAGATAAAGTTATAAAGCCAAACTCTCCGCGTAAGCGAAGCGCGAGGCGGCAGGCATCCTCACATCGACTTTTCCAGTCATTGACTCATCTCAGTAACCAGTCATCTGCCCGCCGCCTATTAGAATCTGCGGATGAAGTTAATCAATGCGCGTCACCGCATTCACACAATAGCTCCAGCCAGACTACTGGCTGTTTGTTCGTAGTCTCTTTTCTCTCTTCTCCTTCATTTGTGTTATCCATGTTTTCACCAATCACGATGTTGCTGTATAATTATCCCATAAAGTAGTCTCAATCTGTTTCCTCTGCTTTTCTGATAGCGCTTGCAAAGCACCACTAATATTTCTATATCCTAGTAGTGTCTGAACTAGAAAGTCTGGCGGTATTAGATTGAAGCTATCTGGTATTCTTGATAATTTGCGAGATAGTTTAGACAGTGTTTTTGACTGATTTTTGCTTAAGCCATTTAACACTGAATCGAGTTGATCTATGTCACCACGCCCCAGTATTAGTATGTTAGCTACTCCGAATCTGATAATAGGATCGCGTTTTTCTTCTATTTGTTCCGCCATGGTACTTAACATTGCGATGCATAAGGTGGTTCTTTTTATCAATTCGGACACGTTTCCCGTACCGTACCATTTGAGCACGATTCTTCTAACTATACTCTCTGAAAAAAGGCGGACAAGAAGCAGTTTCTCATTAGCATTCAATTTTGCAATTTTGCTTAGATAATCGGTCAACAATTTAATATCTATGGAAATGCGTTCTCCTCCAAATAGCACGCCATGTTTGATATAGTTGCCTTTCAAATCATCCAGAATCTTCAAATACACATATATGGTGGGTCTAGATACATGGCTTAATTTTGCTACATTGCTTATACTCTTTGGCTGATTTATGAAATATCCGGCGAATTTGTTAAACTTTTCATTGTTTATCAGACCACTTATGTTTTCGATCCTCTGAATTTTCTCAGTCATAATATACACTTGTAAATTTCAATCTTGCTTTTTCCATCTGTGTAAAAGACTTAACATCTGTTGTTTCATTAACGTCTAAAAGTATATATATCATATGCTAATCTGCGTGTAGTATGGTAGGCACCGAAAAGATCAGTTCTTGGAACCAACTTCTTGAATTCATAAAAAAGAGAATTGGCAAGTTGCAGGAGCAACAAGAAACTGAAAAGAAGGTCGATCGTAATGAATCAGCACATTGAGAGTTTTCATGTTTATGACCTTACCTCCTTTCAGATTAATGCCTTCAATCTAATCTTTTCTCGTAATTATGACAAGAAGGAAGCAGATTTACCTAGCGTAGACAAGCTGCTTTCTGGCATAAAAATGCGTAAGAGCGAGGCAAAAAGGCTCCTGAGAAAGTTGCACAAGTTAGGCATTGTATCAATCTTTCACGGAAAGCTAAGACTTGGTGCTCCTGGTCTTTACTTTGATCTTCTGACTCCTGAAAACAAAAAACTACTTTTTGCATCAGAGCAGGATTTATGAAACGGTATTAGCAATTTTCAGTAGGTTAGGAGGTCGAAACCTCATTGCCATCTATGCTGCGCCGGGTTATCAGTTGCTTTGTGGCCCAAAGTCTTACCATCGCCATTTAACCAGAACACCACATACGCTTTATTTTCCATCAAATTTTTGATATATCTGTCTCTAGCGCCCGTCGCCACTTCGATATATTGTTTCATAGTCAGAGTTATTTTTTGGTATTCTGGTTTCTTAGTGTGACTATGGACGTGCTTATGACCATTAAGCGCAAGCCCATTCTTGCCTACGAAACCGCATTCAGGGCATTTTATACCATTAGCCGCCTGATAACCCCGCGTTGACCTTGCTTGATCTTCTAGTTTATCCATTGTTAACCACGTTAACCTAGTGTTAACAGGTGTTTATAAGAACGACTTTGCTGACCACGAGCATAAGCGGGTATGCGAGCTAGCGCAGAAAAACATAAAAGAGGGAAGAAGATAAAGGTTTATAGTAAAATCAGGAAAAGACTTGATTGAATGAAGGCTTTACTTGTCATGGACATGATAAAAGTTTACATTTATGGAGAAAAACCGCTGATAAAACTAGAAAAAAGAGAAAAGCTAATCTCAAACATAAGAAAAGCCATTGATTCGGCTCATAAAAAAGGAATTCCGGTTATTTACGTCAATTCGGCTTTCATGAGGAATGACCAAATTCTAAAAGTCATAGGTCATAGAGCTCAGGCAATAAAAGGAGAAAAAGACGCTCAAATAATAAATGAGCTAAAGCCTTCGAAAGGGGACTATGTTATTGAGAAAAGAGGCTATGATGGCTTCTGGAAGAGCAGTCTGGAAAGACTGCTGAAGAAGTTAAAGGTAACTGATATCTACTTAACGGGCCAGCAGACTGATTGCTGCATAAGGGAGACTGGAGTGACAGCTGCCCATCTAGGCTACAAGGTCTTCGTTTTAGAAGACTGTTGCGACACAAGCAGAGAGCTAGGACAAGAAGCTGCTATTAGGTTTATGAAATCTTGTGTTGGGAAGATTGTGGGCTCTGATACGTTAGGTTGGTAAATTAATGGGGAAGAAACTTTTTGGGAGGTGAAGTAAATGAAGGTAATTTTGTATATGGCGATAACACCAAACGGAATGATAGCAACAAAAGATGATGACACGAGTTGGGTTACAGAAACTGAGTGGAAGAGTTTTAGTGACATGATAAAAGAACATAGAAACATGATAATCGGTAGGCGGACATATGAGGTCATGCTGAAAAATAATGAATTCAACCGGTCTAACCTCAACAACATAAAAACTGTGGTTTTAACAAGTAAATCGCTAAAGGTTCATAACCCAAAACTTGTTTTTACCGCTAAAAAACCTCACGATGCATTGGACATGCTCAAGGGATTTAGTACCATAATGGTTTGTGGAGGCGGAGGACTAAATTCAAGTTTCATGGGAGAAAAATTAGTAGACGAGATTTATCTTGATATCGAGCCACTTGTACTTGGCAAGGGTATAAAACTTTTTGAGGATGCTGATTTTACAGCAGAACTGGAACTCGTCGGAACAAAAAGGTTATCGGATAATGAAATTCAACTGCATTACAAGATAAAAAGACGGAGCTGAATCTTATGATCTCATTTGTTTATTTTGACGTAGGCGGTGTTGTAGTGCTCGACTTCAGCGGAACCAATAAATGGGCGCAACTCAAGAAGGAGCTTGGAATACCTGCAAAGAGATACGCGGAATTCGAAGCGTTTTGGGACACGTATGAACCTGAGGTAAATGCTGGCCGCGAAGTTGAAACTCTTCTTCCTCTCATCAAGAAGAGGTTTGGCTCAACGCTTCCAAGAAGGTACTCATTCCTGATTGATGGTTTCGTTAATCGCTTTGAGGTCAACAAGTCAATCTGGCCGGTTATCAGTAATATCCACAAACAATGCAAGATTGGTCTTCTGACCAACATGTACCCTCACATGTTCGAAGCTATCAAGAAAAAAGGTCTCCTTCCAAAGGTGAAGTGGGATGCCATCATTGACTCAAGCAAAGAAGGAATCCCAAAACCGAATCCGAGGATTTTCGAGCTTGCTGAACGCAAGGCAGGCTTCACAGGCAAGGAGATATTGTTTGTTGATAACAGCCACACACATATAGATGCTGCACGCGACTTCGGTTGGCAAACATTTCTCTATGATTCTGCAAAACCTGAAGATTCTAGTTACAGGTTGCTAAAGGTATTTCAGAAAGCGAGGGCACCCTGAAGACAGCAAGCCAACGAGCCGCCGAACCGCGGCGAGCGCAATCAACTTATACTTTCAGAAGATGGTTTGTGGCAGGTGGCGCTTAAGGGGTAAAAGCGTATTCTAAAATCATACCGTCCGGATCAAGAAAGAATACGGCGTAATAACCCTTCGCATATTCAGGATACTCCCTCGGCTTCCAACAGCGTATCCTGTTCTTCAATAGGAATTTTTCATAGAACTCGATTACCGCTTTCTTGGACTTGGCGCTGAATGCTATGTGGTCAAGCCCGACGCGCTCTCTGTCGAACTTGAGTTTTGTTAGTCTTGCTGCGCCTTCCTGTATCTCAAAATCATAGCTTCCCGTGCCCCATCCTATAACCCTGCCTCCCCATGCCGAGTCTTCCTCCGCTTCGAAATTCTTTTTAACGCGCAAAAAGCCGAATAGCTTATCATAAAACTTCTTTGACCGATCGAAGTTGCCCACTGTTATTTTCACGTGGTTGAGAAAATCCAAACTAGTTCTATTCAGCATTTTATGACCAAACCTGTTTTACTCTCGCAGTAAGTCTTTTTACCCTGCCGACCACGACCGGATTCGATATTTCGCTGTTTTTCTTGAGGCTAGTGCCAACTATGGCTCCATCAGCTACCTGTAGCAACTCTACGGCATTGACTGTGGTAAGGCCGCTGCCCACAAACATAGGCGCCGAACCGATAGTGTTTCGCACCTTGATTAGCTTTTCGAGCGGTGTCTTTTCGCCTGTCAGCCTACCAGTTACCACAAGAACGTCAGCACCGCACGACAAGGCCTGTTTAGCCGATGTCTCTATCTTTTTGTTTACTGGCATCATTGTATAGTGTTTTGTTTGTATGTTAACGAACAACTCTAAACTATCCAGGCCGAGTCTGCTTTTATGCGCCAGAATGTCGCTGGGCTTAACATCCATTATGAATTTGCTTTCATAATCTGTCCTGACTCTGTCCGAGAAAGTATCAAGCTGCACAAATGCTGCATCAAATCTTCTTGCTAGTTCAAAATCCGCTGGGTAGTCAAGAGGTAGGATGTTTATTCCAAATTCTAAATCTGTTATTCTTTTAGCATGTCTGATTACATCAGCCATAATGCGATGTTCGGCATCTGAAGCTTCAATACCAGTATACTGAGCCCAATCCCAGTTCTCGAATAAGATTTTATCAATCCCACCTCTTGCTAGGCTCTTCACATCTTTAAGTGCGTATTTTACGCTAACGTCGGGGCTTTCTTTACGGTGCACATGAACCATGCCTATTAGGGTTTTATCCATGAGGATGATTTACCTTTATTAGATATATAGTTTGTTGTACGCATTTAGGCTAGCTGAGCTAGAGGCAGCGAGACAACGAGTTGTTTAAATAGGATATAATCTAGCCTCTCGTTTTTCGAGATATCCATATTCCAAAACCTACAAAGGGAGCTCGAAATCTGAACCTACTACTTCTTTCATGTCTTCCCATATATCCGGGTGCTTCTTCTCTACCACTTTCAGGAACGCCATGAACACTTTTGACCATTGCTCAATCCTCTTATTCTTGTCATCCGACATAACTTCGTGCATAAGCTCCTTCTCGTCCAGTGGCGTCTTGCACCTCTGGCAAAGCTTTGCGAAATAGGGGTTGACTTCTGAGCACTTCGGACAGACCTTCAACTTCTCCTTTCCATCATCTTCGTTTACCTTGATGCCGTAGACCTTCGAGAGAAGGCTCTCCTCGACGTCCTTGTTGCTGAGGTGTATGTACGTCTTTGCCATCTTCGAATCTGCGGTCCATCCTGCAAGCAGCTTAAGCGTCTGCTCTGGCAGGTCCTTGGACAGCTCGGTCAGCCTCGTATGCCTGAGAAGGTGCGGGTACACCTTCTTTGCTATGCCTATCTTCTTGCAGGCCCTCTTCAACCGCGTCCTCAGCATGTCGCTGTTTATGGGCAGCGGGGTGCCGAAGTGATCTCTGTAGTACCACAGGAAAGAGTCTGGCCTACTCTTGTTTGGGTGATCTTCAAGGAACTGCCTTAGCATATTCGCGTACCAAACAATCGGTATTGCCCTTTGGCCCGTCTTGCCCTTTACCTGTATCCTTGCCCCGTACGTGTTAAAAGAAACGGAGTTAGGGGTCATGGAAGTTATCTCTGACACTCTGCACCCTGATTCGTATAGTATCCCGAATATTAGGCGATCCTGCAGGTCTGTAAGCGAGTTGAAGAGCATGCTCAACTCCTCTGGTGTCATAAGATATTCCGGCATCAGCGAGTTCTTTGGCCGTACTGCCCTGATATCCTTTAACTTGAGGTTTAGGCTATACTGGTCGGACAGCCACGTAAGAAAGCCCTTGAATATGCGGACATAGTTGGATTTTGTCCAATCTTTCCATTTCTGCTTGTTTATCCAGATAAGCACGGACTCTACGTCCTTCTGGCCCAGATTTCGCAGATTCAGGTCAAAGTTAGCCACCAGGTGCCATATGAAGTCAGCAATCCTGGTAAGGCGTGGGTAACCGATTGCCTGACTCTGCTTGAAATTGACGTAGTCTAGCGTTATCTCCTTGAGCTCCGCCTTCGCATGGTAGTTCCGTATCTTCCTTACCTTGTGCTCGAAGGCGATCCGCCAGTTTTCCATGTATCTGTCATAGACCGCGTCCTTCTTAAGAACGGGGCTATGGTCGCTTTCGGTATAGCTCCAGCCAGATTCGAACTGGCGTTTACGGCTCCAGAGGCCGCCGTCCTTGACCACTAGACGATGGAGCTTCTGTGCGTATTAATTCCCCTCACGTATTATTAATGTTTTTTGCCTTATCCCTACGCATGCAGGCAATAGAGGACGCACTCCTTTCACGCGAGACGCAGGACATAATCCTCGCTGACATCGCGCTTACGATCGCTTTCACGATCATCCTGTCGGGAGGCGTTCTTGGAGGATTCGATTCTGGCCTGTTCATATACCTCATTCCGATCTCTTTCGTGGCGGTCTCGCTCTCGTTCATACTCCACGAGCTGATGCACAAGTTCGTCGCACAGCACTTCGGCGCCGCCGCGGGGTTCAGGAGGTCGGACAACGGGATAATCATAACGCTCGCGTCGAGCCTTATGGGCTTCATGATAGGCCTGCCGGGCGCCACGATGATCTACGCCTCGCACTTCACGAAAGAGCAGGAGGGATACGTCTCGCTCGCCGGCCCCCTGACGAACTTCATTGTTTTCGCCGTCTTCTTCGCTCTCGGGAGCATGCTGTTCCCGAACTTCCTCAATGGCGTGAGCCTGTCCGTGTTTGGCTCATCGCTGATGTCCTATCCTTACCTGCAGAATATGTTCAGTTTCACTGTTTTCATAAGCCTGTACCTGGCTTTCTTCAACATGCTCCCGATGTACCCCCTGGACGGGAGCAAGGTTCTCAGGTGGAACAAGTACGTGTACTTCTCTGTCATAGCGCTCCTGTTTGTGCTGCTGCTCGTGGTCATACCAAACATAGTCTCTGCGTTGGTGTTCGTCCTGATATTCGCGCTTCTCATCTCCCTCTTCTACAGGCACGTAATCTTCTGAATTTACGTCGGAGCACAAAGCATTTATTAACTTTAATAACCTTAATCTCTGTGGCTGAAACCTTATGGTCAACGGAATCGAACTAACCGTTAGCGATGCGCTTATTACAGACTCTGGCAGAGGCATAGCCAGGCTCGACTCGAGGTCCAGAAAGTCTCTCGGCGTCGAATCAGGGGAGACCATAGAGATAAAGGGCAAGTCCAAATCCACGGCGGCGATCGTCTGGCAGGCGCACCCGAGCGACGAGGGCCTCGGCTTCATAAGGATAGACGGGTACTTGAGGCAGAACATAGGAGTGGGAATAGGGGACAAGGTTTTCGTTTCAAAGGCCGAAGTCAAGGACGCGGAGAAGGTGACAATAGCGCCTCCTGGAGGCCAGAAGCCCCCGCTCTCGCCCGACTTCGCCGAGTACGCGAAGAGGAGGCTTGAGAACAGGCCCCTTGTCAAGGGAGACTCGATACCAATACCCATGTTCGGAATAGTCTTCAATTTCATAGTCGTGCAGGTCTCGCCCCACGGCATCGTAAAGATAACAAAGGACACGAATTTCACGATCAAGGAGGAGCCCGTCTCCGAGACCGAGGTCAAGGTCGCGGACATTCACTACGAGGACGTCGGAGGACTGAAGAGCGAGATACTCAAAATAAGGGAGATGGTCGAGTACCCTATGCGCTACCCCGAGCTGTTCGAGAGGCTCGGGATAGAGCCTCCCAAGGGCGTGCTTCTCTACGGTGCTCCCGGAACAGGAAAGACACTTCTGGCCAAGGCTGTCGCCAACGAGAGCGACGCGCACTTCATATCAATCTCAGGCCCCGAGCTCGTGAGCAAGTTCGTAGGTGAGAGCGAGGAGAAACTGAGGGAGCTCTTCAAGGAGGCGAACGAGAAGGCCCCGAGCATAATATTCATGGACGAGATAGACGCCATAGCCCCAAAGAGGGAGGAGGCGACCAACGAGGTCGAGAGGAGGATGGTCTCCCAGCTGCTCACCCTTCTGGACGGGATGTCCTCGAGGGGACAGGTCATAGTTCTCGCCGCAACGAACAGGCCGGATGCCGTAGATCCCGCGCTCCGAAGGCCCGGAAGGTTCGACAGGGAGATAGAGATCGGAATCCCCGATAGGACCGCAAGGAAGGAGATAACTGCAGATTCACACTAGGAACATGCCGCTCGCAAAGGACGTCGACATCGACGAGCTTGCCACCATAACCCACGGCTACACCGGAGCGGACCTTAACGCGCTTGCAAAGGAGGCCGCCATGGTATCACTGAGGGAAGTGTGGCCGAAGATAATCGACAAGAAGAAGATACCCGAGGACATACTGATGAGCCTCACCGTCTCCAGGGACGACTTCATGGAGGCGATGAAGAACATAAGGCCCAGCGCCCTGCGTGAGGTCTTCGTCGAGAGGCCGAACGTCCACTGGAGCGACATCGGGGACATGGAGAAGGTCAAGGACGAGATAAAGGAGGCGGTTGAGCTTCCTCTCAAGGACCCTCAGGCTTTCGAGAAGATAGGCATAAGGCCGATCAAGGGAATACTTCTGGTAGGGCCTCCCGGAACCGGAAAGACGCTGCTCGCGAAGGCGGTAGCCACCGAGAGGGAGGCCAACTTCATCTCAATCAAGGGACCCGAGGTGCTGAGCAAGTTCGTAGGCGAGAGCGAGAAGACGGTGAGGGAGCTCTTCAGGAAGGCGAGGATGGCCGCGCCGTGCATAGTATTCATAGACGAGATCGACTCCCTTGCGCATTCAAGGGGCTCCGGGCACATGGACTCCGGAGTATCAGAGAGGGTCGTGGACACGCTTCTTACGGAGATGGACGGACTGAACGACCTGAAGAACGTCGTCGTGCTCGCCGCAACGAACAGGCCGGAGGACATAGACTCCGCGCTGCTAAGGCCAGGGAGGTTCGACAAGATAATAGACATACTGATGCCTGACGCGACCGCAAGGTTCGAGATATTCAAGGTGCACACCAAGCGCATGCCTCTTGACAAGGACGTCAACATGTCCGAGCTCGCGAACATGACTGAGAACTACACGGGAGCGGAGATAGAGAACATAGTCAGGGAGGCGGGGATGAATGCGATCAGGACGAAGAGGGCGATAGTCAAGAGGGACGACTTCGTGAAGGCGATGCAGGAGATAAGGCCGGCAATCCCCAAGGAGGTCACCGAGAGGATAAGGAGGTTCAAGGAAGAGCCCGAGAGCATGTACAGATGATTTATTTTTAAGGAATCAAAGGTTTTTGTATGAAAGTAGTTTACTCGGATAAGAAGACAGGGAAGACGTCACAGATAGAAGTGCCGAAGGAGATAGACGCCACGCTGATCGGTAAGAAGATAGGCGAGATAATAGAGGGCTCGCAGTTCGGCATGGAAGGCTTCAAGCTGCAGATAACTGGGCTCAGCGACAAGATGGGCGTTCCATCAAGGGGCGACACCGACGGAAGCAGGAAGGTCTATGTGCTCATGACCAGCGGCCCCGGCATAGTAGGAGCGAAGAGGGGCAAGCGCATGAGGAAGCTCGTAAGGGGCAACATGGTCAGCGTCGACACGGGTCAGATAAACACGGTGATAACCGAGTACGGGACCAAGAGCATGGAGGAGCTCTTCCCCAAGAAGGAGAAGCCCGCGGAAGCCACTGAAGAAGCGAAGTAGGCAAGAGATAAACTGACAATTATGGACAAGTCACAGATCCCAAAGCAGAGCCAGCTCAACATAGGCACTCTAGGCCATGTTGACCACGGCAAGACCACCCTCACTTTCGCGATAACTCACAACTGGACGGACGTGCACAGCGAGAGCGTGAAGAGGAGCATGACGATAAAGCTCGGCTACTCCGACGTCGTCATCGGGATCTGCGGATCCGCCGCGGCGTCCGAGAGCTATACGACCGCGCCCTCATGTCCTGACGGCTCCTCTCCGAATCCCGTGAGGAGGATATCGATACTTGATGCGCCTGGGCACGAGACGCTCATGGCCACTGCTATCGCGGGCTCGAACATAATCGACGCGGTGCTGTTCGTCATAGCGGCGACCGAGCCCTGCCCGATGCCGCAGACGAAGGAGCACCTCATGCTGATAAACGCGCTCGGGGTCAAGCACGCCATAATCGTGCAGACCAAGATAGACATCGCGGGCAGGGAGCAGACCGTCAAGCACTACAACCAGATAAAGGCGTTCATAAAGGGCAGCAGCATAGAGAACGCGAAGATAATTCCCGTAATGCCGAACAAGAACGTCAACGTCGACATACTTCTCGAGGAGATCGCGAAGCTCGAGCTCCCGAAGAGGGACACAGAATCGGATCCGATAATGTACATAGCGAGGTCCTTCGACGTGAACAGGCCGGGATCCGACATACAGGGCCTCGAGGGCGGGGTCATAGGCGGCTCGATAATGAGGGGCAAGTTCAAGATCGGGGACGAGATAGAGATAAGCCCCGGAATCAACGTCTCCAAGGGCAAGCAGCCTAAGGAGACCTACGAGCCCATAAGGACGAGGATAGTCAGCCTCTCATCGGGGATGAACAAGCTCGACGAGGCGATAGCGGGGGGCCTGATAGCGATCGGCACCGACCTCGATCCCGCATTCACGAAGGCGGACAGCCTGGTCGGCCAGATAGTCGGACACGCGGGCAAGGTGCCCGAAGGTCTCATATGAGATAGCGCTCAAGTACGAATCCCTGAACAGGGACGACATACCAAAGCAGGGCTTCAAGCCGCAGGAGCCGCTGCTCCTTGGGGTCGGCACGAGCACCAACGTGGGCTACGTGAAGGCGATGAAGAAGAACACGCTGACCATAGAGCTTAGGCACGCGGCGTGCGTCGACAGGATGGCGAAGATATCCGTCCTCAGGAACTTCAGCCAGAGATGGAGGCTCTCGGGCTACGGAACCGTCTACGAGCCTAAATAAGTCCCTCCTTCCTTGCGGCTTTCTCCACCATGTCTGCGAAAGCCTGCCTGTCCTTCCTTGTCTTGAAAGAGTTGTATTTCTTGATGTTCACGCTGAATCCGGAAGCGTGCGGATGTCCTCCTCCCCCGAGTCTTCCCGCAAGCCCGACTATGTCGCTCTTGACGCTCCTTATCCCTCCCTTGCCGTGGTCGAGGTTTACCATGATCCCTATGTCTGCGTGCGCCTTCCTTATCGCGCTCATGCAGGCGTCGGTGGAGTTCACGTGCCTTGAGAATCCTATGGCTATCTTCCCCGAGATGACATAGAGGTCCCTCATCGCCTTTTCTATCCTCTCCGAGTTTATCCTCTCGAACTTCGATGCGGCGTCGTTTATGCTTCTGTCGGTGAGCCTTCCCGAGGAGATCACGTCGACGATGTGCCTTAGGTTCCTCGCCCTAGCACCGTACGACTCGCTCATGTTGAAATAGTCTATTCCGAGCTTCCACCCGTCCACGATCCTCTGGCGCTTCGCGTCCTTGAGCAGGACGTAGAAGTCCGCGTGGTGCACAAGATCCATGAAATCGTCTACGAACTTGCCCTTGAGGCCTATGAAGCTGCGCGTGAGTTCCGCCGCGCACATCTTCCTGTTCTCCCCGAAAGCCGCAAAATCGCACCTCTTCGCAATCCTTTCGACCATCTCATCATCCCATGCATGATGGTCGAGGACCACTACGGCCCCTCCTCCCTTCTGCACGTTCCTTATTATCCTCTCGAAGAACGGTGCTGTCTCTTTCCTAAGGGCAAGGTCCGTTATGAACAGCAGGATCCCCTTTGAGTAGAGCTTCTTCATACCCTTCTCGACCTCAACCATCTCGGTCGCGCTGTGCGCCGCGAAGAAGGCGTTCCTTGAGGGCATCCCGAACTTCATCTTGACCATCGCAGCGCTGCCTATCCCGTCTATGTCTGCGATGTGCGTTATGACCGCCACGTTCTCCATGCCGCTATTTCCCACTCAGGCTATAAAACAGTATTGGCTTCCGAACCCAGCGTCGGCTGGGTCGAAAAGCCTGGCATTGCATCACACTCCACAAAGGAATAGGAGGGCCCGCCCTTGGGGGAAGGGCGGGTCCAGTTGCTTTACTGTGGAGGTGATACAATTAGCGTATTGGTCGCCTTGCCAGCATCAAATTTGTAATACACCTTGTGTCCGAGTTGGTGCCTTTCTAGAAGTCCCATCTTGTGAAGCCTGTTGAGCCTTGCGCATGCGGCGTTGTTTCCCCTGTACTGCATGTACTTCCTTACCGCGTCTGCGCATGCCATCCCGTCCCTGCTCGTCTGCACGAAGTTGATTATCTTCGCGTCCACGCTCGAGAGCCCTATCTCCCTGTTTCCAAGGGGCGCATAGTCCTCGGCGGCTGCCTGCTCGTTCGCGGCCATAGACTTTACCGCCTCGTCGAGCTCCTTGACCTGGTCTATTATCTGCATGAGCGTCTTGTTGGTCTTCTCCCTCTCTTCAGTGAAGGTCCTAATGGCGGAGCCGATATCAGTTCATACTTATGGAAGGCATTCCGGTGGCGGACTCCTTCAGCTGGAGCTCCTTTATTTGCTCTTTTAGAGCAGCCATCTCCTTTTCCATCTGTTGCTTGTCCATTGCCCCACTCCGAGACTTACTTTCATGACCGTTTCAAGACGCTTTCATGCGCGAAGCATGAAAGAATCATGAAACAATCATATGTATGTCCCACATTACATATTTAAACCTTGTGCCTTTTCGCTATACCTATATTATACGCGCAATACCCTCTCTTCGAGGCAAAGGCCTTTTCCAGGAAGGATTCCCGAAGCTTCGGGCAACAAATAAATACCAAAAGGGGCAAATGATTGCTCATGGAGGGGAGTGGGGACGACGAGAGGCTTAGCAGGCTGAAGCGGAAGCAGAAGCTCGCCGAGGAGTACGAGAGCGCCCTCGACGGCAACGCGACATTGAATCTCGCCGGCTACGACCACATAGAGGGTCCGGACTTCTACGAGAAGAACGAGCTCCTCGACGCCAAGTACCTGGCGAAAGGCGAGAAGGCGTCCGGTAAGAAGAAGGATCCGACTGCGCCCGAGGATGGGAAAACGCAGTAATACCGCCCCGCGCGTGCCCCCAAGCGCCAAGCTCCCCTAGCTAAGTATTATATATTTTCTAAAGTCCAACTCCTTGAACCGAGAAGACTCCTCCTAAAGCGCCTTCACGGGACCGTGATCATTTGCAGCACATAACGATACCAACAAAGAGAGCGGAGTTGCTTGTCGAGAAGAAATTCCTCGCATCAGTGAACAAGCGCCTGGGATGCACTATCACCATCAGCAACGGGAACGAGCTTGCGATAGAGGGCGACCCCCTCAACGAGTACGAAGCCAGTCTCGTGATGAAGGCATTCGCGAGGGGCTTCGACTTCGAGGTCGCCTGCAAGCTCCTGCACGAGGACATGTTCTTCGAGTCAAGGGACCTCAAGGCCGTCTTCAAGAAGGAGGCGCAGATAACGAGGATAAAGGCCAGGATAATAGGCAGGGAGGGCAAGACCAAGAACTACATCCAGGAGGTGTCGGGCGTGGATCTCGTAATATACGGCGACACCGTGAGCCTGATAGGCAAGGTCGACGACATAAAGACCGCGCTCTCCGCGATAGACATACTAATAGACGGCGGCACACACAACGCCGCGTACACCGTGATGGAGAAGACGAGGAGGAGATTGGGAGGCTGATTCTATGGTTGACGAGATAAAGGACACTGAAATCGGAGATGTAAAGTCCGCGGATGAGATATTCAAGGAGTTCAAGGAGCACTCAATAACCGAGTTCTTCAGGAAGAACAGCCAGATGCTCGGATACGCGGGTAAGGTCAGGTCGCTGACGACGATAGTCCACGAGTACGTGACGAACGGCCTGGACGCGTGCGAGGAGGCGAACATACTCCCGGAGATAGAGGTCAGGATCAAGGAGACTGGCGAGGACAAGTACCACGTCTACGTCTCAGACAACGGCCCGGGCATACCCGAGAAGCACATAGGGAGGGCCCTGGCATCCGTTCTTGCGGGATCGAAGTTCCACAGGTACATGCAGCAGAGGGGACAGCAGGGGATCGGTGCAGGCGGCGCGACCCTTTTCGCGCTCATAACGACTGGCAAGGGAATACATGCCAAGTCAAGCACAACGAAGGAGGCGTACGAGTGCAACATCAGCGTCGACATCAAGGGGAACAGGCCCCTCGTTACGGATCTTGTGAAGCTCCCTCCGAACTTCAAGGGGCTGATAGTCGAGGGAGAGTTCGCGGACGTCAAGTACGAGAGGAGCGACCGAGGGGTCTACGAGTACATACGAAGGACCGCGCTTTCGAACCCGCACGTCAGCATCAAGCTCGTGGAGCCCGACGGCAACGAGGTCCTCTTCCCGAGGTCCGTTGACATAATGCCGAAGAAGGCGAAGCAGATAAAGCCGCACCCTCTCGGGATATCGACGAGCGACCTGCTCGATTTCGCGAGGGCGAGCGAGAGCAAGAAGGTATCCTCCTTCCTGGTCGACGCGTTCTCGAGGGTCTCCCAGGACAAGGTCAGGGAGATGAGGGACTCTCTTCAGGGCGTGGACTTCGACAAGGATCCAAAGAACCTCACCTGGCAGGATTCGGAGAAGATAGTCGGCGCCTTCAAGACGATAAAGTGGATCGCGCCGGAGCTCGACGCGCTATCTACCATAGGCGCGCCGCAGATAGAGCTGGCGATCAAGAACATACTCGACCCGAGGTTCACGAGCGTGATCGAGAGGAAGCCCAGGGTCTTCAAGGGCGGCATACCTTTCGTCGTGGAGGTTGGGATCGCTTATGGCGGCAAGGCCGGGAAGGTCACCGGCGACGCCGTATCTGGAAGCATACTTCGTTTTGCAAACAAGGTGCCGCTCCTTTTCGACACCGGAAGCTGCGCGATAACCGAGGCGGTCAACGGGATCGACTGGAAGAGGTACTCCATCTCAAGGTTCGAGGAGGAGCCCGTAAGCGTCCTGGTCAACGTCTCGTCAGTCTACATCCCGTACTCGGGAGTTGGCAAGCAGGCGGTGGCGCAGGAGGACGAGATAATCGAGGAGATAAAGCTCGCGACCATGGAGGCCGGGAGGAAGCTACAGAGGTTCCTTAGCGGCGAGCGGCACAAGAGCGACGCGGAGAGCGGCTACAAGACCATAATGAGGTACGTGAGCCAGCTCGCGGGGGACCTCGAGGAGATAACGGGAAAGAAGAAAGCGGAGACCGAGAAGGAGCTCAAGGGCCTGATAGAGAAGAGGTACAAGAGCCTCTTCCCCGACGACGACTCCGGCTCTCACAAGGAGAGCTGATCTAGGTTGTTCGCGTCTATCGTCTTGATGTAGTTGTACTCTATTCCCATCTTCAGTATCTCCACGTCCTCGCCGAACGACGAGTAGAGCTTGTCGAAGAAGTCCCTCATCACGTCCTCGTTGAGGAACACTATCGCGGTCCTCGAGTCCTTCGAGAGCGTGATCCTCTTCATCTTGGCGTGCGTCGTGTAGATCAACACGTCGATCTGCTTCGAGTTCTTCGTTATCGCCATGTCCGCGTTCTCTATCGCGTCAAGGTCCGTGAACAGCATCGCATGAGAGACGCAGTAATCCCTGATCTTCCTGAAGACCGTTAGGTACTCCACGCTGTGCCCGGATGTCTCGACCCAGACGCTCGGCGCGTAGTAGTTCGACGCGTTCTCGAGCTTGCCCTCACCCATCAGGTTGAATATTATCGTGTTCGTGTTCTGCGTCGTTATAGCTATCGGCCTGCTGTTTATCCTTATGTTGTTGCCGATTCCCGACCTTACCTCCTCCGCCGTGAGAGGCATGTACTTCCAGTGGTAGTAGTAGTTGACCTTGTCGAAGACGCTTACTATGTCGCTCGCCTGGACCTTCACCTGGTCCTTCTTCGACGGCGGGAACTCAGGCACGTCTATGTAGTACTCGTCCCTGTTGGGTGGCTTGAGCACCAGGTTCAGCAGGACCACCACTATTATCGCCACGGCGAACTCGAGGTATATCGCGGGTATGTTGAACACCCGCTGCATGTATGTGGTGCTGTAGACGTAGTCTGTGTTGAACATCCTCAGGTTGAAGCTCTCGTTCCCGTAGCCGACTACCGTGCCCTTGGGCAGCGAGTAGGTGAGCTTGCCGTTCGCCACGAATCCGCCCGCGCTGTACCCGCCGTTGAGGTTTGCAACGTACGTTGCGTTGTTGACGGGGAAGCCGTCGCTGAAGATGGAGAAGTTGAACACACCGTTCTTGAAGTCGAGGTTCGTCGGTACTATCGTGGCGTTCTCGAGGTAGAAGAAGGCCGTGGCGAAGGTGGTCTCGTTGAAGTCCTTGATCGAGACGGCATAGTAGCCGCTCGGGATGGAGAACGCGTAGTACTTGACCACTCCGAACGTGTCAGTGATGAAACCTATCGGTATCCCGCTCACGTAGCTCATGTTGCTGTCGCTGAGCTCGAGGTGGTAGAGCGCCTTGGGGTTGTTGCCGTTGACGTTTATCAGGAGCGGTATGTTCTGCGTCTCCCCTATGGACGCGGGGATTCCCATGCTCCCGTTCTCACGAAACGAGTCCCTGACCCCCAGCTCCACCCTCGCCGTGTTGTTGCTGTTCCTTGCGGACAGGCTGACGAGCGAGTAGGTGCTGTTTATCTCCACGCCCAGGGTGGTGAGGTTGGCCTTGCTAAGTGTGCTGGCGAACGCGCCTATGGCGCCGCTCGGCTTTGACGTGACGTTTATCCCTCCGGTGTAGTGCCCCAGGCGCAGCATCCAGAACCTCGCGTCTATCGCGCTCGCCAGGTCGCTGGCCATGCTCTTAGGGGAGCTCCACGAGCTCTTCGGATAGTTGGTGAACGCGACCACCGATCCGCTCTCGGAATTGACGTAGCTCACGTTCCCGTACCTCTCCGCCGACCCGAAGATGAAAGTCTGCTTGCTGAAGCTCATGTTCGCCGGCGCGCCGGGAGGGGTCACGTGGGAGATGAAGTACGTGTCGAGATGCGCCTGCTGGAGGTTGACCAGCGTCTCCTCAGGGGTCACGAAGATGAGGCCGTTGGGCCCTATGGACTTGCTGAAGTTCTGTCCGACGTAAACTATGGTGTCGCCTTCCTTCAGGAGTCCCAGCAGCTCCGCTCCCGAGTCGTTCATCAGCGCTATCGGCATCAGCCCGGAGGGCACTATCACTATGGAGTTGGGGGCTATCCTGCTTATGTTGGCTATGGAGACGTAGACGAAGCTGCTGCCGTTCTTGATGAGGTCGTAGGACTGCAGGTCGGAGGCAAGCTCGCTGCGCAGCGCGTCCTCGTCGAAGCACGAGACGCAGAAGCGGGAGACGTTCAGCAGGTATATCCTCTCCACCGGGTCCTTCGCGTACACGTCCAGCGACACGCTCGCCTGCGAAGCGCCGGTCGCGCTGTAGGAGACCAGTGAATACGACATGAACTGCTGCGAGTCGTTGTACTCGAAGACCCTGCTCTGGCTCAGCTGTCCCGACAGCGTCACAGGTCCGGTGCCCGTCAGGTTCCTGTTGAGGGAGTTTTCGAGGCTGGCGGCGTACGCGTTAAGGTAGAGGTCCGCAGCGCCGATGATTATTATCGCGGCGACCACTATCAGTGCGATTTTGTACGTGCGTTTCATCGCCACTCACACCTCCTTCTTCTGCTGCTTCGCTACCATCTTGTCTATGAACGCAGAGAACCACTTCGATACCTTGTTCGTGCTCTCGTGCGGCCTCTTCAGTATGTCGAAGACCCTTACGTACCTGTACTTCTTGTTCACGGTTACGTAGTACTTCATGAGACCTAACCCTTCAGCTCCAGATAGCCCAAGGACACCATCTTGTCCAGTATCTGCTCGATCCTAGGCTCCGCGACCTTGTAGTTCTTCGCGAACTCGCCGAGGTCGATTGAGCTGTTGTGCACGTCTATCCAGTCCTCTATCATCGCCATGAGCGCATCGTCCGAGTAGGTCTGCAGCGACTTCAGCTGCGCGTTCAGGTTCTTGTTGTCCTCGCTGAGCTGGCCGGTCTGTATCGTCAGGTTCCTGTTCGAGACGCTGAGCTCCCTTGAGAGCTTCTTGACCTCGATGTACTCGTTCAGGAGCGAGTCGTACTTGTTGAAGAGCGTGCTGTAGCTCTGCGAGAGCCCGTTGATAAGGTTGTCAAGCGCGGAGTCGACGAACTGGTAGAACTTCCCCTCGTCTATCTCGAAGCTGTCCCTTATGATTGAGAGCACTGACGCCATGCTCTTTATCACCGTGGCCCTCCTGAGCCGATCGCTGCTTCCCGGGACCACCGAGTATGTGATGTCGAGCGAGTCCTTCTTGACCGATATGATGTAGAACAGGAAGGGCTTCTTGCGTATGTTCCTGCTCTCGACCCTTATTATGTCAAGCCTTCCGTCACCCGGCTGGAACGAATAGAAGGGTACGTTCGAGAGCTTAAGCTTTACGTCGTCAAGGCTTGTGAGGAGCTTCCCCGGGAAGGAGAGTTCCTCGACCTTTGGCTCTATATCCAAGTCTTCCTGCGCCACTCACTCACGCCTCTTATTGCCCTCAACACATTTATGATTATGTCGTTTTTATGCTTATCCGTGGCGTATAGCTGAGGAGAGATAGGAGCACTATGAAGGCGAATACGAGCAGCGCGGTCAGCACCGTGGCGACGCTGGGATAGATCGCGATGGTGAGCAGCACGAAAAGCACTCCGAGCACGAGGTACACCTTCTGCCTGCCCTCGTACTTCTTCCTCGCCGCCTTGTAGGCCAGGTAGTCCTCCTTGCATACGACCAGCAGGTTCCCCTTCTCGTTCTTCGTGACAGTCCTCTTGAACCATCTTATGAATCCGAGCACCACGTCGTCCTGGACCGGTATTCCCTTCTTCTCCTTCCCGCACACTATGCAATACGTCTTGCTCAAAACACGCACCTAATCTACTGATATCTCGACGACCTTGCCGTACGCGTTCTTTATCCTCTCCTCGTCGAGGTTGTTGAGCACGTTAGCTATTGTTATGTCGTCCACCCCTATCCTCCTGAACATGTTGGAAATGTCGTCGCCCTTGAGGCCGATCTTCTGCAGCATCCCCGCGAAGACGACGGCGTTCGCGTGCCTGTGCATCTTGTTCAGCTGGGCGAGCATCTCGTCCGCGCTCCTCTCCGCGACCCCCAGCACTGTTAGCATCCTCTTTAGCTCTATCCTGTTTACGGTGAAGCTTTGTCCCATTCCAACTCACTGCGTTATGTAAACGAAAGTCTTTGTTATCGCCGAATCCGAGAGCCCCATGCTCCTGAGAAGCGTGATTATCTCCTCCTTGTTCACCTTGTTGTTCGACATCGTCTGCACGAGGCTCCTTATGTCCATCATCCTGTTCCTCTGGTCCAGCTCCTTGAATATGCTGTTTATGACTTCGGAGTTGACGTTCGCCTCTATCAGCTTGGAGTTAAGGTCTATCCTCTCCATGTAGTACTCCCTCTGCACATTGGGGTCTGACAGCTCCAGCTGGCTCAGCACGTCTGACATCGTTATGGTGTACACGTCGAGAGGGACCTCGCCTATGATCTTGTCTATCACGAAGACCTCCGGGAACTGCACCGACGTCTGGAACGACATGTCCACCGCGGCCTGCCCTACCCCGAACTTGCTTATCTCCTTCCTCATGAAATCCGAGAAGTTGAGCGATCCCTGCAGGTAGTCGAGGAATTTCTCGAACTTTATCCTGAGCATGAAAGATGTGCCGACGTTCGAGAAGATGGCCTCGTTTATGTCGGTCGGGTTCTGCGATGCGACTATGAGCCCGAACTGGTATTTCCTCCCCTCCCTGACTATCATGACCGCATCGCTCCTGTCGTCGCTTGCGACCTTCCACGCCTCGTCGAGGACCACGAGCGCCTTGAGCCCCTTGGACGCGCTCCAGCCCTCCATCCTCATCTTCTCCTTGAGCGTCTGCAGGACGAACAGCGCCGCGAGCGCCCTGAACTTCTCGTCTGGAAGGCCCGACAGGTCTATGTCGACCATTCCTGAGTTTGCGAGCTTGGCGAGGTCTATGGTGCTCTTCCTCGCGAAGAAGTCCTCCCCCTCCCTGGCGAACTGCCTGAGCCTGTACACCGCGTTCTCCAGCTCTGCCGGGTACTCGTAAGTGCCCTCCTGGAGCTTCTCCTCAAGCAGGCTTATGACGTTCTTGAGCGTCGGGGCCTCCTTGTCCGGAGGGGGCGTCTCCGCCATCGCGAAGCCGAAGTTGACGTATGACTGCTCGATCGCCTCTACCGTGAGCCTCTTCTGCTCCGGGTAGTCGCTTATGTCGGTAAGTATCTCGAACGACGTGATTATCTGCTTCGCCCTGTCGAGCGGCTTTATCCCCGAGAGGTCCATGAGGTTTATGTAGTCCCCCTTCCCTAGCGAGACTATCGTGCCGCCGACCTGCTTGACCCATGCCTTGTACTCCCCGGCGAAGTCGACTATTATGGCGTTGGTGTTCCAGATGTAGCTCGCCCTTGTCAGGAACGTCTTGACGAAGAAGCTCTTTCCCGCTCCCGTTATTCCGACCACCGCTATGTGGGGGTTGGTGAGGCTCGCAAACGTCCATGTGAACGGCACGCTGAAGAGCTTGGTTATGCCTATGAAAATGGAATCGGTGGGGTCGTTGAGCAGGTATTCCTGGGGAGGTTCAGGGGGCCTGCTGAACATCGTCCTCTTGGCGAGCTCGTTGCTCATTATGTTCTGAAGTCGGACAAGGCCCATGATCGTAAGATTGCGAATGAGCTTATATATGCCTTACGCCTGCACGTTGAATATGAGCGTCATGTCCTCCGCTTCCGGCAGCACGTAGTTAAATGTGAACAGCTCGTAGAGCTCCCTCCCGGGTATCCTGTTTATGTCCAGGTCGAAGGCGTTGAAGACGGTCTCCAGGTGGTTGAGCTGCCCCGTGAGCACGTCCATCGCCTCCTTCTCGCTCACGCCGACCGCGGTGCTGTCTATGTACATCAGCGCGTTCACGGGCCTCTCCCCTGAGGAGAGCCTGTTTATCCTCGCGTCCAGCACGTTCATCTTCCTCTGCATGTCCTGTATTGTGAGCTGGTTCGGGTTGGAGCCGCTCATCTCCTTCGACATCTGGTACTCGATCATCCCCCTCTTGCCCTCGAGCTCGTCCCTGAACTTCTGTATGTCCTCCGCGACCGCGATGACGTTGAGCCTGAAGGGGAAGTTGACGTTCATGACTATCTTCTCCCACTTTTCCGGGCCCTCGGAGAGCTTCGCCTCCTCCGTCTCGTCGATCGACTCTGCAGCGAAGACGTAGTTGTAGACGTTGGCGGTCAGGTAGCCGGTGGCGTAGTATATGCCGTTGACATACTTTATCACGCAGTCGCTGTTCTTCGGTATGTAGTAGTCCTTCGCGGGCACTATCTTTATTCCGAATGCCATCGTCAGCAGCGGGAACAGGATGAAGTCTGCGTAGTTGATCGCGAACACCATCACTATGGTCAGAAGCGACAGGATCGTCCCTATGATCGCGAACGGCCCGAGCACTCCCGCGTCGTAGATCACGAGCAGCGCTATCATCGACGCCGAACCGATGTATATTACCGTTTGCTCGTCCATGGCATCGCCCTATAGCTCCACCGAAGCGTTACGCACGTTCATCTGCTCGCTCGCCGTGACTATCGGTATCATGTAGTCCGGCTCTATGAACTTCAGCATCTCCTCCCCCTCCGCTATCGTGGCGGTTATCCCGAATACGGCGCTTATTCCGGAGGCCAGCTCGTCCGCCTGCTGCAGCGCGAGGTTCACCGCCTCGTCCTCGTTTCCGCCCATCGCAGTCGTCATCGCG
The DNA here is from genome assembly GCA_963753785.1 of uncultured Microcaldota archaeon. Lineage (GTDB taxonomy): Archaea > Micrarchaeota > Micrarchaeia > Micrarchaeales > CABMGC01 > JAJYVH01. The sequence goes on from CAVWDL010000006.1 coordinate 135,891, forward strand.
TAAGCCTCGAGGGCCTGCGACTTGACCTTGCTGACGTTGTCGAAGAGGTTGTGCCACATCGTGACTTCCCCCCTTATCCTTTCGGACTCGGTCTTTGGGATGTCCTTCCTGACCATCGCCTCCTGGTACTTCTCCTCGGCGTCGTTGAGCTTGTTTCGTATGTTGTTTATGTAGGCGTCCTTGTTTATCACGTAGAGCTGTGACCCGAACCTGACCGGGTTCTTGCTGAGCGTGAGGGCCCTGCTGAAGAGCTTTGCGAAGTCCGACCTTCTCGTCGGCCACCATCTCCGTGGCGGAGCGGTATGTTGGCACCTTCACGAAGGCGCTGGCGAAGATGTCCTTGTCCCTCCTTACCAATATCGCGTTTCCGGAGGGCGCCATGACGAATGCCTCGTCCGTGCCCATGTTCACCGTCCTGTGCTTCATCTTCAGGAAGGGTATGAAGTACTTCGCATAGTACTTGGTTGAGAATGCTATGAGGTCGAATACCAGAGCTGCTATCGCAAGGGAGAGGCTCAGCACAGGATTGCCTGTGTCCACGTACATGAAGGCGAGAGGCAGGGCGGCGGCTATCATGAAAACAGCAAACAAGAATCTGCCCGATACTGCCAGCCGATCACCGTTTATATTCTATCAGATGAGTTTATAATTCATTACAGCAGGCCGAGCCTGCCCGTAGTCTTCGAGATACCTCCTATGAAGTCCGCGATTGTCGTCATCGCGAAATAGGTGAGGCCCAGTATCAGCGCCGGATAGAAGAGCACCGAGAGGAAGTAGGATCCCATCTCGCTCTGCAGGCCGTTCACGTCCACCGCGAGAGGCGAAGTCGACGACGCCGCGTTGGTCTGGGAGAGGGTGCCCTGGCTGTCGACCGTTATCTGCCCCGCCGCCGCGTTCAGGTTCGACATCACGCTGATGTTCACGAAATAATACGCGACCGAGAAGAGCATGGGCATCACGAGATAGAACGCTATTGCCATGGCTATTAGCATGCCTCCGACGCTCCTAAGGGGGAGTATGGTCCTGAAAATTATGCCTGGTATTAGGAAGACTGGGATTGCCACGTACATGAAGAACAGTATCATGTAGAACTCCGCCGTGAGCGCGAGCATGCCCTCTACGAGCAGCCCCAGCATCGCGTCAGCTGGCACTATGAACAGCTGCATTATGGGCACTATGAGGCTGCTGATGATCGAGGATATCATGGACGCGCCCTTCGCAACCAGTCCTGCGGCCGGGTTCGTAGTGATGACTATTTCCTGGCTTCCGTAGTATGAGTCCACCATTATCGCGTCGTAGAGCGCGATCACCGGCTTCTGCGACGCCTGCAGCGTGCCGCTTATGTAGTTCAGAGACATCGAGTATGGATCGACGGGGCCAGTCACCAGCGCGGGTATGATCCCGAACAGCGTCGCAGAGATGCTCATGAACGCTATCACCATTATTGCCGTGGCGCACGCCTCGTATAGCTCCCCTATGGCGAACCTCCTGATCTTCTCGTTGTTCAGCACTATGCTTGCGATGAATATCATGGCCGCGATGAAGAAGGCGAGCAGCACCGCTATCAGCGCCACCGGCTCCCATATCGTCCAGATGTTGGATGTCGCCTGGTTTATCTGGCTGCAGTACCAGGGTGCCACTGCATTGGCTGTCTGGTCGCATGAGGCGGCAGCGGAGCTTGTCCCCCCGCCCGCGCCCAGCGCGGTCGAAGCAGCGGCCGCGCCCCACGGCGCGAGCGCTAACGCGAGCAGGAGGGCGACGAATGCTATTCTGTTTTTCATGTTCACACTACACTATTCTCGTAAGCAGCGAAAGGAAGCTCATCTTCTCCCCGACAGCCTTGGAGAAGTCCCTTATGAAGACGTCGATGAGTATGAAATTGAGCACGGGTATTATCGTGAGGCCTATCACCGCAAGGCCTATGTACTGGATGAGCTGGGTCAGGAACGTGTCGAATTGGGTCAGCGCCGTTCCGACAAGCGCGGAGAATACGCCGACTCCGACCAGGCCTATGATGCCCCCGAACAGCGTAGCGTCGTTCGCGATGTCGAGAGCGCCATGGTTTGTCGCCATCCCGACGTTGAGGAAGCCGTAGTTGATGCAGACGAAGAGGGGATAGATTATCCCTAGCCCCACGCCGAAGGCGATCATAGCACCGCCGAAGGACTTCGTCACCTCGAACATCCTGGATATGAGCCCTATGCTCATGAACAGCGAGAAGAAGAGCAGCGAGGAGCCGAGGAGCAGGAGCTGCACCTCGGAAACGACGTACGCGCCGTACAGCAGCTGCAGCATCGAGCCCGAGAGGGGCCCTATGAAGTCCGGAAGCCCTATGGACGTCAGTACGCTAACGCCCGGTATGTTTATTATCGTGGACGTGTTGAAGTCGAACCTGGGTACGAAGGAGAGCCTGAGCGAGAGCAGGTATATCATCGAGTTCAGGTCGACTATGTTCTGGTTGAACTGGTGCATGTTGCACAGCGCCACCGAGAACAGGTCTGTCCCCGCGCCGCTGTTCGCGCATTGCGCGGGCAGCAGGTTGGCGCCCGCGAAGATGCTCTGGAAGTTGAACGAGAGAAGGAAGGTCGCTATCGCCATGAATGCGAATATGAGTATGAACGAGAGGAGCACGTCGTAGATCTTCACCTTGGCCCACGCCCTGAGCCCCTCCCTTCCTATGAACGAGCTCAGCAGGTAAACGATCGCGACCACCGCTATAACCGCGAGCGCGCCGAACACGACGACCGGGAACCAAGCTGTGTAGGGCTGAGTGAGGTACTGGACGATGCAGGCGGGGCTGGAGGGAGCCTGCGCCGTGCAGGCCTGCATCAAGAAGTCAATCATCGTCATATCACCTTGCTTAGCAGGTTCTTCGCGTGCATCGAAGGCGCGCCCAGTATGTCTCCAAGGAGCTCTACCACGTCAAGCGATACGAGCAGCGCTATCACGATCCCGAGGATCTGGACCGCGAAGGCGGAGGCCGCTGCGCCGAATCCCTCGACCTGCAGGTACGCGCCCCCAAAGACGGAGCCGAGCGTCGACGTGATCAGAGTCGGTGCGAACCCTACCAGGCCCGAGATTCCGCTGATCTGGCTCTGCGAGGCCCATGTGATCCCCCCGTTCCCCGGAACCCCGTACTGGGAGAAGGGCAGTATTATCGCAGGGAAGACTATGTAGAACGCTATGAAAAGCGCGATGAAAGAGCCTCCCGCCGCCCTCGTCCAGGGGAACGCCCTGAGCATCACGCCGGCGTAGAGGAACCACGGGAAGAGGTTGTACACTATCCACAGCAGCACAGGTATTCCGACGAACATCCCCGCCATCGCCATGTAGAACCCGAGCTCTAGGCCGTATATGTTGTCTATCGGTTGCAGGCCCGAGAAGAAAAGGCCAGAGAAGCCGAAGTCGCCCGGCGCAGCGGATATGTACGTCCCCTTGAATATGTCGATGATCGTGATCTCCGTCGAGATCTCGGTCGCGTATCCGAGCACTGTGTTCGCGCCCGTGTTGATGTAGTTCGTGCATATCGCGTAGTATGCGTCGTAAACGCTATTCACCTGCACCGTCGTCTGGCCTATCCCCGCCACGTTCGACAGGAACGAGATCGCGCTGCCTGCGAATCCGAGCCCTCCTGCTATGAAGATGATCATGGCGAGGTTGAAGAAGCTCTCCAGGTACTCTGTTCGAACGAATGTCTTGAGCGAGTCTATCCCGAGGCCGTAGCCTATCGCGTACACGAGTCCGAGCACCGAGAGGACGGCGAGGGTGATCGCGAAAGATATCGTCACGAGCACGGAGATGCTGTCGTTGGTGGGTGCGCTCGGGGAGAGCTGGCCGAACATTGTGCCGCAGATCGGGTTTAGTATGGAGTCGAACTGCGCGCTCGCCGCCCCGAAGAGGAGCACGACCGTAAAGAGCGCGATTATCGTCCTCATTCAACCACTCATATCAGCTTGCTGAGTCCCAGTATGTCCGTGTCTCCGCCGAAGAGGCTGGAGAAGCCGCTCATCGCCGCAAGTGCGACGAGTATGTTGATTATCGGGAAGAGCACTCCCGAAGCAAACGTTATGCCGTAAAGGTTTATCATGGCGAGCGCCGCCCCTATCGCCCTCGATGGCATGCACCCGTTAAGCGGCCAGTCGAGAGGCGTTGCAGGGACCGTCCCCGTGAGGGTCCCAAGACCCGCCGTAACTAGGCCCAGCCCCGGGATCAGGTAGAAAGCAGCGAACGCTGCCTCCGAGCCCACTAGCCCTTCCGGGCCGTTCGGCATGCAGTGGTAGTACGAGAGCACTTTCGATGCGTCAGGAAGCACGAAGAAGTTTATGTTTATTCCCGGGGTCGCCACGCAGCTGCCCGTCGTGGAGGTGGTTCCCTGGGCGCAGCAGAGCGGGGTCGCGCTCGCGGCGCTAACGCAAGTCGGAGTCTCGTCGGCGGTACCTGGATAGCCGCAGACGTTCTCGTGCACCAAGTCTCCGGCGTTGCAGCCAGCGCTAGGCACCTGCGATGCGTCCGCATAGCCGTCGTAGGAGGCCAGCGCGTTGATTCCGTAGACCGTCCTTGCGCCGTTGTTCAGCTCGTAGAGCGGCATCGTGGGCAGGTTGCTGGCTCCGATCGGGCCTATGCTCGTGGAGCTCGTGCCCCCTATGTATCCGCTGGAGAACGCGCTGTACTCCATTCCGTACATTATCGGGAAGATGAGCACCGCGGAGAGCGCGATCCCCATCATCAGCCCTCCAGCTCCCCTGGTGAAGAAGGTAGACCTGAGTATTATTCCTGCCGCCAGGAGGTACGGCCAGATGGCGAGGAAGAGCTGTATCATCTGCAGCTGTATCAGCATCACGTAGAAGGCGAGCACGGACTCCAGCTGCGTCGACTTCATCATGTCGCTTATCGCGCTGTACCCCGCGTACGGGATCGACTTGTAGGCGACCTCGAGCACCGTAGCCGCCACGCCAACCTCCGGTATGACGCAGGCTGAGAAGATCTCCCGTGTCCGAGTCGCAGAACGCGCTGAACTGCTTGAATCCTGAGAGGAATCCTATCCATCCGCTGAAGACGTAGAAGCTGTCGAGGTTGTTCGCAGCCTGGTTGGTCATGTTGTCTACCACCAGGTAGCTGTAGAAGAGCCCGTAGTCGATCTGCGGCGTTATGTCAGCGCTCGTGGTTCCCGCCGCGAGCCCGTTCACGTAGTGGCATATCTCGTCGGGATAGCTGCTCGTGGCATAGGCGCCGGTGCTGTCCGTGGTCCCTATCGCCGTCGTGCTTAGGACGTCGAGCTGGCTCTGCGTCAGCGCGGGCTGCGTGCTTCCCGTAGCCTGGGGGCAGAAGGAGGTCGAGACCGTCTGCGGGGAGAGAAATGACACGAACGAGAGCTGTCCCTGCCCGACCATCGTGAACACCGCTATTATTATCACTACTATTATGCCAGTGCCTATCGCCTGCCCGAGCTCGCTCAGCGCCGCCGACTTCACCTTCCTGTTGTTGAGGAGGACGCCCGCTATGTAGTAGACGCCGACTATGGAGAAACTGACCATCATCGCCAGCAGCAGGACAGGAAGCCAGTTCTGGAACTCGGTGTAGTTCGTGACCGTCGCCTGCTGCGCCGAAGCGAGGCTGACGAGCGCCGCAAAGGCGCATACGAACCTTAGCATCGAATTCCTCACATTCTCACCTGTCGCTCCAGAAGCTGCCCGCGCCGAAGAGGCCCGCCATCGCGTCGAGGCCCTTCGCGAGGCCCGCTATGAATCCGAGCGTTATGCCGAAGTCTATCGCAAGGAGCACAGTGCTCACGAAGAGGTATGCGGCCACCTGCCTGCCGTAGCTCTCCGCAGTCTCGCTTGCGCTGAACATCAGGGCGAAGTCGCTATTAAGGTTTGTCACCGAGTTGTAGAAGCTCGAATCGAGTGTGCCGAGGTCCGGGTTCGAGCCCACCCAGCTGGAAACCGTCTCGTTCGCCCCGGAACTTATTATGCCGACCCCCGCCTGGTTCTCGAAGAGTGGAGCTGGCGGAGTGACGACGACGTAGGTCGGCGAGGTACTTGTGAAGAAGGGATACTGGGAGGTGGTCGTGCCCGCCACGTCGCACGCGTTGTTCTGGATTCCCAGCTGGTTCTGGATGTTGAGGCAGCTCACCACGTAGGAGTTGAAGCCTATTGTCAGCGGAAGCACGAAGTAGAACCCGACCGCCATCGCCAGGAAGAGGTTTGCCGTCTTCCTAAGCCCCGGGCCGGTGAAGGCGAGCGCCCTGAATGCTATCGCGAGAGGCGCGACTATGGTCAGCGCGGCTGCCTGTATTATCGGAAGGACGAGGAACATGATGAAGAGCCCCGCGAACGAGGCTATGAGGAACGTGCCGTATATGTTGGTGTAGATCCCCGCGTACGCGCCGAGTAGCGACGCTATGTTCGTGGAGAAGCCGATCCAGAGCCCGAAGATGTCCCCGCCCGCAAGCGCGCTAACCACCCCCTGGAGGAACTGCGCGCCCTCTTCCATCAGGAAATACACAATCTTCGCTATCATGGAGTAGTTTATGGAGACCGTGTACATCGAGGTCATCAGGTTGAGCCCGTTCTGGAAGAGCAGGTTGCCTATGTAGCCCTCCGCCGCGGTGAATATTCCCGCATATCCATTCCCGCTCCCGTAGAGCA